>NZ_JAVERO010000045.1:0-15390 GCF_034007085.1 Castellaniella sp. | reverse complement strand
GCATCCACCAGCTTGCGGCTGAAGGCCTCGTACACGGAATCCTGCACATAGAAACGATTGGTGCACACGCAGGTCTGTCCGGCGTTGCGGTATTTGCTGGCCACGGCGCCTTCCACGGCCGCATCCAGATCGGCATCATCAAATACGATGAAAGGCGCATTGCCGCCCAGTTCCAGGGACAGCTTCTTGATCGAAGGCGCGCACTGGCGCATCAACAGGCGCCCGACCTCGGTGGACCCCGTGAACGACACCTTGCGCACCTGGTCGTTGGACGTCATTTCGCCGCCGATGGCGGCCGCATCCCCCGTCACGACGGAAAACACGCCCGGCGGCACGCCGGCCTCGTGCGCCAGCACCGCCAGGGCCAGGGCTGAAAAAGGGGTTTGCTCTGCGGGTTTCACGACCAGGGGACAACCGGCCGCCAGCGCCGCACCGGCCTTGCGAGTGATCATGGACGAAGGGAAATTCCAGGGGGTGATGGCTGCGCACACCCCGATGGGTTCCTTGGTGACGACGATTCTGCGGTCCCGGGCAAATGTGGGAATCACGTCGCCATAGGCGCGCTTGCCTTCTTCGGCGAACCATTCCAGGAATGCGGCCCCGTAGGCGATTTCACCCCGCGCCTCGCTCAGCGGCTTGCCCTGTTCGGCGGTCATGATCAGCGCCAGGTCCTGGGCATGTTCGGTCATCAGATCGAACCAGCGCCGCAGAATGGCCGCGCGTTCCTTGGCCGTCAGCGCGCGCCAGGGACCCCAGGCCGCCTGCGCGGCCTCGATGGCCCGTCGGGTCTCTGCCGCGCCCATGCGCGGCACGGTGCCCAGGGTTTCGCCCGTCGCCGGATTGAACACAGCAAAGGTCTCGGCGGAATCCGCATCGCACCATTGACCATCGAGATAGGCCTGCTGACGCAGCAGGTCTGGCTTGTTGAGTGCCAACATACTTGTGCCCCCATTGATCGTTCAGTATAATGAACGTTGTTTATCAGAATGAACAAACAAAATAATAGCGGCTCAGCGCCTCAGGCGTCAATCCGTCGCCGGGCCATGTCCGCCATACATCCCGACGGAAACCCGCCGAATATCGGCCCACCCCAACGATCCCCCCATGAGCACTGATAGAATTCCCGCCCCAGCCGTCGCCCGCGCCTCTGCCGTGCTGGACCTGCTGGCCCGTGCCGGCCGGCCCGTCACGCTGGCTGAACTGGCCAGGACGCTGCAACTGCCCAAGAGCAGCCTGCACGGCCTGTGCGCCACACTGGAACAGTTGAACCTGATCACGCGACTGGAGGGCGGCCAGATGACACTGGGGCCGCACGTGATGATGTGGGCCAATGCCTTCATGGCGCGCCTGGACATCACGCAGGAATTCTTCGCCTCCTGGGACGATATGCGTATCCTGCCGGAAGAAACCATCACACTGTCGGTGCGTGACGGCGCCGAGGTCGTGTACATTGCCTGCCGCAACGGCAAACACCCCCTGGGTCTGAGTTTTCATGCCGGCATGCGGCTGCCGGCGGTCTATACCGCCACGGGCCTGGCCATGCTCAGCACCCTGCCCGACTCAAGCATCCGCAAACTGTTCGGCGGCACTGGCCATGCCTGGCCCGAACCGCTCACCGCCAAAGGGGTGCGCGATGCCGAAAGCCTGATCACCGAATTGCAGCGCACACGGCAACGCGGCTATTCGCTGGATCACGAATGCGTCCGCGAGGGCATGTACTGCTACGGTGCCCCGGTCTTTGATTCGCGCCACCCCGAGGCCGTGGCCGGCGTGGCAGTCAGCATCCGTTCGCTGGAAGCCAACCCGGCGCTCGAAGCACGCGCAGGGCAGGCCATCCGCAAGCTGGCCGACCGGCTGTCGGAACGGCTGGGAGCCTGGCAAGGCCGATAACACAGGCGCCACGTTTTAGAATGCATCACCTTCGCGCCTGGAGTCTCCATGGAAATCACCCTCAACGGCCAATACACTCTGATCGCCGCCGCCCTCGTCATGCTCCTGGGGCACTGGCTGGTCTTTCGCATCCGGTTGCTGTCCTCGTTCAACATCCCTGAACCCGTGGCAGGCGGCCTGGTGGCCGCATTTTTCATCACCTTGCTGAACGCCACCACGGGCCTGACGTTCAGGCTCGACACCGATCTGCAGACGACGTGCATGCTGATGTTCTTTGCCTCGATCGGCCTGAGCGCGGATTTCACGCGGCTGAAAGCAGGCGGCAGGCCGCTTGCCGTGTTGCTGGCGCTGGTCTCCGCTTTCATCGTGGTGCAGAACATCATTGGCGTGAGCCTTGCGGCACTGCTGGGCCTCAAGCCCCTGATCGGCCTGATGGCCGGCTCGATCACGCTGACCGGCGGCCACGGCACCGCAGGCGCCTGGGGGCCGGTGCTGGAAACCCGCTACGGCATCACCGGGGCCACCACGCTGGGCATCGCCACGGCCACCTTCGGCCTGGTCTTCGGCGGCCTGGTCGGCGGGCCAGTGGCGCGTTACCTGATCCGCCGGCAGGGCCGCGCACCCGTGCCGGATGCGCAGGCGCGCACCAGCATCGAAACCCTATCCGGCACGCCGCGCCACAACCCAGGCACGGAAAGCGAGGAAGCCAACCGCCTGGCATTCGAACTCGTTGACCAGCCACGCCTGATCACGACCTACAGCGCGATCGAAACCCTGGCCATGTTCGCCGCCTGCCTGGTCTGCGCCGACCTGCTCAGCCGCTGGACCCACGGCACGGCCATCGAACTGCCCACCTTCATCTGGGCGCTGGCCAGCGGTGTGGTGATCCGCAACACCCTGACCCACCTGTTCCGCTTCCGGATGTTCGACCGCGCAATCGACGTGTTCGGCAACACCGCCCTGTCGCTGTTCCTGGCCATCGCGCTGATCGGCCTGCGCCTGTGGGAACTGGCCGACCTGGCCGGCCCTGTGGCCGTCATCCTGGCAACACAAGTCGTCGCGATCATGCTGTATGCGACTTTCATCACGTACCGATTCATGGGGTCGGATTATGACGCTGCCGTGGTCGCTGCCGGCCATTGCGGCTTCGGCCTGGGCGCCACCCCCACGGCCATCGCCAACATGCAGGCCGTCACCGACCGCTTCGGCCCATCGTACAAGGCCTATCTGATCGTGCCCCTGGTCGGTGCGTTCTTTGTGGATCTGGTCAACGCCGCCATCCTGCAAGCCTTCACCCAGATCCCCTGGCTGCAGTAGGCCGGAATAAAAAAAAAGCCCAAGATCCGAAGATCCTGGGCTAAATCCACCAAAGGAGGAGGGTGGAGGAGACAACCTGGGCATGTCGGGCTGCGAGAAACCTGGGTTTCGAGCCGCCGTGACCAGGGGTTTCCCCGCTGCAATCACGTTTCGACATCCGATGAACAGATTATATAGAACG
The DNA here is from genome assembly GCF_034007085.1 of Castellaniella sp. Classification (GTDB taxonomy): domain Bacteria; phylum Pseudomonadota; class Gammaproteobacteria; order Burkholderiales; family Burkholderiaceae_B; genus Castellaniella. The sequence continues at coordinate 12,002 of NZ_JAVERO010000045.1, read as the reverse complement.
ATCTTGCTGCATTGCAAGATAAATTTATTGTCAATAGATGATAGCCAGCGATTCGTTGCCTATCAGCAACATTCAAGGGTAAATCCCTAGGAAAGCTGGCATTGCTTGGACATGCCCACGGGGCGCACCGAGTTGCCGAGAACCGTCATGCTGCTCAGGAGCATGGCAACGGCAGCGGCACCAGGGGTGACGCCAACCTGCAGGAACAACGCCACGATGACGACGTTGTAGCAGATCGAAAAAAACAGGTTCTGCCGAATCCGCCGCAGGATCTGGCGCGCCATGCGGCGCGCCTGGACCACCTGCCCCAGGCCGCCGCGCGTGATCACCACGCCGGAAGCCGTGACGGCGATGGCATTCGCGCCCGGGATGGCCACGCCGCAATCCGCTGCGGCAAGCACGAGCGTGTCGTTGATGCCATCGCCGATAAACACCGTCCCGCGGCCGTACTGCTGCAGGACACCCACTTTGTCATCGGGCTTGCAGGCGGCGTGAATGTGCTGCGGCTCGAATCCAAGCTGCCGGCCCACCCAGTGCGCCGCCGCAGCATGATCGCCGGTCACCAGCAGTGTGCGGCAACCCGCCTGGCGCAGCGTATCCAGGGCTGCCCGCGATTCGGCCCCGATCGTGTCCTGCAGTTCGATCCGGCCTTCCCAGCGCCCATCACGAGCGGCATGAACCGTCGCTCCCGACGCCGGACCTGTGACAGGATCCATGGCCGCCCCCAGCGACTCGGTACAGCGCACGCCTTGCGCTTCCAGCCACTGGGCGGCGCCGATCAGCCATAGCGCCCCATCGGGTGCGGTATAACGCACGCCTGCCGGGTGCCGCTCGACCTGCGGTGCCAGCGGCAAATCTTCGATCCCGAGCGCGCCGGCATATTGAACGATGGCGCTGGCCACCGGATGCGCAACGCCAGATTCCGCGCTGGCCATGATGCGCACAAGCTCGCCGGGGGCCAGGCGTTTGCTGACCGCCCGTGCCACCGCCAGCCGCCCAGTCGTCAGCGTGCCCGTCTTATCGAAGGCAAACGTGCGACCACGCGCCAGGGCTTCGACACTGGCAGGGTCTCGAAACAGGATGCCCAGGCGTGAAGCGCGCGCGCTGCCCGTCGAGAATGCCAGCGGCAGGGCGAGCCCGACGGCGCAAGGGCAGGCGGCGACGAGCACCGACAGCGAAGCCAGCAATGCCTGATCGACGGCCATCCCCATCCACAGGTGGCGCATCAGCGCCAACACCGAGAGCACGCACACGATGGGGAGCAAGCACCGGGCAAATTGTTCTGCCAGCCTTGACATCGAGGACTTCGCGCCAAACAGTTCCAGCATGCGCAGGCCCAGCCGATCGGCATATCGCTGGCCCTGGGCCTGCTCCACCCGCAGCACCAGCGGCGCCTGCAGATTCACCATGCCGGCATGCAGGTGTTCGCCGACCGTGCACGGCCGCGGCAACGATTCGCCCGTCAACAAGGACGCATCCACCTGCGATGCACCGTGGTCTATGACCCCATCGACAGGCACCCGCTCGCCCGCAAGCACATAGACCTGGGAACCGGGCTGGACGGATTCCAGCGCAACGATCGTCTGGTTGCCATCGGGCAGGATGAGGCGGGCCGTTTCCGGCATGAGCTGACGCAGCGCATCGATTGCCGCCAGGTTGTGCTTGCGTGCGCGGATCTCGATCAAGCGCCCTACCAGCAAAAACGTGACGAGCATCGTCGCCGCATCGACATAGACTGCGGGCGAATACCGGGAAAGGTTCCAGAGCGACAGCAGCAAGGATCCCCAGACGCCGAGCGAGATGAGCGCATCCATGCCCGGCACCCCGGCCCGTACGGTTTTCCAGCCCGCCCGATAGAAATCCAGCCCGCTGTACAGCACCACCGGCAGGCTGAAGATCGTTGCGGCCCACCCCACCAGCCAGGCATCGATGCCGGCCACCGCCCCGAGACCCAGGTAAAGCATCCAGGTCCCCAGCATGCTCCACATGCCGAAGAAGGCCGCGACGATCAACTGCAGCCGGATCCGCACCGCTTGCTTGTCCAGGGACCGGTTCACCTCGCTGTCGTCCAGCAGCGGCGACATCTCGTAGCCCAGGCCCTGCACTCGATCGAACAGGGCCTGGAAATCAAACTGCACCGGATCCCATCGGACCAGAGCAGAGCCGGACGTGAAGTTCACGTGGCTGTCCAGCACACCTGGCACTTTGTCGATGACCCGCTGCACCGCCATGGCGCAACTGGCGCAGAACATGCCGCGAACCGAAAAGATCATGCGCCCGGCGGGGCGCAGGGATTCCAGGTCCAGGGGGTCGGCCACAGCCGCCGAAGCCGTCCTCGGCATGGCGCGATCAACCGTTCGGCCCAGTGCCCCCGCCGACGATCTTCCCGTTGACTTCCTTGCCGTAGAAGCTTTCCTCGCCCTCATGGAATTGGACGCGCGCCGCTTCCAGGGTGCCGGTCTGACGGGGGTCCTTGGGGCGCTCATGGCTGTCAATGAAGGCCGCAACATCCCAGGCGTCCTGGTCGCTCAGCGAGAACGGTTTGCCCAGCGGCATGTTCGCCTTGATGAACCCGGCTGCCGTGTCGATACGCGCCATGCCCGCCCCCCAGTTGTACGAGTTGGGCCCCCACAGAGGAGGAAACACCACGCCACTGTCGGGATCGCGCTGGCCCTGGCCATCCGCACCGTGGCACAGGGCGCAGTTCTGCGTGTAGACCGCCTGTCCGCGGACCACGTCATACCCTGCCTCGGGTTTCTTGACCTTGGGATAGCCGGAACCGGGCAGTTTCTCTCCCGTCGGCGCGCCATCGGACATCCAATAGAAATAGGTGATCAGATCGCGGTAGACATCGCTGCCGGCCGCCGGCGGCTGCCCCGACGGCGAACCCTGCGCATTCATTGAATACGTGAAACAGCCCTTGATCCGGTCTTCGATGGTGCTGATGGATTGCGTCTTGCTGCGGTACGCCGGATAGCGCACGTAGGCGCCCCACATGGGGGCTGAATTTTCCCGGCGCCCGGCATCGAGATGGCAATTGACGCATGCCAGCGTATTGCCGACATGATCGGACACCATGGAGGCCGGCTCCATGAAGATGGCGCGGCCCCGCCTGACGGCATCGCCGTAGGGGCCGTCAGGGATGCTGTCCTCTGAAGGCGGCGCGTAATAACCGTCGGCACCGACCGGCATGCCGGCGGTGGGCGCCGTCCTGTCTGCGTAGTATGTCTTGCGCTTGGCCTCCATGGTTGCACGGGTGTAGGCCTGGCCGCCTTGCGCCACATCACCCTGATCCGGCGTGAAATAGCGCGACATCAGGCCGCTGTCATGAACCAGATAGCCGGCACCGAACAGCAAAATGCCCAAACCCGCGCTCCAGGCCAACCTTTGGGGGCCGGACAGCCGCTTGCGGGTACCGGCTTCAGGCCGGGCCGAGGAATGCTTGTGTGTCATCTTGGCTCTCTACGCTTAATGAGCGGCATCAGCGCCAGGCCCCGGTAAGGACGCCGCATAATTGGACACCGCATACAGGTCCCGATAGGACAGCCGGCTGGCAATGTCATCCATCAGGGATTGCGGCGAATTGTGCCGGTGGCCGCCCTTCCATGCCGCCAGCTGATTGAACAGGTATTCGGGACGTTGCGCCGCCAGGGGCGGGAAGGACGTGCCCACGCCTTGCCCCTGGTCCCCGTGGCAGCTCACGCAGGCAGGTACGTTGCGTTTCCAGTCCCCTTTTTCGAACAGCATGCGACCTCGGTCCAGGTCTGCATCGGATTGCGGCAACACCAGTCGGGGCACGGGCAGGCTTGCGTAGTAGGCTGCGACTTCGGCGATATCCTGATCCGTCAGTTCACGCGCCACGTAGTGCATGGATTCGTTGAGCCGGGTTTCGGCGGCGAAATCACGCAACTGCTTGGCCAGATACGTTTCATCCAGACCTGCAAGGCGCGGCGTGCTGCCGGCCCCCTGCCCCTGATCGCCATGACAGGATGCGCAGCTCCACACACTGCCTCGGCCCGCATGGACCAGCACTGGCGCATTCTGCACGGTGCTGGAATCGGGGCTTGCCGGCGCAGCCTGCGTGACGGGCGCTGCCGGAATGCTGGCGACCGGATCGGACGCGCCGGCATCCGCCCAGGGTGCCAGATCGCTCAGATACATGCCGACACCGCCCAAGGCCAGGGCAATCAGGACCGCCAGCAGGAAAATGGGGATCGGGCGCGATGGCTCCCAGGGTTCGAACGTGGGGTCGATGTCATCGACCCGGGGTGTTGTCGCGTGGTGATTGGGTTTCATGGCGTTCCTACCCCGCATGTCCTGCCAGCGCCGTTTCCGGACGCTGGTCATATCCGCGGTCCCTTTTCTGCAATTCCTCGGGGCTGGCCGGGTAGGTGCGATCCAGGCTCAGCAGATATTCGACGAGATCCAGTACTTCCTTGCGCGCCACGACCACCCGCCCGCCAGACGGCTGGAACTGGGCAGGCAGGCGCACCACGACATCGCCCGGCGATGCCTGATCCTTTTCTTCGAACAGATAGGGGTACGAGGGCATGATGCTCCAGTCGAAGATGGACCGCGGCTGGTACAGATGCGTCAGATGCCAGTCACGGCTCTTCATGCGAGCACCGATGTTGAGCAGATCGGGACCCGTGCGCATGGTGCCCAGCAGATGGGGCGCGTCATAGAAATAATCCCCCGGGGTCGAGGCACGACCCCAGCCGCTGGCGCTGTCGAACAGTGTCTGGCCCGTGGAACGGGGCTGCTGGCTGTGGCAGTAGACGCAGCCGTTGGCGACGTACTGCTGGCGCCCGAGCAGCTGCTGTCCGGTGTAGGGCGGGAGCTGCTCGGGCGGCTGCGCCGTGCGCATCTGCCAGGCCGGCAGGATCACCAGCATCAGGGTGGCAAGCAGCAGGACGCCGATTGCGCCGACGAGAAGGGGCAACAGTCTGTTCATGACGCTTCCACAGGAGCAAACACATCGGCCGGCTTGGCGCCCGATTCTTTTTTCAGCAGCAGCACGGCAAAATGCGCGGCAAAGACGAAATGGCCCAGGGTCATCAAGGTGCCGCCGATGGACCGGCCCTCAAGATAGGGGATCATCGACCGGGTGATTTCGGAAAATCTCGACCCCGGATTCATCAAATCCATGCCCTGCAGGACGCCGGCGACGGTCAAGGCGATGAAGTAGATCGAAAACCCAACCACCACCAGCCAGAAATGCACCTGCACCAGTCTGGGATAGGGCCAGCGCCGGCCCAGGACGTGCGGCATCATGTAATAGAGCGTGCCAAACAGCACGAGCGACACGAAACCGTAGGCACCCAGGTGCGCGTGTCCAACGGTGTAGTGCGTGAAATGCGTGATCGAGTTGACCGACCGGATGGCCTCGATCGAGCCCTGGAAAGAAGACAGGGTATACATCAGCGCGCCAATCCATACGAACCGGAGCGCCATCGATTGCTTGAACGCCCACATATTGGTGGCGACCGTGACGTGCTGGTTGATCGCCACGGCGATCACCGGCACAAACATCATCACACTGTGGACGACAGACAGCGTCACCGCCCAGGTCGGGATCGGCCCGCCCATCAGATGGTGGATTCCGACCTGGCTGTAGAACAGCGCCAGGCTCCAGAAACCAAGGAGCGACACGTTGTATGAATACACCGGCTTGCCGATGATCTTGGGAATGATGTAGTAAGCCATGCCCACGCCCATGGGCGTCAGCCACAGGCCCAGCACGTTGTGGGCGAACCACCAGTTCACCGTGGCCTGCTGGGCGCCCATGTGCAGGCCGGGGATGTTCGACACCAGGAACAGAAAGGGAAACCACATCATGCCGGCCAGGAAATACCAGCCCGACACATAAATATGGGGTGTTTTCCGCCGTGCGGCCGTCTCGATCGCCGGCCAGGCCAGGAAGAACCCCCCCAGGGCCAGCACGATGTCGAATTGCCAGGGGAATTCCAGCCACTCGATTCCATCTGTCCAGCCGCTGGCGATGGCAATCGACCCGCCCAGGACGCCCAGCGTCCAGAGAAAGGCCCCGAGATAGGCCATGTTTGGCCGGCGCAATGGCGTGTGAAAGATGCGCGGCAACAGCCAGAGCGCCACCCCGATGCCCGTGACCGAAAGCCAGCCATAGGCCACGATGTTCAGATGCAGGGTGCGTGCGCGGCCGAAGGTGATCTGCGCCATGTCCGCCAGCCAGTCCGGCCAGTGCAGTTTCAGGGACGCTATGACGCCGAACGTCGAGCCGATCAGCAGCCAGAGTATGCCCGCCGTGACCAGCACCAGCACCGGGCCTTTGCCGGCGCGATCGATGCCCGCCCGCAATACGTCGAAACGGTGGGTTGCCGTCTCGTTTTCCTGACCAAAAGAGGCACTGTCATCAGGATGGCCGATCTCGCCTTCCATGAAAATGGTGGACGCCTCGGCCTTGCCGACGAAGATCAACTTATTGGCAACCGCCCAGACGAGAATCCCCAGTGCCACCAAGGAGGCGATAAAACTTGTCGCCAGCAAAACTCCCAGTATCGGTGTCATAGCATGCGTGCCTGTATCCATGGCGACCGCATCCGGTCCAGTCGGACCCTGGCGCCGCCCCGGGGAATCCGTGGCGACCCAGATTGAACGCAGCCAAATTGGCGACACAATAAGTAGCCAGGATTAAGGCAGCATTAAAATTTGCAAGCTTCAAGGAATTCAGGGAAGCGCTGTATCATCCACCACAGGCAGTGTCAGGCGTGCTTCCAGTCCGCCCCCTTCTCGTGCCAGGAGTTCGAATGCGCCCGCATGCCGCCGGGCAATCGTATGGACGATGGACAGGCCCAGTCCGTTACCGGGTATTTTCGGGTCCCCGCGCCAGAACCGGCCCACGGCCTGGGCCCGCTCTTGCGCATTCAGGCCAGCGCCGGTGTCCAGCACGCTGATCTGCAGGGTCTCATTGCCCTGCGGCGCCAGGGCGACCATGATGGGCGAACCCGCAGGGGCGTAGCGCAGGGCATTGTCGAGCAGGTTTTGAATGGCCCCGGCCAACAGGGGCTGCGCCACACGGACCGGCGGCGCGCATTCAGACCCCTGGACCGATATCCTGCCCACGGCATCGCCATGCATGGCTTTCAAGGCCTCGATGGCACTGGATATCGCCTCGCTGGGGTCGCTCACTTCCCCCGCGATGGCCGGGCTTTCCAGGCGCGCCAGGTCCAGCAGGCGCTGCAGGATATTCTGCAATTGCCGAACCCCCTGATCTGCGCTGGCCAGTGCATCTTCCGTGGTGCTTGCATCCCGCTGCTGCAAGGCGAGCCTGGCCACCTGGATATGTGTTTTCACACCGGTCAGCGGCGTGCGCAATTCATGCGCCGCACTGTCGGTGAACCGGCGTTCCCGCACGATGGCATCCTGCAGTCTTTCCAGCAGTTGCTCGATCGTCTGCAGCAGCGGCTGCAGTTCGATGGGCACATCGACTTCGGGCAAGGGGCTGTCATCACCGGGACGGCGCCGGGCCAGCAGGCTGCGAATGCGCTCCACGGGCGCCAGCCCCCGGGTAATGCCCAGCCACAAGACGATCAGCGTGCCAAACAGGGCGACCGCGAACGGCACCCCCGCAGAAAGGATCAATTCCTTGAGCAGGCCTTCTCTGACGTCGATGCTGTCGGCCGTGGCGATCTGGACGTCGCCCTGCCGCAATACATAAGTCCGCCAGCGCTTGTGGCCATAGGTGTGGGTGCTGAAGCCCAGGTCCGCATGCATCAGTTCGGGGCTGCCGGCCGTGCGCGCCACAGTCCTGAGCACGACTTCGCTGCGCACCAGGCTGACCTCGCACGCCACCCCATCCCGGGCAATCACATCCAACGGCTTGTCGCCCATCGAGACCATGTCCCGGGGGTCGGGAAACTGGGACACCAGACCAGCCACCATTCGCGCCGACGCTGCCAGACGATTGTCCAATGCCTCGCGCAACGACTGGCGGGCATCGATCAGCATCCAGGTCGCCACCAGAGTCCAGAGCGCTGTCAGGGAAATGCCGATATACAGCAAAAGGCGCAGGCGCAGACTCATGTGCCCACGACCTTTTCGGCGGCGCCCAAGCGGTAGCCAAGGCCCCGCACGGTTTCGATGATCGGGGTCCCGAGCTTGCGGCGCAGATGATGAATATGGACGTTGAGCGCGTTGCTTTCCACGTTCTGCTCGTAGCCGTAGACACAGTCGCACAACTGCTCTGTGCTGAGGATGGCCTGGGGATTCTGCATCAAGGCCCGTAGCAATGCCAGTTCACGGCGCGCCAGCATGACCGGCTCGCCAGCCAGCCACACCTGACCCGTCGACGCACAGAATCGGAGCGCGCCGTGCTCGATGTAATCCGTGGCGCGGCCCGCCACCCGGCGCATCAGTACGTGCAACCGCGCTTGCAGTTCATCCAGATCGAACGGTTTGACCAGGTAGTCGTCAGCCCCGCCCAGCAGGCCCTCCACACGATGACAGGGCGCATCGCGCGCGGTCAGCACCAGAACGGGGAGATCGCGGCCCTCTTCGCGCCAATGACGCAGCAGGACCATGCCGTCTTCGTCCGGCAGTCCCAGGTCCAGAACACAGACATCGAAATACGACGTCGCCAGCGCAGCATCCGCCAGGCGGGCCGTACCCACATGATCGATCGTCAGCCCATGCAAGCGCAACCCCGTCACAATACCGCTTGCCACGAGAGGATCGTCTTCGACGAGCAGAATATGCATTCGATGCATCCTTGCGGGCAGAGGCCCCGCCCCCGGACCTTCAACCCAGGCAAACGCCCAGGGAGGCTCTGGGTCAGATCCGATAGGCCGTCGTGGTCATGACGCGGGACATCACGCGCATGGCGCCTCGCACCAGTGCTGGCAAAGGCGCCGCACCATGGTTTTCGGCGGTGGCGCGATGCCCGATTTCGTCGTTGCGCATCTGCGTGACGATCCGCCGCGATCGCCGGTCGGATGCCGGCAAGGCTTCCAGGTGGCCGTCCAGGTGTTCTTCGACCTGCCGTTCGGTTTCGGCCATGAAGCCCAGGTTGTACGGAACCCCGGCCCGGCTGGCGGCCAGGCCCAGACCGAAGGCACCGGCATACCACACAGGATTGAGCAGGCTCGGACGGCTGTGGAGTTCATCCAGGCGCTGACGGCACCAGGCCAGGTGATCGACTTCTTCTGCGGCTGCCTGCAGCAGCACCCGGCGGACGCCTTCGTTCCGGCACCACAACGCCTGCCCCCGGTACAGGGCCTGGGCGCAGATCTCGCCCACGTGATTGACCCGCATCAGGCCTGCGGCATGGCGCGATTCAGCGTCGGACAGCAGCGGATCATCGGCAGCCACAGCCCCTGCCGGATTCGCGCGTTCATGCGCAACCGTGCCACCCAGAACCTGCAAGGCGCGACCGGCTTCGGCCAGGATCGCATCCAGCCGCCCGGCACGTCGGTGCCAGGCCGGCATCGGCGCGCCGGTCATGTCCGATCCCTGCAGCGTCTGGTCCATGAGAAATATCCTTGTCAACGATTGAGAAAACGCCAGACTGGTTTGAGTTCAGCCAGCAGCCAGCAGGACGGCAGGGCGATGGCCAGGGCAATCAGCCCCCGGCCTGACCAGTCCTGATCATCCTGCAGGTAAGCATTGCACAAACGGATGGGCTGGTCCAGATAGATCATGCCGACGATCGCACTCATCCAGCAGAAATTACCCAGAAAAAAAAGTTTGATGACCACGTTGGAGCGCCGCAATGAAGCCCGCAGCACCCAGCCGCAGACCGGCAGCCCCAGATACTTGAACGCCGCCACCCGCCAGTCCGTCAAGGCATCGTCCAGCGCCTTGGGCACCATCCAGCCCGCCCCGACAAGACTGACCAGCAGCAAGCCTGGAACGCCATACTCATTGAACGACCAGGCGGGCCGCGGCCGCGCATCAGGCTCCGACTCGGGCCGACACGCACGCCAGGCCTGCTCGGCACACACCCCGGCCAGCACCAGCAAGGGAATCTGCACCAGCATGTGCAGACTCATGAGTGCCGTCAACGGGGCGCGCAAGCCCACCGCGAATCCCAGGCACACCAGCGCGCCGAGTCCCCAGGCCCAGACGGCACGGCTAGCGCACCTCATGTCCGGCCCTCGCCTGCACGCCGTTCCGGTTCACCCGGCACAGCGCCAGCGGGAACCAGGCCACGCTCGGCCTCGTCCTTGGCCGCCAGCAGCGCCAGGCCCGGATCATCCAGATCCAGGACGCGCGCCAGGCGGCCATCGGGGGTCACGATGTGGAAGGCGGCATTGTGCTCGAATTCGCCCAACGGTGCCGGCACGACGGTGATGCCGAACAGGTCCAATGCCGCATCACGCTGCGCCGGCTGTGCAAAGGACAGAAACTGCCAGACGGCCGGATCGGCATTCATGCGCACCGCATAGCGGCTCAGGTCGGACGGCCGTTCACGGGGATCGAAACTGATGCTGATCAGCCGGATGCGGTCCTGCAACCCATGCTCGACGATCGCCCGCTGCAGGCGTTCTGTGAGAGAGCCCTGGACCAGGCACAGCGACAGGCAGCGCGTATAGAAGAAATTGACGATGGCGATGCGCCCGTCGCGGCGCAGGTCCTGATTCAGACTCTGGATCCGGCCGTCTCCATACAGCACCTGGACCGCCGGGATCGGCCGGGGATTGCGCGCCACGTCCTGGCGGCGGGCGGCCTCGGCCGTCAGGACAGTGAAGCCATCCGTCAGGCCGTACAGTGCCCCGAGACCGGCCGCCAGAGCCACTGCCAGCGCAAGAATCCAGCGCACGCCGGGCGTCCCCGAGGCTACTCGCCCAGCAGGGGACGCAGGTCCTCGTCACCCTTCCAGGGCCCTGCCTGCGCCTTGGTTTGCTCGCGGACCTGAGCCACTGTCTTGGCGTCGGTGGCCGAAGCCGTATTGCCAAAGCTGGAACGCACATGGGTCACCATGGCGGCAATTTCTTCGTCGGAAAAGCGGGCAAAGTTCGGCATCTCGCCATTGTATTGCGCCCCTTCGACCGTCAGCGGACCATGGATGCCGTGCAGCAGAATGCGGATCATGATGCCCGGGTCCGCCGCAGCCACCCATTCGGATTTCGACAGGGGCGGAAACACGCCCGGAACTCCGGCACCGCTGGCCTGGTGACAGGCCACGCAGTTGGCCGTATAGAGCTGTCCCCCGTCCGCCGTCGCCGGCACGGCGAAATCCGCCACGACGCGGTCATCCCCGACCGCTGCCGGCATCGGATTGAAGCTGGTATACAGGTGATACACCGCCCACACCAGCAGCAAACCGATCACCGTCAGCACCACCTTGGGCACCGGACGGCTGCCCTCCTGCGGCTCGGGCTGCTCGCGGCGCTGCTGCTTGAATCGAGAGTCGCTCATGGCTTGGCTCCTTCGGCACTGGCCTGCCCGGACAGTTCAGGCAGTTGCGCGCCAGGCTTGACCGGATAGGTGTGATCCAGCCCGATCAGGTATTCCACCAGGTCCAGCGCCTCGGGCGTGGCCACGACGACCTTGCCGGCTGGCGCGAAACTGGGCGGCAGGCCGACGACCTTGTCGCCCGGATCGGCTTTGTCCTTGAGCTTGAACAGGAAAGGAAAGCTCGGCATGTTGCTGCCCGGCACATAGGCACGCGGGTTGTACAGATGCCCCAGGTTCCAGTCCACGCTGGGCTGGCGGGCCCCGATATTGAACAGGTCCGGCCCGGTGCGCATGGTGCCCAGCAGATGCGGATGGTCATAGTAGTAATCGCCCGCGACTGGCGCGCGGCCCCAGCCACGCTGGAAATCCGGCGCCTGGGACTGGCTGCGCGGCTGCTGCGAATGGCAGTAGACGCAGCCCATTTCGATATAGACCTGGCGGCCACGCAGCTGCTGTTCCGTATAGGGCTTCAGGCCTTCGGAAGGCGGCACATCGGACAGTTGCATGTGCGGCACCACCACCAGAGTGGCCGTCGCCAGCGCGAGCGTCACCATCGCGCCGCTGAGAAG
>NZ_JAVERO010000044.1:0-16338 GCF_034007085.1 Castellaniella sp. | reverse complement strand
GGACGAACTCGCCCGGTTCGGACGCGTTTTTCTGATAGCCCAGGTAATAGTCTTCGAGCGGCATTTCCCGCACCCGGTCTCCCTGACGCAGGATGATGCGGGCGCCCAGAGCAATCAGGCCCGGCATGGAATCACCAATGGGCGAACCGTTGGCCACATTGCCGCCCAGGGTGCCCGCATTGCGGATCGGAAACGACGCGAACCGCTGGCGCATTTCGGCCAGTTCTGGAAGATGCTCGACCAGGGCATCAAACGCATCATTGAGCAGCACGCCCGCACCGATGCGCAAATCATCGCCTTCCAGGCGCAGTTCACGCAGTTCGGCCACCTGGCCGATATAGATCAGATGCGGCAGATCACGGAACTGCTTGGTCACCCACAGGCCCACGTCGGTGCTGCCCGCCAGGATGCGGGCGTCCGGGTAATCCATGCGCAGTTGCGCCAGTTGGTCGAGGGTGCGCGGCGCATGGAAGGTATGGCCGTCATGCGTATAAGTGAACACGCCGTCGCGCTGCAGCGCCGCCAGGATGCCGGCCAGGGCCGCCCGGTCGAAGGACGCGGCCGGATAGCCGAACATTTCGCCGGCGGCGCGCACGATGGGCTGATAGCCGGTGCAGCGGCACAGATTGCCCGACAGCACGTCGTCGATTTCGGTCCGCGTGGGCGCCGGATCCTGAGGGCCATGCGCCAGGTACATGCCCCACAGGGACATGACAAAACCCGGCGTGCAGAAGCCGCACTGGGAGCCGTGGCAATCGACCATGGCCTGCTGCACAGGATGCAGCGTGCCGTCTTCCTGGCGCAGGTCTTCGACCGTGTACAGCGCCTTGCCATCGAGCGTGGGCAGGAACTGGATGCAGGCGTTCACCGCCCGCATGGCCACGCCGCCCTGGCCGTCGGGTTCGGCCACCATGACGGTACAGGCGCCGCAGTCGCCCTCGGCGCAGCCTTCCTTGGTGCCCATGCAGCCCAGGTCCTCGCGCAGATACTGCAGCACAGTGCGGGTCGTGGGCTGACCGGAGACTTCGTGGGTCTGGCCACGATAGTGAAAGCGTATGACATCGGTCTCCATCGCATCCCTCTTTTCATTGAACAGGTGTTGCGTCCACGATATCACCACGCCACCGCCCGGACCATTCGCTCGGCATGATGGGGAACATCATGCCGGGATTCGGTGGACGGGCAGCACACGCCCGTGAATAATAGGCCAATGCAAAGAACCCGCGAACCCATGGACACGCATCTGCTGCGCATCCTGCAGATCCTGGTGACCGAACAAAGCGTCTCGCGCGCCGCCATCAAGCTGGGGCTGTCGCAGCCGGCCCTGAGCAATTCGCTGCGCCGCCTGCGCGACATCACCGGCGACCCGATCCTGGTGCGCGGCAAGACCGGCATGGTGCCAACAGACCGCGCCCTGGAACTGCTGGCGCATGCCAATGATGCGCTGAGCGCCATCGAACGCATCACCCAGCCGCCGGGCGCATTCGACCCGGCCCGATCCAACCGGGAATTCCATCTGGGCGCCCCCGACTACCTGGACGCGATGTTCCTGCCGAACATCGCCGAGATCCTGCGCCGCGAGGCGCCGCATGCCAAATTCATCGTACACCCGATCAACGCGGATTACGACTATGCGGGCGGCCTGGAAAACGGCGGCCTGGATGTCGTCATCGGCAACTGGCTCGAACCCCCGCCCCAGATGTACATGGCACGACTGTTCGACGACGAGGTCGTCTGCATGATCGGCAGCCAGAATCCGGTCGCCCACCGCGAACTCACCCTGAAACACTATCTGGAACTGCCGCACCTGGCGCCCTTCCCCCACGTCACCGAACGCCAGAGCTTCATCGACGGTCACCTGGCATCCCAAGGGCTGAAGCGCAACATCCAGATGACCATCCCGTACTTCGGCCTGGTCGCCGGCATGCTGTTGCGCACCGACCTGATTTTCACCACCGGCCAACAGTTCGCCCAGCACTACGCCCGCCATCTGCCCATTTCCATCCTGCCCGCGCCCTTGCCTTTTCCCACCATGCGCTTCTACCTGCTGTGGCATCGCCGCAGCCACAGCGCCCCGGAAGTCGTCTGGCTGCGCCAGTGCATTGCCAAGGTCGCCGCCATGCTGCAAGCCAGCCTCTCTGACACGGGCCAGGCCCCTTTCGCGCAACATCCGGACAAACCCTGAGCCACCCCAGGGAACATCACCCAGGCTTGATAGTTGTCATCAGGTCGGCTTGCGCACAGCGCGAACCGGCCTCCCTAGAATGGCCCAGCCCCCAAAGCGCCCGCACCACCAGAAGGCGCCAACCATTCAGGAGACACCGCTCATGCGCGAGCAGGAACACGCCTTGCCGGCGGGGATTGGCGCCCCCGCAACCTCAACATCTTGGCTCGAAAAGCACTTCCAGCTGACGGCACGCGGCACCAGCGTGCGCCAGGAAACCCTGGCCGGCCTGACGACCTTTCTGGCGATGGTCTATTCCGTCTTCGTCGTCCCCGGCATGCTGGGCAAGGCGGGATTCGACACCACATCGGTCTTCATCGCAGTCTGTCTCACCAGCGCCTTCGGTTCGCTGCTGATGGGCTTGTGGGCCAACCTGCCGATCGCCGTCGGCTGCGCGATCTCGCTGACGGCCTTCACGGCATTCGACCTGGTGCTGGGCCAGGGCCTGTCGCCCGCCGTCGCGCTCGGGGCGGTGTTCCTGATGGGCGTCATCTTCACCGCGATCTCGGCCACCGGAGTGCGCACCTGGATCCTGCGCAACCTGCCCGCCGGCATCGCGCACGGCACCGGTATCGGCATCGGCCTGTTCCTGCTGCTGATCGCCGCCAACGAAGTCGGCCTGGTGGTGAAGAACCCCGACCCCGGCCTGCCGGTATCCCTGGGCACGATCGGTGCCATGCCGGCCCTGCTGTCGGTACTGGGCCTGGCCGCGATCTTCGGCCTGGAACACCGGCGCGTACCGGGCGGGATCCTGCTGGTCATCGTGGCCCTGTCGGCCTTCGGCCTGATCTGGGATCCGGCCGTCACCTTCAAGGGCCTGTTCGCCCTGCCATCCTTCGACGGCGAGCATTCGCTGATCGGCGCCATGGACATCGGCGGCGCACTCAACGCGGTGGTCATCCCCAGCGTCCTGGCCCTGGTCATGACAGCGGTGTTCGACGCCACCGGCACCATCCGCGCCGTGGCCGGCCAGGCCGGTCAGCTGGACAAGGATGGCCAGATCATCAACGGCGGCCGCGCCCTGACGGCGGACTCGGTCAGTTCCATCGTATCGGCCGGCCTGGGCGGCGCCCCGGCCGCTGCCTACATCGAATCGGCGGCAGGCACAGCAGCCGGTGGCAAGACCGGCATGACCGCCGCCATCGTCGGCCTGGGCTTCCTGGCCCTGATCTTCCTGTCGCCGCTGGCCGGCCTGGTGCCGTCCTACGCCACCGCCCCGGCGCTGATGTATGTCGGCCTGCTGATGCTGGGCGGCGTGCGCCGGCTGAACCTGGACGACACCGTGGACACCATGGCCGGTATGGTCTGCGCCGTGTTCATCGTACTGACCTGCAACATCGTCACCGGCATCATGCTAGGCTTCTGCACCCTGGTGATCGGCCGCCTGTTCGCCGGCGAATGGCGCCTGCTGAACATCGGCACCCTGACCATCGCCATCACCCTGGCCGTGTTCTACCTGGGCGGCTGGGCAATCTGAGCCGCCGCAGCAGCTCCCGCGCCGAGCACAGGACAGCCTGCCAAGACGGTCCTGTGCTCGGCCTCATCCTCGGCCACACTCACCCAGCAAATGCCGCAACCATCGATGGGAGGGCGCATGATGATTGCGCGCATGCCACAATTGATAGAACCGCATCAGCGGGAATTCGATCGGCGATTCCAGGATCGCCAGCGGCAACAGTTTCGTGTAATAGCTGGCGAAATGCCGTGTGGTGGTGAACACCAGGTCCGTGCCCGGCAACAGGTATGGCGCCAGCATGAAGGACTGCGCCTCGACACATTCCCTGCGCTGAATGCGCAGGGATGTCAGCACGGTATCGATCATGCCGCGCTGGGTAATGGAATACGGGGTCGGCACCACATGCGGCATGCGCCGGTAGTCATCCAGTGTCATGCCGCGCCGCGCCAATGGATGATCGGCCGCCACCAGACACACGATCTCGTCTTCCAGCAGCACCGACAAGTGCATGCGATCGGGTGGTTCGGGCCAGTTGCCGATCACCACATCCAGCTCGCCTTCGGCCAGGGAATGCTCGAAATCGAAATCCGGACCCAGGGCGTGCAGCACCAGCTGCGCATGCGGGGCCTCGCGGCGAAAGCGCGTCACCACCGAAGCGGCGAAGGCCGGCGCCAGGTAATCCGGCGAGCCGATGCGAAAGACCTGGCGGCTGCTGCCAGGCTCGAAATCCCCGCCCGATTCCAGCATGGCGTCGATCGACTCCAGTGCCGATCGGGCATGTTCCAGGATCGCCAGCGCACGCTCGGTCGGCACCATGCCGCCCTTTTCACGCACCAGCAGCGGGTCCTGCAGGATTTGGCGCAGGTTTTTCAGCGCCACACTGATGGCCGGCTGGGACTGGTTCAGTTTCAGGGCCGTGCGCGACACACTGCGTTCGGCCATGAGCATGCTGAAGACCTTCAGCAGATAGGTATCCAGCATTTCACTACCGCGTCGTGTCGCCATCGTGGGGATCTCCGTTCGGACAGGGGCGCGTCCGGCCACCCCCGGAAATGCGCCACAGCATATACCACTTATACCGCGTCACGCCCTTCATTTGAGACGCGATACACCGTAGACTTTCCATCATGATGCACTCATCCCAACCTGTCATGACCT
Source organism: Castellaniella sp. (assembly GCF_034007085.1). Taxonomy (GTDB): domain Bacteria; phylum Pseudomonadota; class Gammaproteobacteria; order Burkholderiales; family Burkholderiaceae_B; genus Castellaniella. The sequence continues at coordinate 11,500 of NZ_JAVERO010000044.1, read as the reverse complement.
TGCATGAACTGTCCGCTCTGACCCAGGCTGAATTTTCCCGGGAACTGGGGGCGATCTTCGAACATTCCCCCTGGATCCCGGCACGCGCCTGGGCCGCCCGGCCCTTTGCCGATGTGGACGCGCTGCACCAGGCCATGGTCCGCGTGGTGCACGCAGCCAGTCCCGACGAACAGCTTGCCCTGATCACCGCCCACCCGGAACTCGCCGGCAAGGAAGCCGCCGCCGGCACCCTGACCAGCGATTCGACCAGCGAACAGCGCGGCGCGGGCCTGGACCAATGCAGCCCGGAAGAACTGCAACGCCTGCGCGGCCTGAACGCCGCCTATCGCCAGCGGTTCGGCTTTCCCTTCGTGATCGCCGTCAAGGGCCGCAGCCGCTACCAGATCATGGACGCCATCGAACAACGGCTGCTCAATGAACGGGATGCCGAATTCCAGACCTGTCTGGACCAGATCGGGCAGATCGCACGCTTTCGCCTCGATGCCCGCTTCGCTGCCTGATACGCCGCCCACCGACCGATATCGCCCGATCCCGGCGGCACGCCGGGATTTTCACGGAGCTCTCCCATGACCGCAACGCTGACGACCTTGGCCATTGAACCCCTGACACGGGACGCCTTTGCGCCCTTTGGCGACGTGATCCAGGCCGATGACACGGTCAGGCATTTCACCATCAATGACGGCAACACCGAGCGCTATCACGATCTGGCCCACATCGACCCGGGCCAGGATGGTCACGCCATCGTCTCGATCTTTCGCGGCCTGCCGCGCACGCTGCCCTTTACCGTCACCCTGATGGAACGCCACCCGCAGGCCAGCCAGGCCTTCATCCCGCTGTCCGGGCGCCCCTATCTGGTCGTGGTCGCAGACCCCACATCCACCCCTAAAGTCGCCGATTTGCGCGTGTTCCTGTGCCAGGGCGACCAGGGTGTGAACTACGCGCGCGGTGTCTGGCACCACCCGCTGCTGGCGCTGGACGCCGTCTCTGATTTTCTGATCATCGACCGCGCCGGTCCGGGCGACAATTGCGATGTCGTCCAGATGGAAGCGCCCAGCGTCATTCCCGCGCTGGACTGATCCGATCCACCCCCGGCCTGATCGGGCCGGACCGCATCGCACAGGACCGCGCCCTTATCTGCGCCTGCCCATCGAGCGCAGGCTGATCACCGCCAGCGCCACGCCGATCAGAATCATCCCGGCCAGCTCCAGCCCGCCAGGGGCCTCGCCCAGTTCCAGCCAGCCCGCCAGCACCCCGACCACCGGCACGCCCAGGGACGACAGCCCCGCCATCCCGGCAGACAGGTGTTGCAGGGCAAACAGCCACAGGAACCAGGCCAGGGCCGTCGCCAGCAGTGCGTTGTACGCCAGCGCCGTGTAGAAATAGGGCGTGGGCGCGATCGGCCGCTCTGGCACCAGCCAGGCGGCCACGCACAGCGCCAGGGCCCCGAACAGCATCTGCCATGCCGTCAGCGGCAACGCATCCATCGGATAGTCGCGCTTGATCCATTTCGCCACCAGCGTCGCCAGCGCCCAGCACAGGCCGGCGGCAAGCGCCAGCGCCTCGCTGGCGATGCCAGCATGCCGGTGCCAGGGTTCCAGGATCAGCAGCAGGCCGGCCGCCGCCAGCGCCAGGGCCAGCCACTGCAGCCCGCGGATCCTCTCGCCGAAGGCCGCCCAGGCCAGCGGGATGACCCAGAACGGCATCGTGTACACCAGGATCGAAGTCTTGCCCGCACCGCCTTGCAGCAGCGCGATCTGGATCAAGGCCGAGAACACCCCGGTCTGCAGCACGCCCAGCAGCACCACGCGGGGCCAGGCCCGGATGCGCATGGGGCGCCGCAACGCTTTGAGCACCACCAGCAGCGCCGCCGCGCCCAGCAGCGTGCGCAATGCGGAAAAGTCGAAAGGCCCGACATGCGCCAGCACCTTCTTCATGACGACCCAGTTGTAGCCCCAGACCAGCGCCATGCCGGCCAGCGCCATCAGCGCGAGCCGCTCATTGCGGCGATTTCCGGCGCCTTGCGGCGGATTTTCTTCAGTGTTCAAGATGCGTTCAGTCCTTCCCAGTAGCCGGGTTCATGATAATGGTTTCTCAGATCGTCGATGAAATAGCGCACCTTGGCGGGCAGATAGCGCTGTTGCGGATAGACGGCCTGGATGTCGTAGGCGGGCAGGGCGAACTCGTCGAGCACCGTCACCAGTTCGCCGCGCTTGAGCTCGCGCTGGATTTCCCAGGTGGACCGCCAGCCGATGCCCAACCCCTGGCGCACCCAGCGGTACAGCAACTCGCCGTCATTGCAGGCCAGGTCGCCGCGCACCCGCACGGCAAACGGCTTGCCGTCGCGCACGAAGGTCCAGCCGCGATGCTGCCCCCCCTGCAGATTGAAGGCCAGGCAATTGTGCCGCGCCAGATCCTCGGGCACGCGCGGCACGCCGTACGACTCGAAATAGGCCGGCGTGCCGCACACCACGCGGCGGTTCGGATACAGGCGCACCGCCACGTAGTTCGGATCGGTGACCTCGCCGATACGGATCGCCATGTCGTAGCCCTCGCGCACCAGATCCACCACGCTGTCGGTGAAATTGAAGGACAGGGCCAGGTCCGGATAACGCTCGCGAAACGCCAGCGCGTGCGGCGCGACATGCAGCCGCCCGAACGAGGCCGGCGCCGACACCACCAGGTGGCCGGTCAGCGAACGGCGCCGGGACATGATGCTGGCATCGGCGGCGTCGAAATCCTGGATCAATTGCTGGCAATGCTCCAGATAGCGTTCGCCCAGGTCGGTCAACACCAGGCCGCGCGTCGACCGGTGCATCAATTGCACGCCCAGGCGCTTTTCCAGCGCCGTCAGGCGCCGCCCCATGACGACCGGCGTCACGCCCTCGACCAGCGCGGCGGCGGCGAAGCTGCCTTGATCGGCAATCAATACAAAACTGCGTATCTCGGTGTAACGACTCAAGGCACTCCTCCGCAGACTGAAAACATCCTCAAGGCAAGGCGGCACAAGAAGAATCCGGATGCGGCCCCCCGGTCCCGGGCTCAGGAAATTCTACCTCAAGCCCATCCTATTCGATACCAATAGTATCGGCAGAACAGAGAGTGGCTGGGATTCCTGCACCCGGGCGAATTCTTTATTCTGGTCCCGTCACCGAATGTCCATCCGACCGATCCAGGAGAAATCATGGCCAGAATGAGAGCAGTCGACGCCGCCGCCGCGGTCTTGCAGAAAGAAGGCGTCACTACGCTGTTCGGCGTGCCCGGCGCCGCCATCAATCCCTTGTATTCCGCCCTGCGCAAGAACGGCAGCTTCAAGCACGTGCTGGCCCGCCACGTCGAGGGCGCCTCGCACATGGCCGAGGGCTACACCCGCGCCCATCCCGGCAACATCGGCGTCTGCCTGGGCACCTCCGGACCCGCCGGCACGGACATGATCACCGGCCTGTACTCGGCCTCCGGCGACTCCATCCCCATCTTGTGCATCACCGGCCAGGCGCCGCGCGCGCAACTTCACAAGGAAAGCTTCCAGGCCGTCGACATCGAAACCATCGCCAAGCCGGTCACCAAGTGGGCCGTGATGGCGCGCGAACCCGAGCTGGTGCCGCGCATCCTGCAGCAGGCCTTCCACATCATGCGTTCCGGCCGCCCCGGTCCGGTCCTGGTGGACCTGCCCTTCGACGTGCAGATGGCCGAGATCGAATTCGACATCGATACCTACGAGCCGCTGTCCGTCTACAAGCCCGCCGCCACGCCGGCCCAGGCCGCCCGCGCCGTGGCCATGCTGAACGCGTCCGAGCGCCCGCTGCTGGTCGCTGGCGGCGGCATCTTCAGCGCCGACGCTGCGGATCTGCTGCAGGAATTCGCCGAACTGACCGGCGTGCCGGTCATCCCCACGCTGATGGGCTGGGGCGTGATCCCCGACGATCACCCGCTGATGGCGGGCATGGTCGGCCTGCAGACCGCGCATCGCTACGGCAACGCCAGCCTGCTGGCCTCGGACTTCGTGATGGGCATCGGCAACCGCTGGGCCAACCGCCACACGGGTTCGACCCCGGTCTATACCAAAGGCCGCACCTTCGTGCATATCGACGTCGATCCCACCCAGATCGGCAAGGTCTTCGGCCCCGACTACGGCATCGCCTCGGACGCCGGCGCGGCCCTGCGCCTGATGATCGCGGAAGCCAAGCGCCTGAAGGCCGCCGGCCAGCTTCGCGACCGCAGCGCCTGGGCGGGGGAATGCCGCGCGCGCAAGGGCGAGAAGTCCATGCAGCGCAAGACCCACTTCGACCAGTCGCCCCTCAAGCCGCAGCGCGTCTACGAGGAAATGAACAAGGCCTTCGGCCGCGATGTCCGCTACGTCACCACCATCGGCCTGTCGCAGATCGCCGCCGCGCAGATGCTGCACGTCTACGGCCCGCGCCACTGGATCAACGCCGGCCAGGCCGGCCCCCTGGGCTGGACGGTACCCGCCGCGCTGGGCGTGGTGGCCGCGGACACGGGCGACGAAATCGTGGCGCTGTCCGGCGATTACGACTTCCAGTTCATGATCGAGGAACTGGCCGTGGGCGCGCAGTTCAATCTGCCCTACATCCATATTGTGGTCAATAATGCCTACCTGGGGCTGATCCGCCAGTCGCAGCGCGGCTTCGACATGGACTACTGCGTGCAATTGGCCTTCGACAACATCAATGCGCCGGAAACCGAGGGCTACGGCGTGGACCACGTCAAGGTCGCCGAGGGCCTGGGCTGCAAGGCGATCCGCGTGAAAAAGGTCGAGGAAATCCAGCCCGCGATCGCCCAGGCCCGCGCCTGGATCCAGGAATTCCGCGTGCCCGTCGTGGTCGAATTCATCCTGGAGCGCGTCACCAACATCTCCATGGGCAACGACATCGACGCGGTCAACGAGTTCGAGGAACTGGCCGAGCGCGGCGAGGACGCCCCCACCGCCATCACCCTGCTGGACTAAGGAGCTACACGACATGCCTAAATTCGCCGCCAATCTGTCGATGCTGTTCACCGAGATCGACTTTCTGGACCGCTTCCAGGCCGCCGCGAAAGCCGGCTTCAAGGGGGTCGAGTACCTGTTCCCCTACGCCTACGACAAGCAGGACCTGGCCCGGCGCCTGAAGGACAACGGCCTGGTCCAGGTGCTGCACAACCTGCCGGCCGGCGACTGGGACGCCGGCGAGCGCGGCATCGCCTGCCACCCCGGCCGCGTCGAAGAATTCAAGCAAGGCGTCGCCCGCGCCATCGAATACGCCCAGGCCCTGGGCTGCCCGCAGCTCAACTGCCTGGCGGGCAAGGTGCCGGCGGGCGTGGACACTGCCACCGCGCACCGGACCTTCGTGGACAATCTGCGCTACGCGGCCGCCGAACTGAAGAAGGCCGGCATCCGCCTGGTGATCGAACCCATCAACACCTTCGACATCCCGGGCTTCTTCCTGTCGCGCACCGACCAGGCGCTGGGCATCCTCGCCGAAGTCGGCTCCGACAACCTGCGCGTGCAATACGACATCTACCACGCGCAGCGCATGGAAGGCGAGCTGGGCAATACGATCAGCAAGCACCTCGGCTCCATCGGCCACATCCAGCTTGCCGACAATCCCGGGCGCAACGAGCCCGGCACCGGCGAGATCAATTACCGCTGGCTGTTCCGCCACATCGACGCCGCCGGCTACGACGGCTGGATCGGCTGCGAATACAAACCGGCCGCCCGCACCGAGGACGGCCTGGGCTGGATCCAGGCGCTGGCCTGATCCGCACGACACACCCATCAACAAGGAGAACTGACATGGCCAACATCGGTTTCATCGGTCTGGGCATCATGGGCACCCCCATGGCCGCCAACCTCATCCAGGGCGGCCACACCCTGGCCACCTACACCGTCGGCAAGACGCCCCAGAGCCTGCTGGACGCGGGCGCCAAAGCGCTTGCCAACGCGACGGAAGTCGCCCAGGCGTCCGACATCATCATCATCATGGTGCCCGACACCCCCGACGTCGAAGCCGTGCTGTTCGGCGAGCACGGCGTGGCCGCCGGCCTGAGCAAGGGCAAGATCGTCATCGACATGAGTTCGATCTCGCCCGTCGCCACCAAGGAATTCGCCAAGAAGATCAATGCGCTGGGCTGCGAATATCTGGACGCGCCGGTCTCCGGCGGCGAAGTCGGCGCCAAGGCCGCCAGCCTGACCATCATGATCGGCGGCAGCCAGGCCGCGTTCGACCAATGCAAGCCGATCTTCGAGCTGATGGGCAAGAACATCACGCTGGTGGGCGGCAACGGCGACGGCCAGACCACCAAGGTCGCCAACCAGATCATCGTCGCGCTGACCATCGAGGCCGTGGGCGAAGCCTTGCTGCTGGCCTCCAAGGCGGGCGCCGATCCGGCCAAGGTCCGCCAGGCGCTGATGGGCGGCTTCGCCAGCTCGCGCATCCTGGAAGTGCACGGCGAGCGCATGGTCAAGCGCACCTTCGACCCGGGCTTCCGCATCAACCTGCACCAGAAGGACCTGAACCTGGCCCTGACCACCGCCCGCCAGTTGGGGATGTCCCTGCCCAGCACGGCCCTGGCCCAGGAACTGTTCAACGCCTGCGTGGCCCACGGCGGCACCGGCTGGGACCACTCCGGCATGGTGCGCGCGCTGGAAATCATGGCGAACCACGAAATCGGCCAGTAAGCGCAGGCTGCGCGCCACGCCCTGCCCGGCGGACCTGCCAGCGGTCCGGCCGCCGGGCAGGGCGCACACCGTGCGGCGCCGCCCCGCCCCATCGGCTTGCAAGCGGCCCGGATCCGTCCGGCACGGGCCCATCCACCGCCCCCCCTTCGGGATGGACGCATCATGAACCTCTCGCCCCGCGAACTTCTCACCCGCATGTTCCAGGCGGCCGTGCGCGCCGCCCAGCCCGAGCACTGCATCCCCGCCTTCCTGCCGCAAAGGCCCAAAGGGCGCACCCTCGTCATTGGCGCAGGCAAGGCTTCGGCCGCCATGGCCCAGGCCCTCGAACGGCATTGGGCCGGCCCGCTCGAAGGCCTGGTCGTCACCCGCTACGGCTACGCCGTGCCCTGCGAACGCATCGAGATCGTCGAAGCCGCCCACCCGGTACCCGACGAGGCGGGCGAGACGGCCGCCCGGCGGCTGTTCGAGCTCGTGTCCGGCCTGACGGCCGACGATCTGGTGATCTGCCTGATCTCGGGCGGCGGCTCGTCCCTGCTGCCCATGCCGGGTCCTGGCGTGACGCTGGCCGACAAGCAGGCCATCAACCGCGCCCTGTTGCGATCAGGCGCGACGATTGCCGAAATGAACTGCGTGCGGCGTCACCTGTCGGGCATCAAGGGCGGCCGGCTCGCGGCGGCCTGCGCCCCCGCACGCGTCATCAACCTGCTGATCTCCGATGTCCCCGGCGACCAGCCCTGCGACATCGCCTCCGGCCCCACCGTGGCCGACCCGAGCCACTGCGCCGATGCGCTGGACATCGTGCACCGCTACGACATCGAACTGCCGGCCGGCGCCCGCCAATTGCTGGAATCCGGCGCAGGCGAAACCCTCAAGCCCGGCGACCCGCGCCTGGCCCGTGTCGAAACCCACCTGATTGCCACCCCCCAGATGGCCCTGGAAGCCGCCGCATCAGTCGCCCGCGCGGCCGGCATCACCCCGTTGCTGCTGGGCGACCGCATCGAAGGCGAGGCCCGCGACGTCGGCAAGGTCCTGGGCGGCATCGCCCTGCAGGTGCGCGCCCACGGCCAGCCCGTCCCCGCGCCCTGCGTGCTGCTCTCGGGCGGCGAGACCACCGTCACCGTACGCGGCCAGGGCCGGGGCGGGCGCAACGTCGAATGCCTGCTTTCCATGGCCATCACCCTGGACGGCGCCGAAGGCGTCCACGCCCTGGCCGGCGATACCGACGGCGTGGACGGCCAGGAGGAGATCGCCGGCGCCCTCATCGGCCCCGACACCCTGGCGCGCGCCTGGGCGGCCGGCATGCCGCCGCGCACCCACCTGGACGACAATAACGGCCACGGCTTCTTCGAGCGCCTGGGCGATTCCCTCATCACCGGCCCCACCCTGACCAACGTCAACGATTTCCGCGCCGTCCTGGTCCTCTGAACCCGGCGGCGCCCCCCAGGAGACACACCATGAAGACCATCCGAGTCCTGAGCCAGGAAGACGCGCGCCGCATGGCCGCCGCCGAGTCCGAAGCCCGCCAGAACGGCTGGAACGTCAGCATCGCCATCTGCGACGCAGGCGGCCACGCCCTGTGGCTGCAACGCATGGACGGCGCCCCCCTCATGAGCGCCCAGGTGGCCCCGGAGAAGGCCCGCGCCTGCATCCTCAGCGGCAAGCCCAGCAAAGTCTACGAAGACATGGTCAACCAGGGGCGCATCGCCGCCCTGTCCATGCCCGTCGTGCCCCTGGAGGGCGGCGAACCCATTTATTTCGACGGCCATATCATCGGCGCGGTCGGCGTGTCCGGCGTGCAGGCCGGGCAGGACGCCCAGGTGGCCCGCGCCGGCGTGGCCGCCCTGGACGGCGCCAATCATCTCTACGCAGGAGCCTAGCCATGACCCCCGACCGCCGCGCCCGCATCCTGGCCACCCTGGGGCCCGCCAGCTCCACGCCCGAACAGATCCGCGCCCTGGCCCTGGCCGGCGCCAATGTGTTCCGCCTGAACTTCAGCCACGGTACGCACGAAGACCACGCCGAGCGTCACCGCATCATCCGCCAGATCGAGCAGGAACTGGGCCGCCCCATCGGCATCCTGATGGACCTGCAGGGACCGAAACTGCGCGTGGGCCGGATTGCAGGAGGCAAGACCGTCCTGACGGCCGGCCAGCCCTTTCGCCTGGATCTGGATCCCGCCGAGGGCAACGCCGCGCGCGCCAACCTGCCGCACCCGGAAATCTTCGCCGCCCTGGAAGACGGCACCGACCTGCTGCTCGATGACGGCAAGCTGCGCCTGCGGGTAGACCGCCACGGCCCGGACTTTGCCGAAACCACCGTCCTGGTCGGCGGCCCGCTGTCCGACCGCAAGGGGGTGAACGTGCCCGGCGTCATTCTGCCGATCTCCCCACTGACGCCCAAGGACCGCGCCGACCTGGAATTCGGCCTGTCGCTGGGCGTGGACTGGGTCGCTCTGTCATTCGTGCAGCGCCCCGAGGACATCATCGAAGCGCGCGAACTGATCGGCAAACGCGCCTGGATCATGGCCAAACTGGAAAAACCCGCCGCCATCGAGCATCTGGACGCCATCGTGGCGCAAGCCGACGGCATCATGGTGGCACGCGGCGACCTGGGCGTGGAACTGCCCCCTCAGCGCGTCCCGGTGCTGCAACAACGCATCGTGCGCCGGGCACGCGCCGCCGGCAAGCCGGTGGTGGTCGCCACGCAGATGCTGGAATCCATGATCACCGCGCCCGTACCCACCCGCGCCGAGGCATCCGACGTGGCCACGGCCGTCTACAGCGGCGCCGACGCCGTCATGCTGTCGGCCGAATCGGCCTCCGGCCAACATCCGGTCGAAGCGGTCACCATCATGGAGCACATCATCCGCGAGGTCGAGGCCGATCCTTCCTGGCGCGCCAACCTGGACGCCACGCACAGCCCGGCCGAAGCCAATATCCCGGATGCCATCTGCTGCGCCCTGCGGCGTGTCGCGGGGCTGCTGGAACCCGCCGCGACCGTGGCCTACACGGCGTCTGGCTTCAGTGCCTTGCGCGCCAGCCGTGAACGCCCCGCCACGCCGATCCTGGCCCTGACCCCACAGCCGGAAACCGCCCGCCGCCTGGCCCTGGCCTGGGGCGTGCGCCCGGTTCATTTCCCGGAACAACTGCACGAATCCAGCGAAATGATCGACCGTGCCACGGCCGCCGCCCGCCAGGCCGGACTGGCCCAACCAGGCGACCGGCTGATCGTGATCGCCGGCCTGCCGTTCGGACGCAGCGGCAGCACCAATCTGCTGCACATCGCCCAGGTGCCGGAAAAATAAACACTATCCGGACCGGCATATAGCCCGCCCGCTTCCCTGGAAGCGGGCGTTTTCTTTTACGCAACAAGCATTTGCGCAAACGCTGCGCCATGCCGCCCGCAAACGGGCACCCTTTAACTCTTATAGAAGACTGCCTATAAATTTGCGCAAACGCTGCGCCATGCCGCCCGCAAACGGGCACCCTTTAACTCTTATAGAAGACTGCCTATAATTCAGACTTGACATCTTCTCGAAATTACCCAAGGACCATCATGACCGATCGCATCCCCAGCCATGGACTCCAGGTCGCCGCCGCGCTGCACCGCTTCATCGAGCAGGAAGCCCTGCCGGGCACGGGCATCCAGCCGGCCACTTTCTGGAAAGGCCTGTCCGCGATCGTGCATGACCTGGCCCCCAAGAACCGCGCCCTGCTGGCCGAACGCGACCGCCTGCAGGCGGCACTGGACGACTGGTACGCCAAACACCCCGGCCCCATCGCCGATCCGGTCGCCTACCGCGCTTTCCTGAAAGACATCGGCTACCTGAAAGACGCCCCCGCGCACGTCGCCGTCACCACGGCGAACGTCGATACCGAAATCACCGCCCAGGCCGGCCCGCAGCTGGTCGTGCCGGTCATGAACGCCCGTTACGCCCTGAACGCGGCCAACGCACGCTGGGGCAGCCTGTACGATGCCTTGTACGGCACCGATGCCATCCCCGAGACCGACGGCGCGACCCGCGCAGGCGGCTACAACCCGGTGCGCGGCGCCAAGGTCATCACCTTCGCCCGCCAGTTCCTGGATGCCAGCTTCCCCCTGGCCAAGGGCTCACACAGCGATGCCACGGCCTACGCCGTGGCCCAGGGCGGCCTGCGCGTCACCCTGAACGACGGCTCGACCACCGGCCTGGCCGACGATGCCGCCTTTCTGGGCCACCGCGGCGAGGCCGCCGCGCCGCAGGCCCTGGTCCTGCGCCATCATGGCCTGCACGTCGAAATCCAGTTCGATGCCGCTCACCCCATCGGCAAGACCGACCCCGCCCATATCAAGGACGTGGTCGTCGAGGCCGCCGTGACCACCATCATGGACTGCGAAGACTCCATCGCCGCCGTGGACGCGGACGACAAGGTCGTGGCCTACCGCAACTGGCTGGGCCTGATGAAAGGCGACCTGACCGAAGACCTGGTCAAGGGCGGCAAGACCATCACCCGCCGCCTGAACCCGGACCGCGAATACACCGCGCGCGACGGCTCCACCGCCCGCCTGCACGGGCGCTCGCTGATGCTGGTGCGCAACGTCGGCCACCTGATGAACAACCCGGCCATCCTCGACCGTGACGGTCGCGAAATCCCCGAAGGCATCCTGGATGCCGCCTGCACCTCGCTGATCGCCCTGCACGATCTGCAGGCACGCAAAAACTCCCGGACCGGCTCGGTCTACATCGTCAAGCCCAAGATGCACGGCCCCGACGAAGTCGCCTTCGCCAGCGAACTGTTCGGCCGCGTCGAACAGCTGCTGGGCCTGGCGCCCAACACGCTCAAGATG
>NZ_JAVERO010000043.1:0-16377 GCF_034007085.1 Castellaniella sp. | reverse complement strand
TGTGCACGGGCTGGATACGCACCCCCTGCCGGGGGTCGCCAGCCTGGGGGTACGCCCCACCGTCACCCGCGACGGCACGTTGTTGCTGGAGACGCACATCCTCGATCGGCAGGTGGACGCCTACGGTAAACTGGTGTGCGTCGAATTTCTCGAATTCCTGCGCGACGAGGAATCCTTCCCCGACCTGACTTCCCTGACCGCCGCCATCCGCCAGGATGCGCAAGGCGCTCGTGACTATTTTGCCTCCCATGGACTATAGAGACACCCTGAACCTGCCCGAATCCCCCTTCCCCATGCGCGGCGACCTGCCCAAGCGCGAGCCGGGCTGGATCAAGGAATGGGAGGAAAAAGGCCTGTACAAACGGCTGCGCGATGCCCGCCGTGGCGAACCCCTGTTCATCCTGCACGATGGCCCGCCCTACGCCAACGGCAAGATCCACATCGGCCACGCGGTCAACAAGATCCTCAAGGACATGATCGTCAAGAGCCGCCAGCTCGAAGGATTCGATGCGGTGTACGTGCCGGGCTGGGACTGCCATGGCCTGCCGATCGAAAACGCCATCGAAAAACTGCATGGCCGCAACCTGCCGCGCGACGAAATGCAGGCCAAAAGCCGTGCCTTCGCCACCGAGCAGATTGGCCAGCAGATGGCGGATTTCAAGCGCCTGGGGGTGCTGGGCGACTGGGATCACCCCTACCAGACCATGAACCACGCCAACGAGGCGCTGGAACTGCGCGCCTTGAAAAAGGTCATGGAACGCGGCTTTGTCTATCGCGGCCTCAAGCCAGTCCACTGGTGCTTCGACTGCGCCTCGTCGCTGGCCGAATTCGAAATCGAATATGCCGACAAGCAAAGCCAGACGCTGGACGTGATGTTCCCGGCGGCCGACCCCGAAAAGCTGGCGGCCGCCTTCGGCCTGGCCCGGCTCGACCGGGAAGCCTTCATCGTCATCTGGACGACCACGGCCTGGACCATCCCCGCAAACCAGGCGCTCAACGTCAATCCAGCACTGGAATACAGCCTGCTCGACACTGAACGCGGCCTGCTCATCGTCGCCTCGGCGCTGGTCGAACAATGCCTCGAACGCTGGAAACTGCAAGGCCGGGTCATTGCCACGACCCAAGGCGAAAAACTCGATCACATGCCCTTCAGGCATCCGCTGGCGCATGTGGACCCAGGCTATGACCGCCTTTCGCCCGTGTATCTGGCCGACTACGCCACAGCCGAGGACGGCACGGGGATCGTGCATTCGTCGCCCGCCTATGGCCTGGATGACTTCAATTCCTGCCTGGCCAACGGGCTGGCCTACGAGGACATCCTCAACCCCGTGCAGGGCAACGGGGTATACGCGGACGACCTGCCGCTGTTCGGCGGCCTGCACATCTGGAAAGCCGTGCCCGTCATCATCGACGCGCTGCAAGCCGCTGGCCGCCTGCTGGACACCACCACCATCACCCACAGCTATCCGCACTGCTGGCGCCACAAGACGCCGGTGATCTACCGCGCCGCCGCGCAGTGGTTCATTCGCATGGACGAAGGCGAAGGCGTATTCACCGACCCGGCCCAGAAACCCGCCAAGACCCTGCGCCAGATCGCCCTCGAAGCCATCGACCAGACCCAGTTCTACCCGGAAAACGGCAAGATCCGCCTGCGCGACATGATCGCAGGCCGGCCCGACTGGTGCATTTCACGCCAGCGCAGCTGGGGCGTGCCGCTGCCGTTCTTCCTGCACGTGGACACGGGCGAACTGCACCCGCGCACCATGGAAATCATCGACCAGGCGGCCGACCTGATCGAACAAGGCGGCGTGGAAGCCTGGAGCCGCGTAACGGCCGAGGACATTCTGGGCGCCGAAGACGCCAGGCACTACACCAAAAGCACCGACATCCTCGAAGTCTGGTTCGACTCGGGCTCCACTTTCTGGCATGTGATGCGCGGTTCACACCCGGCCATGCACCACGACAACGGCCCCGAGGCCGACCTGTACCTCGAAGGCCACGACCAGCACCGCGGCTGGTTCCACAGCTCGCTGCTGCTGGCAGCCGCCATCTTCGGCCGCGCGCCCTACCGTGGACTGCTCACCCACGGCTTCACGGTGGATGGCCAGGGCAAAAAAATGAGCAAGTCGCTGGGCAACACGGTCGCTCCACAGGATGTCAGCAACAAGATGGGGGCCGAGATCATCCGTCTGTGGGTGGCTTCGACCGACTACTCGGGCGACCTGGGCATCGACGACAAGATCCTGGCACGCGTGGTGGACGGCTACCGCCGCATCCGCAATACATTGCGCTTCCTGCTGGCCAACACCAGCGACTTCGACGCGGCCCAGGACGCCGTGGCCTACGACGACCTGCTGGAAATCGACCGCTACGCCCTGGCGCGTGCGGCCCAGCTGCAACAGGAAATCCTGGGCCACTACCAGGTCTATGAATTCCACCCCGTCGTCGCCAAGCTGCAGCTGTTCTGCTCCGAAGACCTGGGCGGCTTCTACCTCGACGTACTCAAGGACCGCCTCTATACCACGGCGCCCAAGAGCCTGGCGCGCCGCAGCGCCCAGACCGCCCTGCACCAGATCACCCACGCCCTGCTGCGCTGGATGGCGCCGTTCCTGTCCTTCACCGCCGAAGAGGCCTGGCGCTGTTTCGGCGACAGCGACAGCATCTTCCTGGAAACCTTCACCTCGCTGCCCGAAGGCGACGAGGCGCTGCGCGCCAAATGGGCGCGCATCCGCGAAATCCGGGACCAGGTCAACAAGGATATCGAGGCCGTGCGCGCCGCAGGCAGGATCGGCGCCTCGCTGCAGGCCGAAGTGACCATCACGGCCCGGGCCGAAGACCTGGCCCTGCTGCAATCCCTGGGGGACGACCTGAAATTCGTCTTCATCACCTCGGCAGCCCAGGCCGTGGCCGGCGACGGCGACCTGACTGTCGACGTGCAGGTCACGGCGCATGAAAAATGCAGCCGTTGCTGGCACCACCGTGCCGACATCGGCCACGACCCGGCGCATCCTGAACTGTGCGGCCGCTGCACGGACAATCTGTACGGCGATGGCGAAACCCGTACCCACGCCTGAACTCGCACCCCCGCGAACAGCCCGCCTGCGGCCGCTCGCGGGCTGGCTGCTGTGGGCGCTGGCCCTGGTGCTGCTGGACCAGGCGACCAAGGCCTGGATCTCCGGCGCACTGCACTACGCGCAACGCATTCCCGTGCTGCCGCCCGTCTTTGACCTGACCCTGCTGCACAATACCGGCGCAGCGTTCAGTTTTCTGGCCGATGGCGGCGGCGCCCAGCGCTGGCTGTTCACCGGCATCGCTGCGGCTGCCGCCGTGCTGATTCTGCGCTGGCTGTACACCCATGCCAGAGAACGCCTGCTGTGCGCGGCCCTGACCTGCATTCTGGGCGGCGCCCTGGGCAATGCCATCGACCGGCTGATGCACGGCCATGTCGTGGACTTCCTGCTGTTCTACTGGCGCGACTGGTATTTTCCGGCCTTCAACCTGGCCGATGTTGCCATCACTTGCGGGGCCGCGCTGCTGATCCTGGACGAAATCCTGCGTGCCCGCCGCGCGCGCTCATCCTGAAGGAGATCCCATGGACCTGTCGGGCAAACACATCATCCTGGGCTTGACGGGCGGCATCGCCTGCTACAAATCGGCCGAACTACTGCGCCGCATGCAGGATGAAGGCGCCACGGTGGATGTGGTGATGACCGAAGCCGCCACCCGTTTCATCACGCCCGCCACGATGCAGGCCCTGTCCGGCCGCCCAGTCTGGGTGGACGCCTGGGACGAACGCATGGCCAATCGCATGGCGCACATCAATTTGACACGCGGCGCCGATGCCGTCCTGGTGGCGCCGGCCAGCACCGATTTTCTGGCCCGTGCCGCCCATGGATTGGCCGACGACCTGCTGACCACCCTGTGCGTGGCGCGCGGCGCCGTGCCCTTGCTGGCCGCGCCGGCCATGAACCACGAAATGTGGACTCATCCCGCCACGCAGCGCAACGCGGCGCAACTGCGCAGCGACGGCGTGACGCTGATCGGCCCTGATGCCGGCCCCCAGGCCTGCGGAGAAACCGGTTCGGGCCGCATGATGGAGCCCGACCAGATCCTGCGCGCCCTGATCGCCTTCTTTCAGCCCAAGTCACTGGCGGGCCGCCGTGTGCTGCTCACGGCCGGCCCCACCAGCGAGTGCATCGACCCGGTGCGCGTGCTGACGAACCGCTCATCCGGCCGCATGGGCTATGCCCTGGCCCGGGCAGCAGCAGAATCTGGGGCCGAAGTGGTGCTGGTGTCCGGCCCGACAGCACTGCCCTGCCCGGACGGGGTCGAACGCATCGCCGTGCGCGGCGCCACCGACATGCATGCCGCCGTAATGGCGCGAGCGGGCTGGGCCGACCTGTTCATTGCCGTGGCGGCCGTGGCCGACTGGGGCATTGCCAACCCTTCGGGCACCAAAATCAAGAAACAACCCGGCGGCCAGCCGCCACAACTGGATTTCGTCCAGAATCCGGACATTCTGGCCGAGGTCGCTGCGCTGCCCGACGGCCCCTGGTGCGTCGGGTTCGCTGCCGAGACCGATCACCTGGCCGAACACGCCCAGGCCAAGCGCAAGCGCAAAGGCATCCCGGTCATCGTCGGCAACCTGGCCCAGGACGCCATGGATGCAGAAGACACCGAACTGATGATCTTCGACGACGAAGGGGCCCATCCCCTGGCCCGGCAACCCAAGCTGCAGGCCGCGCGCACACTGATCGCCTGGATCGCCGACCGCCTGCCCCGCTGATCCATGACCGCCCCGACCCCGAGCCGACACACGGGTTCTTTCCGGAGCCACTTTCCGATCTTTCTCACCACGGATTTTCATTGCCATGCAACGACGACTCATCCAGGCCCGCATCGTCAATCCCCTGCTGGGCACGGACGCCATCCCTCTGCCCGACTACGCCACGGGCGGCTCCGCCGCCCTGGACCTGCGCGCCTGCCTGGAAACACCCTTGAGCCTGGCTCCCGGCGCCCGCCTGCCGGTCCCCACCGGGCTGGCCCTGAACATGATGGACCCAGGGTTGGTCGCAATCGTCGCCTCGCGCTCGGGCCTGTCGCTGAAACACGGCATCCGCGTCGCCCAGGGCATCGGTGTCATCGATGCCGACTACCACGGGGAAATCAAGGTCCTGATGACCAATGACAGCGACACACCCTATGAGATCCAGCCGGGCGAGCGCATCGCGCAGCTGCTGTTCCAACCGGTCGTGCAGGTCGGTCTGCACTTGGTCGAGTCTTTCGACACGGCCACGGAACGCGGTGAAGGCGGCTTTGGCAGCACAGGACGACACTGACCCCGGATCCAGCCGGTGCCCAGTCAGCCTCATCGAATGATCTGGCGCTTTCCTGGGCGTATTCGCCCGGCCTGACTGCCAGCCCTACTTGCCCGCGCTGTTCAGGGTTTATCCCAGTTATTTTAGAAAATATTATCAATATATTATTTAGTCGGTCCAAAATGACTGACGGGGCTTGAAACGCTGCGGGTGCGGAACTAAGCGATATCCCTGGTTGCACTCGAAGATTTCAGATGGTTATACTGCGCCCGTCTTTCAGGTTGCCCTTTTTTATTTGTCACCAAGGCAGCCCGATCGACGGGGTTAACCAAACACCTCGCACGGCCGTGCCTGCCCTCGGGCGGCATGGTCCGACAGGCCCGGGCTTTCTTTCCACAGAGACAAGGGATCCCCCGGAAAGAGGCCGACAGCATCATCGCACACGCTCTACCCGACCCATCAAGCGATTGGATCCGTCATAAAGGAGAATCCAGACATGAGCAGGCTGACCAAACTTTCCACCCTCACCGCAGCAATCCTGCTGGCGACCGGCGCTGGCGCGGCGATGGCCGCCGAGGGCCCGATCAAGATCGGTGTGCAGGCCCCCATCACCGGCGAATACGCCGCCGAAGGCCAGGGCATCGAAAACGGCGTGCGACTGCTGGTCAAGCAGCAGAATGCGGCAGGCGGCCTGCTGGGCCGCCAGATCGAGGTGATCGTATGCGACGACGAAGGCAAGGCTTCGCAGGCCGCCATCTGCGGTCGCAAACTGGTCAATGACGGTGTGATTGCCGTGATCGGCACGTATACCAGCGGCGCCGCCCTGGCCGCTGCCCCGATCTATGCCGCTGCCAACGTCATCCAGACCTCCGACGGGACCAGCGACGAACTGACCCAGCGCGGCTGGAAAACGTTCTTCCGCAATGCGCCCCCCAACAGCGACGAAGCCGAATTCGTGGCCAACTATTTCGTCAAGGTCAAAAAATACCAGCGCATCGCCGTGCTGAGCGACCATTCCAGCTATGCGACCGGCCTGGCCAAGGCCACGGTAGAAGCCATCAAGAAAGAAGGCGGCAACATCATCGCCGAAGACTTCATCAATGCGGGCACCCAGGATTACAGCGCCGTGCTGACCAAGCTGAAATCCAAGAATCCGGATGTGCTCTTTTTCTCGGGCTACTATACCGATGGCGGCCTGATCCGCGCCCAGATGAAGCAACTGGGCATGGAAGCCGTATTCGTGGGCGGAGACGCCAACCAGAACGAGAACTTCGCCAAGATCGCAGGCAATGCGGCCCAGGGCGCCATCATCGTCAACGTGCCGGCCCCGGAAAACCTGCCTTATCCGGCCGCCAAGAAATTCCTGGCCGACTACACCCAGGAATTCGGCGCGCCCCCTCCCAGCATCTATACCCTGACCAATGCCGATGGCCTGCGGGCCGTCATGGCGGCCATCCAGGACACCCAGTCCACGGATACGGCCAAGCTCATCCCCTGGCTGCACACCCTGAAGCAGCCTTTCGGGGGCCTGACGGGTCCGTTCACCTGGGATGACAAGGGTGAACGCATCGGCAGCCTGATGTCGGCCTTCGAAGTCCAAGCCAACGGCAGCTACAAGACCATCTACCCGCGCCAACTCGACCCGCGCCAATAAGCCACGCCGGCCTGCGGACGGCAGACCGTAATGCGGCCTGCCGTCCGGAATGCCAGGGCGCAGCGGATCTTCGGCACGCCTGAAGACCCATCCCGAATGCTCCGGCGCGGCGACCACCTGCTGTCCCCGACCAGTCTCTGCAGGTCACGGCAGCCTGGAACCTCCATGGAAACCGATCGATGGACTTTATCCTCCAGCAATTCATCAACGGGGTTACGGTCGGCGGCATCTATGCCCTGATCGCCCTGGGTTACACGATGGTCTATGGGGTGCTCAAGCTGATCAACTTCGCCCATGGCGACCTGTGCATCCTGGGCGCTTTCATCGGCCTGACCACCCTGACTTCCGGAATCTTCGGCGGCCTGTCCACACCAGTCCTGCTGATCCTGGCGTTCCTGATCGCCATGATCGTGATCGCCGTAGCCGGAACGCTGCTCGACCAGTTCGCCTACAAGCCCCTGCGCAAGGCACCGCGCCTGTCGGCCGTGGTCTCGGCGCTCGGCGCATCGATGCTGATCCAGAATGGCATCATGCTGATCTGGAGCCCCAACGTCCAGGTCTTCCCCAACGACCTCCTGCCCAACATCACCTGGCAAATCGGCGGCGCCTATCTCAGTTTCGTCCAGTTGCTGATCATCGCTGGCGCCTTTGCACTGATGGCCGGACTGTACTTCTTCGTGCACCACACCCGTGTCGGCACCGCCATCCGCGCCACTGCCATCGACCAGGATGCCGCACGCCTGATGGGGGTCAACGTCAACCGCGTGATCGCCATGGTCTTCATCATCGGCCCGGTCCTGGGCGCGGTCGGCGGGCTGTTCATCGGCCTGTACTATCGCCAGACCTATTTCACCATGGGCTGGTCCTATGGCCTGAGCGCCTTCATCGCCGCCATCATCGGCGGTATCGGCAACATTCCCGGCGCCATGCTGGGCGGACTGCTGCTGGGCCTGTTCAACGCCTTTGCGGCCGGCTACGTTTCCAGTTCCTGGCAGGACGCGATTACTTTCGCCCTGCTGATCGCGATCCTGCTGGTGCGTCCCACCGGCCTGCTGGGCGAACGCGTCGCAGAAAAGGTGTAATCCATGGACAAACACATCAATCCAAGCACTCGAGCCCCCTCGGGCACGGCCCGCGTGCTGCGCCTGGCCGGCCCTGCGCTGTGGGCTCTGGGCCTGCTGATCCCGCAGCTGCTGTCGCCCGCCTGGATCACCATCGGCGGCATCTTTGCCATCTATTCCATCGTCGCCCTGTCCCAGGATATCGTGCTGGGACGCGCCGGGATGTACGACATGGGCCACGCCGTCTTCTTCGGCATCGGCGCCTACACCTGCGCGATCCTGTCACTGTTCTACAACTGGCCCGTGCTCTGGACCATCCCGGTGGCGATCCTGCTGGCGGCAGCCCTGGGCGCCATCCTGTCGGCCCCCATCGTCAAGCTGCGCGGCGACTACCTGCTGGTGGTCACGATCGGCTTCAACGCCATCTTCGTGCTGGCCATGCAGAACAATCTGTTCGGCCTGACCGGGGGCGCCGACGGGCTGTTCGGCGTCAGTGGCCCAACCCTTTTTGGCCACATGTTCGGCACGCAAAGCGATCTGTTCTACCTGGACTGGATCGTCCTGGCCATCGTTCTGTGGTTGATGCGCAATCTGGACCGATCTTCGCTGGGGCGCACCTTCCGCTACCTCAAGCATGACGAACTGGCAGCCACCACCCTGGGGGTCAATGCCCGCAACTACAAGGTCGCCGCCTTTGCCCTGTCAGCCGGGCTGGCCGGGCTGGCCGGGACGCTGTTTGCCATGCAACTGTCGGCGGTCAGCCCAGGTTCGTTCCGCTTCACCGATTCGGTGGTGCTCTTTGCCATCGTACTGGTCGGCGGCCAGGCTTCCGTGCCCGGCGTGCTATTGGGCACGGCCATGATGTTCGTGGTCCCGCAAATCTTCACTGAATTCGCCCAATACCGCTATCTGGCCTTCGGCGTGGCGATGATCCTCGTCATGATCCTGCGTCCGCAAGGCATCTGGCCGGCTCGCAAGGGGGTCATATGAATACCGCTGTTTCCCAGCCATCCGGCCATGACGCCGACGTCCTGCTCGAACTCGACGGCATCGGCATCAGTTTCGGCGGCCTGCGCGCAGTCGACGATCTCAGTTTCAAGATCCGGCGCGGCGAAATCGTCGGCCTGATCGGCCCCAATGGCGCCGGCAAGACCACGGTGTTCAACATGATCACCGGGGTCTATCGTCCCACCGACGGTCACATCCGCTGGCACGGCCGCGACATCACGGGGTTCGCACCGCACCGCATCGCCGCCGCTGGCATCCGCCGCACCTTCCAGACCATCCGGCTGTTCCAGGACATGACGGTGCTGGAAAACGTGATCGCCGGCCAGCACCTGCGGATGCGCCAGTCCTGGTGGCAGGGGCTGTTGAACACACCAGCCCAGCGCCGCGAAGAGCGCGAACTGATCGAGCGCGCGATGACGGTGCTGCAGCAGCTCGACCTGGCCGATGTGGCCCATGAAATTGCCACTTCCCTGCCCTACGGCGCCCAGCGCCGCGTCGAAATGGCCCGCACGCTGGTGGCCGAGCCCGAACTCATCATCCTGGATGAGCCGGCTGCCGGCCTGAACGAACAGGAATCCGCCGGCCTGAATGACACCATCCGCGCCATCCGGGACAAAGGCATCACCGTGATCCTGGTGGAACACGACATGAGCGTGGTCATGAACGTCACCGACAACATCGTGGTGATCAATTTCGGCAAGAAGATCGCCGAGGGCAAGCCCGCCGACATCCGCAGCAACCCGCTCGTCATCGAGGCCTACCTGGGCCAGGACGACGACGAGGACGACCCGCTGATGAACACCGTAAAAGACCAGGTGAATGCATGACCGCCCCCTTGCTCCAGATCGAAGACCTGCACGTCAGCTATGGCCACATCCAAGCCTTGAAGGGCATTTCCCTGCACGTCCAGGAAAAAGAAGTCGTGGCCATCCTAGGTGCCAATGGTGCCGGAAAGACCACGCTGATGCGCACGCTCAGTGGTCTGATCACCCCGCAGTCGGGCAAGATCACCTTCGCCGGCCACGACATCACCCGCATGGGTGCCGACCGCATCGTGCGCCTGGGCATCGGCCAGTCCCCCGAAGGCCGCCGTGTGTTCGGCACGTTGTCGGTGGCAGAAAACCTGCGCATGGGTGGCTTCACGCGCCCGGCCGCCGAAATCGACGCCAGCTGCGAACACGTCTACAGCATCTTCCCGCGCCTGCTGGAACGCCGTGACCAGCTGGCCGGCACGCTGTCGGGCGGCGAACAGCAGATGCTGGCCATTGGCCGTGCCCTGGTGACCAAGCCGCGCCTGCTGCTGCTCGATGAGCCCAGCCTGGGCCTGGCCCCGATCATCGTGCGCAATATCTTCCAGGTGCTGCGCGAGGTGCGCGACAGCGGCGTCACGATCCTGATCGTGGAACAGAACGCGCGCATGGCGCTCAAGCTGGCCGACCGCGGCTACGTACTGGAAGTCGGCAAACTGTCGCACGAGGGTTCTGCTCGCGAATTGCTTGCTTCACCGGAGATCCAGGCTGCGTACCTGGGCCACTGAGCACCCACCCCGATTTTGCCCAGCGCAAGCTGTCTGGCCCCATGCAGGGGCCGCTTTTTTTCCTCGCATGCCGCCCGGGTTATGCTAACGGGCCTGCTCTGCAGTCCCTCCCTTTCAATCACACAGGAATTTCCCATGAGCCAAGCATCCGCCCGCCACATTCTGGTCGACAGCGAAGAACAATGCCTGAAACTGAAGGCCGACATCGAAAGCGGCGCCGATTTCGCGGCCATCGCCCGTGAGCACTCCAGTTGTCCCTCCAGCCGGGATGGCGGCAATCTGGGTACATTCGGGCGCGGCCAGATGGTGCGGGAATTCGACGAGGTCGTCTTCAGCGCGCCCGTGGGCGTGGTCCAGGGCCCGGTCCGCACGCAATTCGGCTACCACCTGGTCGAGGTCACCGAGCGCCAGGACTGAGCGGCAGCGATCGCGCATCCCTCCACCTCGCCGCTTGCAAGCGGCTCGGATTCGACAGGCACGACAGTCTCAAGCCGCAGCATCCCTCCACCTCGCCGCTTGCAAGCGGCTCGGATTCGACAGGCACGACAGTCTCAAGCAGCAGCATCCCTCCACCTCGCCGCTTGCAAGCGGCTCGGATTCGACAGGCACGACGGTCTCAAGCCGCAGCATCCCTCCACCTCGCCGCTTGCAAGCGGCTCGGATTCGACAGGCACGAAAGAGTCCGCAGGGACTCTTTCGTGTCCTGTCTCATCCAACCATCATCAGGCTGGCGTTGCCGCCGGCGGCAGCGGTGTTGACGCACACCGAGACCTCGCGGACCAGCATTTCCAGCGGGTAGGTCTTGCCAGCGGCCAGTTCGTCGCTGCGGCGGGCCAGAAGCGGGACGATCGGACCTGGACGGCCGGCGATCGCGCGTGAAAATTCCTGCAGACTGTCGCTATCGCCCTCGTAGAGCACGGCCTGGAAATCAGCCGTCACGGCGGCGTCGGCCGCCACCCAGCGGACTGCCGCACCCGACGGACGCGCCGCATGGAAGGCACGCGCTTCGGGACAATCCACCCACAGCATGTCGTTGCCCGTGCGATGACAGGCTTCCAGCTGCGCCTGCGCCCCGGCTGCACTGACCGCATGACACAGCACCGTGCCGCGCGGCTTCAAGTAGTACTGATTGGTCTCGCCCGTCGGTCCGGGCAGCGTCAATGGCCGAGCCCCCTTGCCCACCACACCCTCGACCGGCAGGCCGCTGGGCATGTCGGCCAGCAGACGATGCAGATACAGGGGGCCACCGGCCTTCGGGCCAGTGCCCGACAGACCCTCGCCACCGAAGGGCTGCACGCCCACGGTCGCGCCGACGATGTTGCGGTTCACGTAGACATTGCCCGCATGGATGCGGTCGGTGACGTGGCGTACCGTTTCGTCCAGGCGGGTATGCACACCGAACGTCAGCCCATAGCCCCGGGCGTTGATGGCATCGATCACCGCATCGAGATCCTGCCGACGATAGCGCAGCACATGCAGGACCGGGCCGAAGACTTCGCGCTCCAGTTCAGCGATGTCGGCGATCTCGATCAGGGTCGGCGCCACAAAGGTCCCGTGGCGTGTCTGCTCGGCATCGAGCGGGTACCGATCGACCGCATGGCCGGCCGCCCGCATGGTCTGGATGTGGCGCTCGATCACAGAACGGGCTTCGGCATCGATCACCGGACCGATATCGGTGGACAACAGTTCGGGGCGCCCCACGCGCAATTCTTGCATGGCGCCACGCAGCATCGTCAGCGTGCGCTCGGCGCAATCTTCCTGCACACACAGCACGCGCAGCGCCGAGCAGCGCTGGCCTGCCGAATCGAACGCCGAACTGAGCACATCGTAGACCACCTGCTCGGTCAAGGCCGACGAATCCACAATCAGGGCGTTCTGCCCGCCGGTCTCGGCAATCAAGGGGACGGGATGGCCATCGCCATCCAGCCGATCCGCCAAGGTCGCTGCGATCAGCCGGGCGACCTCGGTCGAGCCGGTAAACATCACCCCGCGGACCGCCGGGCTGGCGACCAGCGCCGCGCCTACGGTCTCGCCCCGGCCCGGCAGCAGTTGGACCGCGTCGGCCGGGATGCCGGCGCGATGCAGCACCGACACGCCATAGGCAGCTATCAGCGCCGTCTGCTCGGCTGGCTTGGCCAGCACGACATTGCCGGCAGCCAAGGCAGCCGCGATCTGTCCCGTGAAAATCGCCAGGGGGAAATTCCAGGGGCTGATGCACAGCACGGGTCCCAGCGGCCGGTGACTGTCATTGGAAAAGGATTCCTCGATGCGCACGGCGTAATAGCGCAGGAAGTCGACGGCCTCGCGCACTTCGGCAATGGCGTTGGGAAAGGATTTCCCGGCCTCGCGCACAATCAGCCCGATGGCCGATTGCATTTCATCTTCCATCAGCTGGGCGGCATGCCGCAGGCATTGTGCCCGCTCGACAGCCGGCGTGGCCTGCCAGATCGGCGCCGCATACTCGGCCCGTTGCACGGCGGCCTGAACATCGGCCTCGTCGGCTTCGATCACCTGTCCGACCACATCCCGGTGATCTGCCGGATTGAGCACGGCACGGGCACGTTCGTCGCGCCATTCGCCCGGTGGCGCAGCACGCCATGCCTGGGCCGCGCTGCCCAGCAGCGCAGCCGCCAGCGACCCCAGGCGATGCTCGTTGCTGAGATCCAGGCCTGCCGAGTTGGCACGGTCCTCGTGCGCCCGGTACAGGTCACGCGGCAAGGGGATGCGGTCGTGCGGAGCCCCCAGGGGATGAACGGCCCGCGCCTTGCGGACCGGATCGGCCACCAGGGCATCGATGGGCAGGTCGCGGTCGCCGATCTGGTTGACGAACGACGTATTGGCGCCATTTTCCAGCAGGCGGCGCACCAGATAGGCCAGCAGCGTCTCGTGCGTACCCACAGGCGCATACACCCGGCAGGGTCGGTTCAGACGGCCCTTGGCGACCGGGCCGACGACCTCTTCGTACAAAGGCTCGCCCATGCCGTGCAGGCACTGGAACTCGTATTGCCCGGGATAGTAGTTTTCGCCTGCCATGTAGTAGATGGAAGCCAGCGTCTGGGCATTGTGCGTGGCAAACTGCGGAAAGATGGCTTCCGGGGCCGACAACAGCTTGCGCGCGCAAGCCAGGTAGGACACGTCCGTATGGATCTTGCGCGTGTAGACCGGATAGCCTTCCAGGCCATCGACCTGGGCACGCTTGATCTCGGAATCCCAGTAGGCACCCTTGACCAGGCGGACCATCAGGCGATGTTTGCTGCGGCGCGCCAGATCGATCACGAAATCGATCACGAAAGGCGCGCGTTTCTGGTAGGCCTGAATCACAAAGCCAATGCCATTCCAGCCGCGCAGGCGCTCGTCGAAGCACAAGGCTTCGAGCAGGTCCAGGGACAGTTCCAGACGATCGGCTTCTTCCGCATCGATGTTCAGGCCGATATCGTAGCGACGTGCCAGCGCGGCCAGTTCGACCATGCGTGGCAACAGTTCTTCCATGACCCGGTCACGCTGCGCGCGCGAATAGCGCGGGTGCAATGCCGACAGCTTGATGGAAATGCCTGGGCCTTCGTAGATGCCGCGGCCCTGGGATGCCTTGCCGATGGCATGGATGGCCTGCGTGTAGGACTGGTAATAGCGCTCGGCATCCTGGGCCGTGGTGGCCGCCTCGCCCAGCATGTCGTAGGAATAGCGAAAGCCGATGTCTTCGAACTTGCGGCTGTTGGCCAGGGCCGATGAAATCGTCTGCCCGGTGACGAACTGTTCGCCCATCAAGCGCATGGCCATGTTCACGCCGCGCCGGATCAGGGGTTCACCGCCCTTGGCGATCAGGCGCGTCAGGGCCTGGGACAGGTTCTGTTCGCTGTTGACACTGACCAGCTTGCCGGTCACCAGCAGGCCCCAGGTGGCTGCATTGACGAACAGCGAGCGGGATTCACCCACATGCGCGCGCCAGTCGCCATGACTGATCTTGTCACGAATCAGCGCGTCGCGGGTGGCCTGATCGGGAATGCGCAGCAAGGCCTCGGCCAGGCACATCAGCGCCACGCCTTCCTGGCTGGACAGCGAGAATTCCTGGATCAGGCCTTCCACCCCGCCGCCCTTGCGCTTGTCGCGCAAAGTCTGGACCAGGCGGCGTGCCAGGGCTTCGACCTGCTCGGGTTGCACGGATTCGGCCTGATCCAGCAGCATGGCCACGCATTCGGGTTCG
The DNA here is from genome assembly GCF_034007085.1 of Castellaniella sp. GTDB lineage: Bacteria > Pseudomonadota > Gammaproteobacteria > Burkholderiales > Burkholderiaceae_B > Castellaniella. The sequence goes on along the minus strand of NZ_JAVERO010000043.1, from coordinate 1,598 downwards.
GGACGGCGGTACGCAGCCGTGATCGCGGCACGCAGCACCGATTGCGGCTGGACTTCCTGGGCAAATTCGTGAAATGGCGCCAAGGGTTCGGGTTCGGCCGGGGTTTCGGCAGATTCGGCATCCGCGCGACGATCGATCTCGGCGGGCAGTTGACCGCGCTCGATCGCCTCGATGTAGTTCAGCAGCGCTTGTTTGTGCAGCCAGTGGGGCGTGCAGCCCAGTGATTCCGCCAGCGCCCGCAGACGTTCGCGCAGCGCCTCATCGACCTTCACACCCAAGGTTACAGTAGCCATGTTCGAGGTATTCCACAGTGACAATGCCGGCTGGCAATCCAGCCCGGATCAGGCGTCATGCTAAAAGGTTGCACCTGATTCTGCCATTATGGCTAACCCGGAACAGGTCAGGTGCAACCGAATTCTGACACGGTTGTTTTTCCTTGTAAATCGACAGGCTGGCCCAATGCCGCATCCGCGATCAGCGCTGCCAGAAGCCCCAGCGCCTGGCGTTGAGCCTCTACCAGTGCCGCGACCCCATCGTCAGCAGGCAGGCGAACCGAAGCCCGGCACAGACGGACATGATCGGCGTCCGGCGCCCGGTCCGTCCAATCCGCGTCCAGCGCCACGAAGTGGCCCCAGACCATGTCAAACCGATCGATCCGCACATCCACGCGCCGGATCGAGCGGAATTGGGACTGCGCCTCCGGCAGGCGGCGCAGATCCACGACGCCCAGCCGGTGGCTGACCCCCAAAGCCAGCGCATCGCGGATCTGATCGCTCAACGGCGCAGCCCAGAGCGAATCGTTCAGTACCTGCACGGCCGGATCCCGGCCCGGGGCGCGCACCACCAGCTGAGGGCGCTCGGTTTCGACCGGAATCCGCGCCACCGACAGCAGCAGGCCCGCCCCCGGTGTCCGTGCAGCGCCGGAGGACGCCGCCTGAACCATTGCGGGGGCCGCAAGGCTGTAGTGACGCGGCGGTGCCGCCGCGCAGCCCGCCAGCAGAACAGCCAGGCCCAGCAGGCGCAGCCAGGTCAGTATCATCCGTCGCATGGCATGGTCCCCATCCTGTGTTCAATGCAGTTCATCGGGCGCCCTCCCCCGGATCAGGACGTCGGGACGCGCCTGCAGCGTATCGGCCAGCAGCCGCAAGGCGCGGGCCGCACGGCCCAGTTCGCCCAGGGTATCGCGCACGCCACCCAGCAGGGGTGCATCGGGGGCCAGCGCCGCTCCGACGCGATCCAGCGAAGCACTGGCCGATGACAGGGCGCGGCTCGCCTCGGGCGCCACCTGGGTATCCAGACGGCGCAGCAGGCGGTTCAGCGCCTCCAGACTGCCCCGCAAATCCCGTCCGATCGCCTCGATCGGCACCTTGTCCAGCTTGGCGACAATATTGCTGACCTGGCCCTGCAGGCGGTCAAAATCCCCCTGGACAGTGGGCACCAGGAATCCTTTGCTGCTGGAAATGTCGCCCGGAATCTTCGGCACCGCGTGCGCTTCACCGGGGAAGAAATCCAGGGCCACGTATTGCAGACCCGTCAGCAGGCTGGCGGTGCGCAGTTGGGCCCGCAGTCCGCGCTCGATCAGGGGCTGCAGCAGCGCC
>NZ_JAVERO010000075.1:0-10224 GCF_034007085.1 Castellaniella sp. | reverse complement strand
AACAAGGCACGCTGGTTGTCCAGGCGTTCACGCAGGGCGCGAATGCGCATGTCCAGCCGCGATTGGGCGTAGAAATCCTTTGACAGAGCGCGCGCCTGCTGCAAATGCTCGACAGCGGTCGGCAAGGCGCCGGTCTGCTCGTAATAGCTGGCCATGGCTTCGTGGGCTTCGACCTCGCGCCCCAGGCGCTGCAGACTGGTCGCCAGCAGTTTCTGGAATTCCGGCGTGTCCGGCCATTGCTTGACGATGCCCTGCAGAAACGTGGCGGCCGTCTCGTCCTGACCGGCCTTCTGCAGGGCACGGGCACGCTCGTAGGCCACCCCCTGGCTGTGCGGCCAACGCTGCCAGGCAGCCGCCGCAACGTCCACGGCAGCCGCCGCCCCCCGGGCACTGGCCAGCTGGATCGCCAGCATGTCCAATTGAGGCGCCGCCTGCACGGACTGCGCCTGGTCCAGTTGCGCGCGCGCGCCCGCCAGGTCACCCGCCATTTTGTCCAGAGACGCCAGGCCGAACAGTGCGGCGGCCTGGCGGGCACCGCGTTGATCACGCGCCTCGCCCCGCAGCGTCTGTTGCAGCCGTTGCCGGTCGGCATGATCGCGCGCCTGGATCAGGGCCAGGCGCGTGCGCACGAACCAGAATTCCGTATCGGATTTGTCTGCGGCAATGGGTTGGCCTTCGATCCGGTTCTCGATATCCGACAAGCGCTGGATGGACAGCGGGTGCGTCGAGGCATAGCCGCCGCCCGCGCCTTCGTTCAGGCGCGACGCATTCATCAAACGGCGGAACATGGCCAACATGCCCCGGGGATCAAAGCCTGCATGGCGCATCATCTGCAGCCCCGATCGATCGGCCTCTTGTTCGGCGCCCCGAGAAAACCCGAGCTGTCGGTCGATGGCCGCCGCCTGGCCGAAAGTGGCCACCCCCATCGCCAGGTCGCCCTGGCCGGCCAGGGCCGCCAGCAAGGCCCCGATCAGGCTGGCCACCATGATGCCCGTACCCTGGGACTGCTGGGCAATGCCCCGGGCAATATGGCGCTGCATGACGTGGCCGATCTCGTGCGCCAGCACGCCGGCCAGTTCGGATTCGCTCTGCGCGCCGACCACCAGGCCACTATGCACGCCGATGTAACCACCCGGCAAGGCGAACGCATTGATCGAGGGGTCGCGCACGGCGAACACGGTGATGTCCTGGGCCAGCGCCTGCGGCGCATGGGCGGCCAGCCGCCTGCCCATCGTCGTCAGGTACTGGTTGACATCCAGATCGCCGATGTAGGTCGGGTCCTGGCGGCCTTGTTCCATGATGGCCTGGCCCAGTGTGCGTTCCACCGCCGGGGACAGTTCCGATGACGAAGTCGCCCCCATCGAAGGCAAGCCCATGGGCTGACCCCAGGCGGGCGGCAGGCCCGCTGCCAGGGCGCCGGCCAGGCTCAGGCTCGCGCCCGCACGGCGCATCCAGGTCTGCATGGCGTATCCTTTGTCCACGATCACGCGGTTTCAGGCCACGCCCGCCGGCCGGGCCGACGGACGGCGCCGAGGCTGCGGCAGCCGATTGCGTGACGACAGTCGCAACAAGGTGCCCAGCGCCACCAGTAACCCGAACGTCTCGATCAGGCCCGCCGGCACCCACATGATCAGCCCGCCGATCACCTGGTCATCCAGCGCGCTGAAGCCAGGCAGCGCACGGCCGCACAGATCGAACACCGGATAGAGGTCGTGCTCGGAAAAAACAATGACGGCTCCTGCGACCATTTGCGGCGCCATGGTGAAGACAGGCGAGAGAATCCGCCCGCCGGGCGACAGAGCAGCCGGCGGACGAGGCCGCCGGTCCAGAATCAGATTCCAGTACATCAAGCCGGTGATCACCACCGCCCAGTTCATGAACCGGTACAACCGCCAGTCGAGCATGGAGTAGAACTGCACGGTCGGTTCCAGCCAGACCAGCACCATCAGCAAAAACAGCAGCGGCACCAGGAAACGATGTGTCGCCAGGGTTTCCAGGCTGCGCACGATGCCAGAGGAACGGCGCGCTGCCGCCAGCCGGGTCCGCCAGGCCAGGGGCAGACCCGCCCGCATGACCTGCCCCGGATAGGCGCCCATGATCAGCATCGGCCCCAGATGATGCAGGACCAGGTGCTGCAGGCGATGGATGAAGAACATGCGCTCGGCGTAGTAGTCCAGTTGCGTGTGCATGGACAGGTACAACACGACCCAGCCGACCCAGAACAGCGACTGGCGCGCGGCCCCGACATGGTGAACGCGCCGGCCACGCAGGAACAGCCACGCCGACACCACAAAGGCCAGCACCAGAGCGGGCGAGAATTCCCAAGGCTGCAGCCAGGCAAGCACGTCCATGATGGACCGGTTCATCCATGACAAGGGTAACCAGGCTAGTTTAAAGCATTCCCCAAAGCATCCTAAAATGGGACTTTTCGCCGTTCGAAGACCCATGGCCAATCCGACCTACGACATCACCATCCTGGGATCCGGCCCGGTCGGCTGCGCCCTGGCCCTGAGCCTGGCGGATGCTGCCCCGGATCCGGCGCGCATCGCCCTGGCAGGGCCTGCGCCCACACCGCGCCCATCCGGGCAGGCCATTGACCCGCGCGCCCTGGCGCTGAATCACGGCAGCCGCCGCTTCCTGGAAACCCTGGGCGCCTGGCCGACCCGAGCCGCCGACATCCTCAGCGTGCATGTATCCCAGGCGGGGCATCTGGGCCGCACGCTGATCGATCACCGCGAATTGAACGTTCCCCGGCTGGGCTGCGTGGTGGCCTACGATGATCTGCTCGATACGCTCTACGCCGCTGTGCGCCGTTCGGGCGTGACCATCCTGCCAGAACGCCCGCAACGCCCCCTGGCGGGTTCCCCCGTGCACCTGCGCCTGGCGGACGGGCCATGCAGCACACGCCTCGCGCTGCTGTCCGACGGCGCCCGTCCCCAGGGACTGCGACGCGAATATGGCCAGCACGCCGTCCTGGCGACCGTGCGGGCCGCCGCCCCCGATCCGGGCCTGGCCTTCGAACGCTTCACGCGCACCGGCCCGCTGGCCCTGTTGCCCCATCCGGCCGGCGCGGATCTCTACAGCCTGGTCTGGTGCGTGCCGCCTGAACGCGCCCAAGCCTTGCAGGACCTGTCGAACACGGCATTCGATGCGGCGCTGCAGGCGGCCTTCGGCCAGCGCCTGGGCCGCCTGCAGCGGATCGGCGAAACGCACGCTTTCCCCCTGTCGCTGCACGCCGGCCCCAGCGTGCTGGGCCAGGGTTTGGTGGCGGTCGGCAATGCCGCCCAGACTCTGCACCCGGTCGCCGGCCAGGGGCTGAACCTGGGCCTGCGCGACGCAGCCCAGCTGGCCCAGGTGCTGCGCCCCTGGCTGGCGCAACCGGACACTCCGGTCCAATCGCTGCTGGAACACCATGCCCGGCAACGTCGCGCAGATCGCGCCCTGACCCTGGGCATCACCGACATGCTGCCGCGCGTCTTCGCCACTGCCAATCCGCTGCTGCGTCACGCCTGCGGTCTGGGACTGGCCGCCCTGGACCTGCTGCCTGCGCTGCGCAAGCCCCTGGCCCACCACCTGCTGCAAGGTCAGCGCCTGTAGACGCACCGCACGGCCCATGCCGAACGGCCTACAATGCCCGCCATGCGCATCGGATCCTGGACCCTGCCCCACCCCGTCTGCGTGGCTCCCATGGCCGGAGTCACCGACCGCCCCTACCGGCGCCTGTGCAAGGCGCTGGGCGCGGCCTACGCGGTATCCGAAATGGCGGCCAGCAACCCGCGCCTGTGGGACAGCGTCAAGACCGCGCGCCGCCTGAACCACGATGGTGAGCCCGACCCCGTGGCCGTGCAGATCGCCGGCGCCGACCCCGACATGCTGGCCGAGGCAGCCGTGTTCAACATCCGCAAAGGCGCCCACATCATCGACATCAACATGGGCTGTCCCGTCAAAAAAGTCTGCAACGTCGCCTCGGGTTCGGCATTGCTGCGCGACGAAACCCTGGTCGCCCGCATCCTGGACCGCGTGGTATCCGCCTGCACGCCGCTGGGTGTGCCCGTCACCCTGAAGACCCGCACCGGCTGGGACCGGGACAGCCGCAATGCCGTGCGCATCGCCCGCCTTGCAGAGGACTGCGGCGTGGCCGCCCTGACCCTGCACGGGCGCACCCGCTGCGATCTGTACACGGGACAGGCCGAATACGACACGCTGCGCGAAGTCCGCCAGGCAATCCGCATCCCGCTGATCGCCAACGGCGACATCGACTCGCCAGAAAAAGCCCGCCGCGTCCTGGATTACACTGGAGCCGACGCCATCATGGTTGGCCGTGCCGCCCAGGGGCGGCCCTGGATCTTTCGCGAAATCGCCCATTATCTGGCGCACGGCACCCATCTGCCGCCGCCGACCTATGGCGAACTGCGCGAACATCTGCTGGGGCACCTGGACGACCACTATGCTTTCTACGGTGAGCACACCGGCGTGCGCAGCGCCCGCAAGCACATCGGCTGGTACCTGGCCGATCTGCCGGGCGCGGACACGCTGCTGCCACGCATCATGGCGCTGGACAGCACGGCGCGGCAATCCGAAGCCCTGCGCCAGTGGTTCGACGAACGGCCTGCCGATGCGGTCATCACGCCCGCGCCTTCACTCCATTGATTTTCCGACCGATCCGACATGAGCACCACCACCCCACTGGAACACGCCGTCCGCGAACAGCTCGAACGCTATTTCGAAGATCTGGGCGACTCCACGCCGCACGACATGCTGTCCATGGTCGGTCTGTGCGTCGAACGCACCGTCCTGGAAGTCGCACTGGAACGCACCGGAGGCAACCAGACGCGCGCAGCCGACATGCTCGGCATCACGCGCGGCACCCTGCGCAAGAAACTCCAGACGCACCAGATCCAGGTCTGAGGCACCGACCGCCCCACCAGCCCATTTTTCTTTGCCTTCCATCCCACCCACATGACCATCCAGACTGCTCTGCTCTCCGTGTCCGACAAGTCGGGCATCGTTGAATTCGCCCAGGCCCTCGCCCAGCGCGGGGTCGCTCTCCTGTCGACTGGCGGCACCGCCCGCCTGCTGGCCCAGGCCGGCCTCAAGGTCACCGAGGTCGCCGACCACACCGGCTCTCCGGAAATCCTCGACGGCCGGGTCAAGACCCTGCACCCACGCATCCACGGCGGTCTGCTGGCGCGCCGCGACGATCCCGCGCACCTGCAGACACTGAAAGAACAGAACATCCCACCCATCGATCTGCTGGTGGTCAATCTGTACCCCTTCCAGCAGACCATCGCCAAACCCGACTGCATCCTGGCCGATGCCATCGAAAACATCGACATCGGCGGCCCGGCCATGCTGCGCTCTGCGGCAAAAAACCATGGCTCTCCAGCCGGCGGTGGCGTCACCGTGGTCATCGACCCGGCCGACTACCCGCGCGTGCTGGCCGACATGGACGGCCCGGCCCGCCAGCCGTCCTACGGCCTGCGCCTGGAACTGGCCGCCAAGGTCTATGCCCACACCGCAGCCTACGACGGCGCCATCGCCGCCTACCTCAGCAGCCTGGCAACGCGCGAACCCGAACCTGCCCAGGTCCCTGAACGCAATCCCTGGCCGCGCGTGCTGACCGTGCAGATGCGCCGTGAACAGACCCTGCGCTATGGCGAAAATCCGCACCAGGGCGCCGCCTTCTATCGCGACATCCAGGTCGGCACCGGCCTGCTGGCCAGCTACCGTCAGATCCAGGGCAAGGAACTGTCCTACAACAACATCGCCGATGCCGACGCCGCATGGGAATGCGTACGCAGCTTCCAGGCCGGGGCCTGCGTCATCGTCAAACACGCCAATCCCTGCGGCGTGGCCCTGGGCGCCGATGCGCTGTCCGCCTATCGCCAGGCTTTCAAGACCGACCCGACTTCGGCTTTCGGCGGCATCATCGCCTTCAATACGACGGTCGACGAGGCCACTGCGCAGGCTGTCTCCGAGCAGTTCCTGGAAGTCCTGATCGCCCCGGCCTATACGGGCGCCGCCTTGGCCCTGCTGGCCGCGAAAAAGAACGTACGAGTCCTGGAAGTCCCCCTGGGCACGGCGCACAACCCCTGCGACATCAAACGTGTCGGCGGCGGCTGGCTGGCGCAGGACCCGGATGTCCTGCAAGCCGCCGAGACCGATGTGCGTGTCGTCACCCGTCTGGCACCGACGGCGCAACAGATGCGCGACCTGCTGTTCGCCTGGAATGTCGCCCGCTTCGTGAAGTCCAACGCCATCGTCTTCTGTGGCCAGGGCATGACCCTGGGCGTGGGAGCCGGGCAAATGAGTCGCATCGACTCGGCCCGCATTGCCTCGATCAAAGCCGAAAAGGCCGGTCTGACGCTGCAAGGCTCGGCAGTCGCCTCGGACGCCTTCTTCCCATTCCGCGACGGGCTGGACGTGGTGGCCGACGCGGGCGCGGCCTGCGTCATCCAGCCGGGCGGCAGCATCCGCGACGACGAAGTCATCGCGGCCGCCGACGAACGCGGCATCGCCATGGTCTTCACCGGCGCCCGCCACTTCCGCCACTGACGGCCAGGCAGCGATGATCATCCTGGGAGTCGATCCGGGCTTGCGGCGCACGGGCTTCGGCGCAATCGAGGCCCAGGGTGCGCGACTGCGCTACGTGGCCAGCGGCACCATCGTCGTGCCACCCGCCCTGCCCCTGCACGGACGCCTCAAGGTCATCCTGGACAATCTGCGCGAAATCGCCCGCGACGTCCGGCCCGACCAGGCCGCACTGGAAAAAGTCTTCCTGAATGCCAACCCGGCCTCGACCCTGCTGCTGGGCCAGGCACGCGGCGCGGCCCTGTGCGCCCTGGCCGACTGCGGCATCGATGTCCAGGAATACACGGCGCTGCAGATCAAGAAAGCCGTGGTCGGCACCGGCCGCGCCAGCAAGGAACAGATCCAGGCCATGGTGCGCCATCTGCTGTCGCTGGACGGCGAACCTGCCCCGGATGCCGCCGACGCCCTGGCCTGCGCCATCTGTCACGCCCACTGCGCGCCGCTGGCCGAACGGCTGCAGGCACTGGCGCCCAAGACCCTGTCTGCAAGCCGCCGACGCCTGCGCACCGGCCGGCTGGTGTCCTGATGGACGCCCGCTTTTTCGTGCGGTCCGCGCCCCGCATTCATCCCGAACAACGGAGTTCGCCATGATCGGCCGCATTACCGGCACCCTGATCGAACTATCCCCGCCCACGGTCTGCATCCAGGCCGGCGGCCTGGGCTACGAGATCGACGTCCCCATGAGCACGCTCTACAAGCTGCCTCCCGCCGGCCAGACCGTGACCCTGCACACGCATCTGGCCATTCGTGATGACGCCCATGTCCTGTACGGTTTTGCCACACCGGCTGAACGCAGTGCCTTTCGCGCCCTGATCAAGGTCAGCGGTATCGGCGCGCGCACAGCCCTGGCCGTGCTGTCGGGCCTGAGCGTCGAGGACCTGGCCGACGCAGTCGAACGCCAGGAATCCGGCCGCCTGGTGAAAGTCCCCGGCATCGGCAAGAAAACCGCCGAGCGCCTGCTGCTTGAACTGCGCGACAAACTGGGGACGATCCCCGGTCCAGGCCGATCGGATGGCATGCCCGCCACCGCAAGCGGCAGCGATGTGCTCAACGCCCTCCTGGCTCTGGGCTATTCCGCCGCCGAGGCCCGCCGCGCCATGGCCACCCTGCCAGAAGGCCGGAGCATTTCCGAAAGCATCCGCCTGGCCCTGAAGGCCCTGGCGCGAGCCTGAGGCCGGACACGACATGCGCGCAGAGGAACCGCCCATCTTCTGGGACGAGGACGGGCGGCCCATGCATTTCCCGGCAGGTGACCAGGCCGGCGAACGGCACACCCCGCCCGCACCGCCGCGCTACGCGCATGCGCTGGACGCGCTGCGTGAAGTCTTCGGCTACGAGGCCTTCCGGGGCGAACAGCAGGCCGTCATCGAGCACATCATCGGCGGCGGCGATGCCCTGGTGCTGATGCCTACGGGTGGCGGCAAATCCCTGTGCTACCAGATTCCGGCCCTGGTGCGCCCCGGCACGGGGGTGGTCATCTCGCCTCTGATCGCCTTGATGCAGGATCAGGTCGATGCCCTGCTCGAACTGGGCGTGCGCGCCGCGTTCCTGAATTCGTCACAGACGCCCGGCCAGGCCCGCGAGGTCGAGCGCGCCTTCATGCGCGGCGAACTGGATCTGCTGTACGTCGCCCCGGAACGCCTGCTGACCCCGCGCTGCCTGGACCTGCTCGACAGCGGGCGCATCGCCCTGTTCGCCATCGATGAGGCCCATTGCGTATCCCAATGGGGGCACGATTTCCGCCCGGAATACCAGGAACTGAAACTGCTGGCCGAGCGCTGGCCCGGCGTACCGCGCATCGCCCTGACCGCCACCGCCACCGCCGCCACGCGCGCCGACATCGTCGCCTGTCTGTCGCTGGAAGCCGCCCCCCAGTTCATCGCCAGTTTCGACCGGCCCAACATCCGCTACCGCATCGTCGAAAAGCACGAGGCCCGGCGCCAGCTGCTGGATTTCATCCGCGCCGAACATGCCGGAGAATGCGGCATCGTCTACGCCCTGTCGCGCGCGCGCGTCGAGCAGACCGCCGAATTCCTGTCGCGCAACGGCATCATCGCCCTGCCCTACCACGCCGGCCTGGATGCCAGGACGCGCGCCGACCACCAGGCCCGCTTCCTGCGCGAGGATGGCATCATCATGGTCGCCACCATCGCCTTCGGCATGGGCGTCAACAAGCCCGATGTGCGTTTCGTCGCCCACATCGATCTGCCCAAGTCCGTCGAAGGCTACTACCAGGAAACCGGACGTGCCGGACGTGACGGCCTGCCCGCCGACGCCTGGCTGGCCTACGGCCTGCAGGACGTCGTCCAGCAGCGGCGCATGATCGACGAATCAGATGGCGATGCCCTGCACCAGCGCCGCCAGATACACCAGCTGAACGCCATGCTGGCCCTGTGCGAAACCGTGACCTGCCGGCGCCAGGATCTGCTGGCCTATTTCGGCCAGACCATCGCGCCTTGCGGCAACTGCGACACCTGTCTGGACCCGCCCGCTGCCTGGGATGGCACCGTCGCCGTGCAGAAGCTGCTGTCGGCCGTCTACCGGCTGATGCGCGAACGTGGCCAGCGCTTCGGCGGCGGTCACCTGATCGACATCCTGCGCGGCCAGATGACCGATCGGGTCCGGCAGCACGGCCACGACACGCTCAGCGTCTTTGGTGTGGGCGCAGACCTGTCGGTGGACGCCTGGCGCGGCATCCTGCGCCAGGCCCTGGCCCTGGGCCTGCTGACGGTGGACCTGGAAGGCTACGGCACCCTGGCGCTGACCGAAGCCAGCCGCGCCGTGCTCAAGGGCGAACGCACCCTGATGCTGCGCCCCGTGGCCGTCAAGCGCGCCAAGGCCAGCCGCCAGCGCACCACCACGGCCGCGCAACTGGACGCATTACCGCCCGACGCCCTGGCGCGCTTCGAGCATCTGCGTGCCTGGCGCACGCGCACCGCGCGCGAACACAACGTGCCCGCCTACGTGATCTTCCATGACGCCACCCTGCGCGAGATCGCCCTGCGCAATCCCGCCAGCCTGGACGCCCTGGCCGGCGTCAGCGGCGTGGGCGCACGCAAGCTGGAAACCTATGGCCCCGACGTGATCGCCTGCGTGGGACAAATCCGCGACTGACGCGCCCTAGAACAGTTCTGCACTCCCCCCGGCGGCAGGCGCCTGCAGGCCCAGGTGTTCCCAGCAGCGGCGCGTGGCCATGCGACCGCGCGGAGTGCGTTGCAGATAGCCATGCTGGATCAGATAGGGTTCGATGACGTCTTCGATGGTGTCGCGCTCTTCGCCGATGGCGGCCGCCAGGCTGTCCACCCCCACCGGACCGCCGTCGAACTTGTGCACAATGGCTTCGAGTAATTTGCGGTCCATCAGATCCAGGCCCTGGGGGTCGACTTCCAGCATGGCCAGCGCTGCCTGGGCAGTTGCCGTGTCGATGCGTCCGCCAGCCCGCACATCGGCATAATCGCGCACCCGGCGCAACAGGCGGTTGGCGATGCGCGGCGTGCCGCGCGAACGGCGGGCGATCTCGGCTGCGCCATCGTCCGTGGCATCGGCCCCCAGCAGGCCGGCACTGCGCCGCACGATATGGGCCAGTTCATCGGCCGAATAGAATTCCAGCCGGGACACAATGCCGAAACGGTC
>NZ_JAVERO010000126.1:0-6203 GCF_034007085.1 Castellaniella sp. | reverse complement strand
AGCATGCCGGCACGGGTGGTCGCCCCCACCAGGGTGAAGGGCTGCAGGTCGATTTTCACGCTGCGGGCGGCGGGGCCTTCGCCGATCAGGATGTCGATCTGGAAGTCCTCCAGCGCGGGATAGAGGATTTCCTCGACCACCGGCGACAGGCGATGGATTTCGTCGATGAACAGGACATCGTTGCGTTCCAGGTTGGTCAGCATGGCGGCCAGGTCCCCGGGACGTTCCAGCACCGGCCCGGATGTCTGGCGCAACTGCACACCCATTTCATGGGCCACGATGTGCGCCAGGGTCGTCTTGCCCAGGCCCGGCGGGCCGAACAGCAGCACGTGATCCAGCGATTCGCCACGCTGGCGGGCCGCCGCGATGAAGATGTCCAGCTGTTCGCGGACCCGCCGCTGGCCGACATAGTCCCCCAGGGACTTGGGCCGCAGGGCGCGTTCGATGGAATCTTCGGCATGCGAAGCCACGTCCGGCGTCACCAGGCGGGGTTCGGGCGTTCGGGCCGAGAGGGAATCTGCTTGAATGGCCATGAAAAGACTGTGTTGATATCCAGTACCGGAATTATGCCATCACCGCAACGCGGCCGGCCGCCCCCGTCACGAACGGTCCCGGCGCGGCAACAGCACGAAATCGGCATCCCCGTCCAGCGCCCGCTTCAGCTGTGAATAGCGTTCCAGCAGATCGGACTTGTAGACCACGCCCAGCAACCGGGCAGGCCGGTCGCGGCTGACCACGGGCAGACGTTCCCCCCGGAAGGCGCTGAACTGCGTCTGGGCCTCGTCCAGACTCAGATCGGGGTACAGCGGCTTGACGAAATCCAGGCGCAGCACCTCGCCACAGGTCCTGGACTGCACATCGGTCTCGGCCAGCATCATGCGGGTCAGGTCCTGCTGGGCGATCACCCCCTGCCAGGCACCCTCGGCATCAGTCACGTACAGATATTTCACGGGATAGTCCAGAAACATCTCCTGCGCCTGGCGCACCGGGGCATCCGTGCGGATCACGGTTTCCGCCGGCCGCATCAGGCTGTCCAGGCGGGCGTGCCGCAGGCGCTGGCGCAGCGCCTGGTTGTCCTCGTGATGCAGCGTCACCTGGTACATCACTGCCTGGGCCAGGCCACGGGATACGAAATACGCCGCCACACAGGCCAGCACCAGCGGCAGTACCATCTGGTAGCTGAGCGTCATTTCGAAAATCATCAGGATCGCCATGAACGGCGCGCTGGTCGCCGCTGCCAGGAAGGCCCCCATGCCCACCAGGGTCAGGACCGCGCCATGCCCCGCCAGCACAGGCCAGACTTCCCCCAAGCCCTGGGCCACCAGCGTGCCCAGAGCGGCACCGACAAACAGGGTCGGGGTAAACACCCCACCCACCGCGCCCGAACCTGCCGTCAGGGCCGTCGCCAGCACCTTGCACAGCAGGATCCACAGCACCATCTGCCAGGCCTGGGGCTGATGCAGCAGGGACACGACCACGCTGTAGCCATTGCCTGCCATCTGCGGCATGCCCACCAACACACCTCCCAGCAACAGCCCGCCCAGCGCCAGGCTCAGGGGCAACGGCAGGCCAGTGCGACCGAACAGTGATTTCACCCCATGGATGCAGCGCAGGAACTGCGGCGCCCCCACGCCAGCCAGGATGCCCAACGCCAGGCTGGGCAGCAACAGGTCGGCGGGCACCTCCCCCAGGCCGGGCATGGCGTACAGCGCCACATAGTGGCCGCTCAGCCGCATCAGCAGGTTCGACACGGCGGCCGCGACCAGCAGCGGGCCGAAATTCTGGAACGACATGGATCCAAGGACGATCTCGCCCACGAACACGGCGCCGGCAATGGGCGCGCCATAGGCCGCCGACACCCCGGCCGCCGCCCCGCAGGCCACCAGCAGGCGCAGGTGTGCCGTGCCCGAACGCAGCAGCCGACCCAGGACGGACGCCCACAGGGCAGCCAGGTGCACCATGGCCCCCTCGCGGCCGATGGAACCGCCCGTGGCGACCGTGCACAGCGAAGACAGCGAACGCAGCAGACCCTGGCGCACGGACAGCCGCCCGTCGCCAATGGCCACGGCTTCCATGTAGTCGGAATGCGCATCGCGCGACACGCGCCGGGCGGCGACCAGCAAGGCCCCGGCACACAGCCCGCCGACGGCGGGCACCAGCAGTCGCATCGACCAGGGCAGTTCACGCATGACCTGGGTAATGGCCCCGGAATGCCCGGCAAACAGCCACTGGATCCCATGGATCCCGGCATGGAAAGCGATCGTGAGCAATGCGCCACCGACGCCGGCCAGGGCCGCCCAGCACAGCATGGCGACCGCGCCGTCGGCCCGCAAGTGCAGATCCGGCCCTCGCATGCGCGCTCCTGAATGGCCCTAGGGCCTGAAATCCGGCGGGCTGGGTGGCCGAGACCGGCCCAGCATGCGCCAGTACACCCAGAGATTGAAAATCAACGCCACCGGCAGCGCGATCACCACGGCCGACAGCGCCAGGCGCAGGGTCGCCACCGGCGCAGCGGCGTCCCACAACGTCATTTCGTCCAATACCAGGTAGGGGAAGAAACTGTAGGCCAGGCCGCCCAGCACGGTCAGGACAATCACCAGCACCAGGGCATAGGGCAGCGCCGAAGCACGGTAGCTGTGGCTGATCATGCGCTGCAGCGTCATTTCCGTCAGGACGAAACACAGCAGCAACGTGCCCCAGACCAAGCCCACCGCCAGCCAGTGCGAACCATCGCCCCATTTCAGGAAGACCCCGGCATTGGAAAAGTCCAGCACCACCGACACCCCCACAGCGCCCACGGCGCCCCAGCGCAGCGTGCGACGAGCCCAGCTGACGGCGCGCACACGCAGTTCGCCGGCTTCGCGCATCATCAGCCAGGCCGCTCCCAGCAGACTGTAGGCCGCTACGGCGCACCCGCCCATCAGGACCGCGAAACCGGTATTGCCCAGGCCCGGCTGGTACGCCACCACCACCCGTGCCAGGATATAGCCATGAGAAAAGGCGACCAGCACGGCCCCCGCGCCAAAACCGAACTGCCAGCGGCCCTGGTGCTCGGACGGCGCCCGCAAACGCCACTCGAAGCACACCGAGCGCAACATGGTGCCCAATGCCAGCAACGACAGCGGCAGATACAGGCGCCCCAGGATCTGAGGCCAGGCGTAGGGGAAAGCCGCCGCAAACAGCCCGACGCCCAGAAAAACCCAGAATTCATTGGCATCGCGCCAGGGCCCCAGCAGCGAGAGCATGCGCGGCCGCAGGGCAGGCGGCGCGACCAGGGACACACAGCCTACGCCAATGTCGAAACCGTCCAGCAGCACGCCTGCCACGACGACCGCGAAGAACACGACGATCAGCGCCAACGGCATCCAGAACGCCGGGTCCTGGGCACCCAACCCCAACAGGGCGGCGAGCGACTCGATCATGCGCGTCCCCTGTGACGGGCCACCGGCACGACACCGTAGCGGGTCGCATGCCGCAGCAACTGGTAAAAGCCGGCAAGCAGCGCACCAAAGACCACGATCTGCAGGCACAGCACCGCCCACAGCACGCCTTCGCTGGCGTCCGTGCCGATCTCGCGCAACGAGACCGTACCCTGGATGGCATAGGGCAGACTGCCGATCAACAGATGCCCCCATCCCGCCGCCTGCAGCAGTGCGGCCAGCCAGGCCATGAGCCACAGCCCGGCACGCCCAGCCCGCGACAGATTGTCAGGCTCATGCCCCAGGCGGTGGCCCCGCCATAGCGCCCACCCGGCCAATACGGCCAACGTGCCGGTCAGCAGCACGGCCAGCCGTGCCGATACATAGGTCGCCATCAGGGGCGGACGAATGCCCGCCAGATCGTTCAGTCCGCGCAACGGCCCCTCGGCCGGCAGGTGCACCCACGCGGCCCAGCCGGGCGGCCCAGCCAGGCGCCAGGCATCGTGCTGGCGGGATTCGTCAGGCCAGGCGGCCAGGGACAGGCGTGCCGGCGGCCCACTGGTCCACTGAGGCACCACGGACGCCACACGCGCCGGCTGCAGCGGCAACAGATCACGCCCCAGGGTGGCCGCCAACACCGCCTGCAGCACCAGCGCCAGCAGCACCAGCCGCAGGCCCCAGGCATAGACACTGCGATCCCCCGCATCGCTGGGACGAATCTCGGTGCGCCAGGCCGTCACGGCCAGCATCAAGGTCGCAGCCAGCAGCAGGCCGCCGGCCAGCAACACCCCGAACAGCACCGGCGCCAGGCCTCCGCCCAGCAATTCCAGCCAATCCGCCACATGGTAGCGGCCCTCGGACAGGGTGGCGCCCACCGGCCACTGCATCCAGGCCAGCAGCACCACGATCCACCAGGCCGTCAGGGACGTGCCCAGCGCCACCATCCCCACGACCAGCGTGTGGGCCCGGGCCGACAGGGTGCGCTGGCCGTACAGCATGGCCCCCAGAAAACAGGATTTGAAGATGAAGGCCGTCAGCACCGCCATGCCCACCAACGGTCCGGCGACCTCGCCGGCCCGGTCCATGAAGCCCGGCCACAGCGTGCCCAACTGCAGCACCAGCAGCAGGCTGGCTGCAAAACCGAGAATCAGGGACAAGGCAAACACCCGCACCCAGAAGCGATAGGCCAGCAGCGCCGCCTGGCTGCGGCCAGCGAACAGCCGGAAGCCGAACAAGACCCAGGCCAGGCCCAGTTCCAGTGCCAGGAAGCACAGCACGAACCCCAGACTCAGGTAAAACTGGGACAGCGACAGAACCCATGCGGTTTGCGTCATAATGTGCGCTAGTTTATATGAACCCCCTTCGGGCCTGTATGTCTTTCTCGATCCGCGCCAGCCAGCCTGCGCGCGAACATGGCAAAATGCCCGTTTATCTTCCTGCCCCAGGGGCCCGTATCCTCGCACCATGACCACCGATTCCGCGCCCGCCTCGAATTTCCTGCGCACCATCATCGACAACGACCTGAAATCCGGTCGCTACCAGGACAGGCAATGGGCGCTTCCGCCCAGCCCGGCTGAAGTCCGCCGCGCCGGCGCCCTCGATCCCGCCCGCATCCGCACCCGCTTTCCGCCCGAACCCAACGGCTACCTGCACATCGGCCACGCCAAGAGCATCTGCCTAAATTTCGGCCTGGCGCGCGATTACCAGGGCATCTGCCACCTGCGCTTCGACGACACCAACCCCGAAAAGGAAGAAAACGAATACGTCCACGCCATCATCGACATGGTGCGCTGGCTGGGTTTCGACTGGACGCACGACGGCGTGGAACACTGTTTCTACGCCAGCGACTATTTCGAGACCATGTACCGTTTCGCCGAAGCCCTGGTGCAGGCCGGCCATGCCTACGTGGACGAACAATCGGCCGACGAGATGCGCGCCACCCGTGGCACTCTGACCGAACCGGGCACGAACTCGCCATGGCGCGACCGCCCAGCCGCCGAATCCCTGGCGCTGTTGCGCGACATGCGCGCCGGCAAATTCCCGGATGGCCGCATGGCCCTGCGGGCGCGCATCGACATGGCCTCGCCCAACATCAACCTGCGTGACCCGGTCCTATATCGCATCCGCCATGCGACCCACCACCGGACCGGCGATGCCTGGTGCATTTATCCCATGTATTCCTGGGCGCATCCGGTCGAAGACGCCCTGGAAGGCATCACGCACAGCATCTGCACGCTCGAATTCGAGGACCAGCGCCCGTTCTACGACTGGATCCTGGAACGCCTGGTCGAACTGGACCAACTGGCTGCGCCACTGCCTCGGCAGCACGAATTCGCGCGCCTGAACCTCAGCTACGTCGTCACCAGCAAACGCAAGCTGCGCCAACTGGTCCTGGACGGACACGTCAATGGCTGGGACGACCCCCGCCTGCCAACCCTGGCCGGCCTGCGCCGCCGGGGTTACACGCCCAGTTCCATCCGCCTGTTCTGCGACCGCCTGGGGGTATCCAAGGCCGACTCCCGCATCGACTACGGCACACTGGAACAAGCCCTGCGCGACGATCTGGACCCCAAGGCCGCCCGGGCCGTGGCCGTGCTCGATCCGCTCAAACTCGTCATCACCAACTTCCCGGAAAACCTGGCCGAACCCTGCTCCGCACCGCTCAACCCCCACGATCCGGATGGCGCCCGGCGCTCATTCCCGTTCACGCGCGAGCTCTGGATCGAACGCGACGACTTTCGCGAAGACCCGCCCAAAAAATACTTCCGCCTGTTCCCGGGCAAC
>NZ_JAVERO010000042.1:0-16538 GCF_034007085.1 Castellaniella sp. | reverse complement strand
AGTTCCAGATGCTGAAACTACCCATGAGAACTCCTTAAGCGGCGGGGGCCGCACGGTTGGACCAGGGGCGTTCACCCCCCAGAATATGGAAATGCAGATGGTCGATTTCCTGGCCGCCTTCGGTGCCGGTATTGGCCACCAGACGGAAACCCCCGGCCGGCATGGGATTGCAGCCGTTGGCGAAGGCGATCTTGGGGACCAGGGCCAGCAGGCGGGCCAGCCAGTCGGCATCGGCGGGGCCGATGTCGGCCAGGGACGCGACATGATGTTTGGGAATCAGCAGCAGATGCACGGGCGCCGCCGGGTTGATGTCGTGGAAGGCGAGGAATTCGTCGTCTTCGTGGACAATGCGGGCGGGGATTTCGTGCCGGGCGATTTTACAGAATAGACAATCGTGGCTCATGGAGAATCGGTGAAGCGAGGGCCGGACATCGGCTTGATCAATGTTGTATGTTGCCACATTTTAGGCAGGGTCGGTTTGATCGATCGTGGCAGGTGTTGACCTGGGCCAGCCTGGCGGCAGGGTGGGCCCGGACTGCCTGGCGTTTGTTCAATCCTTTGGGCGGGATGCTTTTTCTGCCAGCCCGGACAGGCCTTCACGGCGGGCCAGTTCGGCCAGCACGTCTTCGGGGCGCAGGTCGAAGTGTGTCAGGGCAACCAGACAGTGGAACCACAGGTCGGCGGTTTCGGCGACGATGCGTTCGCGGGTGCCGTCCTTGGCGGCCATGACCAGTTCGGTGGCTTCTTCGCCGATCTTTTTCAGAAAGGCATCCGGGCCGCGTGCCAGCAGCTTGGCGGTATAGGACGTTTGTGGGTCGCCGCCACGGTCGGGGCGGCGTGTGGCCAGCGTGTCAGCCAGCCGGGCCAGGAGGTCGGCGTTAGAAGCAATCGTCATGCGAGGCAATCCGTGATCGAGGGGCGCCGGGCGCAATCGGCCTGGCGCGGGGGTTCAGTGGTCGTGCGGGTGCGGGTGGCTGTAGATGGACGCGGGATCCTTGAGCACCGGATCCTGCACGACCCAGGTCGGCGCGTCGCCGTTCTGGTCCAGGCTGCGGTAAAAGCAGCGTTCGCGCCCGGTATGGCAGGCAATGCCACCGACCTGGGTGATTTTCAGCAGCAGCACGTCGCCGTCACAGTCCAGGCGGATGTCGTGAACCTGCTGGATGTGGCCGGATTCCTCGCCCTTGCGCCACAGACGGGCGCGTGAGCGCGAGAAATACACGGCGCGGCCAGTGCGCACGGTTTCGCGGATGGCTTCGGCATTCATCCAGGCCACCATCAGCACGGTGCCGGTTTGCGCATCCTGGGCGATGGCCGGGATCAGGCCCTGTTCATCAAAATGCAGGGCCGAGAGCCAGTCATCCGGGGTGCCGGAGACGGTCTGCGCAGAGGGACTGGTGGGGGTCATGCGAGCGCCCGTGCGGGAACGGCCGGGCGCACCGGGATACCCTGGGCGGCCAGGTAGGCCTTGGCCTCGGCCAGGGTGTGCTGGCCGAAATGGAAGATGCTGGCGGCCAGCACGGCGCTGGCGTGGCCCTGGAGGATGCCGTCGGCCAGGTGCTGCAGGGTGCCGACACCGCCCGAGGCGATCACGGGCACCGGCACGGCGTCCGCGACCGCGCGAGTCAGTTCCAGGTCGAAGCCGGCTTTGGTGCCGTCGCGGTCCATGCTGGTCAGCAGCAGTTCGCCCGCGCCCAGGTCGGCCATGCGGCGTGCCCATTGCACGGCGTCCAGCCCGGTGGCGTGGCGTCCGCCGTGGGTGAAGATTTCCCAGCGGGGGGCTTCGTCCGTGCCCGACACGCGGCGGGCGTCCAGTGCCACGACGATGCATTGCGAGCCGTGATGGCGGGCGGCCTCGGCCACGAGTTCGGGGCGGGCAACCGCCGCGCTGTTGATCGAGACCTTGTCGGCGCCGGCGTCCAGCAGGCGCTGCACATCGGCGACCTGGCGCACGCCGCCGCCGACCGTCAGGGGGATGAAGACCTGGCGCGCGACGGCCTCGATGATGGGCAGGATCAGGTCACGGTCGTCGGACGTGGCCGTGATGTCCAGGAAGGTGAGTTCGTCGGCACCCTGCTCGTCGTAGCGGCGGGCGATTTCCACCGGGTCGCCGGCATCGGCCAGGTTGACGAAGTTCACGCCCTTGACCACCCGTCCGGCATTGACGTCCAGGCAGGGGATGATGCGGCGGCACAGGCCTGATGGGGCCTGGCTGGTCGGGGTGGCGTCCGGGTTCATGTTTCAGTGTCCTCGTCGTCTTCGGCGACGGCGGTCAGTTCGTCGGCCAGTGTCTGGGCGGCGGCAAAGTCCAGCGTGCCTTCGTACAGGCTGCGGCCCAGGATGACGCCGTCCACGCCTTCCGGGGCGACATCGCACAGGGCGCGGATGTCGTCCAGCGAGGCAACGCCGCCCGAGGCGATGACCGGGATGCGCACATGCTGCGCCAGGCGCACGGTGGCCTCGATGTTGACGCCCGAGAGCATGCCGTCGCGGCCGATGTCGGTGTAGATGATGGATTCGCAGCCGTAGTCTTCGAATTTGCGGGCCAGGTCCAGCACGTCATGGCGGGTCAGCTTGGACCAGCCGTCGGTGGCGATCTTGCCGTCGCGTGCGTCCAGGCCGACGATGATGTGGCCGGGGAAGGCCGAACAGGCGTCGCTGAGGAAGCCCGGGTCCTTGACGGCGGCCGTGCCGATGATTACGTAGGAAATGCCGTGGTCCAGATAGTATTCGACCGTGTCCAGGTCGCGGATGCCGCCGCCGATCTGCACGGGGATGGATTCATCCACCGTGTCCACGATGGCCTGGATGGCGGCGCGGTTGCGCGGTTTGCCGGCCACGGCGCCGTTCAGGTCCACCAGGTGCAGGCGGCGTGCGCCCTGGTCGGCCCATTGGGCGGCCATGGCGGCGGGGTCTTCGGAAAACACGGTGGCCTGGTTCAGGTCGCCCTGGCGCAGGCGCACGCAATGCCCGTCTTTGAGGTCGATGGCGGGGATGAGCAGCATGATCGTCGTGGTCGGTGCGGAAAGAATGCAGTGCCGGGAGCCGGGCGGTTTCAGGGCTGCCAGCGGGTGAAGTTGCGGTACATCTGCAGCCCGGGGGCCGCGCTCTTTTCTGGATGGAACTGTACGGCAAAAATATTGCTGTCTGCAATGGCGCAGCAGAACGGCAGGCCATGGTGGCTGATGCCGGCCGTCAGCCCGGGGTCGGCCGGCTCGGCGTAATAACTGTGGACAAAATAGAAAGGCGTGTCCTGGGCGATGCCTTGCCAGAGCGGATGGGCGCGGGTCTGGGTGACGGCATTCCAGCCCATGTGGGGGACTTTCAGCCGGGTGCCGTCGCTGGCCGGGTGATCGAAAGCCGGTCCCTGGAAGCGGCGCACGCGGCCGGCAAACAGGCCCAGGCCGGGGGTGTTGCCTTCGTCGCTGACGTCGAACAGCATCTGTTCGCCGACACACACGCCCAGCAGCGGCTTTTCGCGTGCGGCCCGCAGCACGGCATCGCGCAAGCCCGACGTGATCAGTGTCTGCATGCAGTCGGGCATGGCGCCCTGGCCGGGGAATACGATGCGGTCGGCGGCTTCGATGGCAGCGGCGCTGCGGGCGATGCGGATGTCGTGGTCGGGGGCAGCGGCTTGCAGTGCGCGGGCGACGGAATGGAAGTTGCCCATGCCATAGTCGACGATGGCGATGCGGGTCACGATATAGCGGTCCTGGGCCGGTCTGCGGGGTGGATCACAGGGTGCCCTTGGTCGAGGGGATGGCGCCCCCGGCGCGCGGGTCGATTTCAGTGGCCATGCGCAGCGCCCGGCCAAAGGCTTTGAAGATCGTTTCGCACTGGTGGTGGGCATTGTCCCCGCGCAGATTGTCGATGTGCACGGTCGCCAGGGCGTGATTGACGAAGCCCTGGAAGAATTCGCGCGCCAGATCGACGTCGAAGGTGCCGATGCGCGCCCGGGCGTAATCCACGAAATAGAACAGGCCGGGCCGGCCGGACAGGTCCACCACCACGCGCGACAGGGATTCGTCCAGCGGCACGTAGGCGTGGCCATAGCGGCGCAGGCCGGCCTTGTCGCCGACGGCGGCGGCAAAGGCCTGGCCCAGGGCGATGCCGACGTCCTCGACACTGTGGTGGTCGTCGATATGGGTGTCGCCGTCACAGTGGATGTCCAGATCGAACAGGCCGTGGCGCGCGATCTGGTCCAGCATGTGGTCCAGGAAGGGCACGCCGGTGTTCAGGCTGCGGGTGCCGGTGCCGTCCAGCTTGATGCTGACGCGGATGCGGGTTTCCTGGGTGTTGCGTTCGATGGAGGCAGTGCGCATGGACATGGGTACGTGATCGGTGGGGGCCGCCCGGCCTGGTGGAGGCCGGGCGGTCGGGGTCAGGACTGTGCGTCCAGGCGCAGCGAGGCGCTGGCCGCGTGGGCGTGCAGGCCTTCGCCGGTGGCCAGGGTGGCGGCGATGCGGCCCAGGGTCTGGGCGCCATCGTGCGAGACCTGGATCAGGCTGCTGCGTTTCTGGAAATCATACACGCCCAGCGGCGAGGAAAAGCGCGCCGTGCGCGCGGTGGGCAGCACGTGGTTGGGCCCGGCACAGTAATCGCCCAGGGATTCGGAACTGTAGGCCCCCAGGAAGATCGCGCCGGCGTGGCGGATCAGGGGCAGCAGGGCCTGCGGGTCGCGGGTGGAGATTTCCAGGTGTTCTGGCGCGATGCGGTTGACGATGTCGCAGGCCTGTTCCAGGCTGTCGGTGCGGATCAGCGCGCCCCGGTTGGCCAGGCTGACGCGCAGGATGTCGGCGCGCGGCTGGGCCGGCAGCAGGCGTTCGATGGCGGCCTGGATGGCGTCCAGATAGTCGCTGTCCGGGCACAGCAGGATGGCCTGGGCGAGTTCGTCGTGTTCGGCCTGGGAAAACAGGTCGATGGCCAGCCAGTCGGCCGGGGTACTGCCGTCGGCCACGATCAGGATTTCGGACGGGCCGGCGATCATGTCGATGCCCACCGTGCCGAATACCCGGCGCTTGGCGGCCGCGACGTAGGCATTGCCCGGCCCGACGATCTTGTCCACGGCGGGCAGCGTCTGCGTGCCGTAGGCCAGGCCGCCCACGGCCTGGGCCCCGCCGATGGCGAACACACGGTCCACCCCGCCCAGGGCGGCGGCGGCCAGCACCATGGGGTTGCGCGTGCCGCCGGGCGTGGGGGTGACCATGATCAGTTCCGGCACGCCCGCGACCTTGGCCGGGATGGCGTTCATCAGCACCGAGGACGGGTAGGCGGCCTTGCCGCCCGGCACGTACAGGCCGACCCGGTCCAGCGGGGTGACCTGCTGGCCCAGCATCGTGCCGTCGGGTTCCGTGTAGGTCCAGGTTTCGGCGCGCTGGTGTTCGTGATAGCGGCGTACGCGGTCGGCGGCGGCTTCCAGGGCGGCGCGCTGGTCGGCCGGCAGGCCGTCCAGGGCCGCCTGCCAGTCGGCGCGGGGGATTTCGAGCGCCGCCAGGCGGTCGGCCTGGACATGATCGAAGCGTGCCGTGTAATCCAGGATTGCCGCATCGCCGCGCGTCTGCACGTCGTGCAGGATGTCGCGCACGGCGGCCTCGATGGCCTCGTCCTGCGAGGCATCGTAGGCCAGCAATCGGGTCAGGGCCGCATCGAAATCGGCGGCGCGGGCATCCAGGCGGTTGATCAGGGGCATGGCGAAAACCGGAATATGAAGGGTCTATCTTACCGTGTCACGTCGTGCTGGTGGCCGCGCGGCGGAAAGCCGCCAGGAACGGCTGCAGGTGCTCGCCCTTCATCTTGAGCGCGGCCTGGTTGATGATCAGGCGCGAGGAAATCTGGCGGATTTCCTCGACTTCGACCAGGCGGTTGGCGCGCAGCGTGCCGCCCGAGGACACCAGATCGACGATGGCGTCGGCCAAGCCCACCAGGGGCGCGAGTTCCATCGAGCCGTACAGCTTGATGATGTCCACGTGGACCCCTTTGGCAGCGAAGTGCTCGCGCGCAGCGCGCACATATTTGGTGGCGATGCGCAGGCGCGAACCCTGGCGCACGGCGGCCTGGTAGTCGAAGCCTTCGGGGGCGGCCACGCACAGGCGGCAGCGGGCGATATTCAGGTCGATGGGCTGGTACAGGCCGCCGGGGTGCTGCGCCATGTGCTCGTACAGCACGTCCTTGCCGGCAATGCCGAAATCCGCCGCCCCGTACTGGACATAGGTCGGCACGTCGGACGCGCGCACGATGATGATGCGCAGCGCGTCCGAATCCGTGGGCAGGATCAGCTTGCGCGAGGATTCCGGGTTTTCCGGCACGCCTACGCCGGCGGACGCCAGCAGCGGCAGGGTTTCTTCGAAGATGCGTCCCTTGGACAGGGCCAGGGTCAGGGGGGATGGAGCCATGTCGCCTTTTATTGGATGCGTTGGATGTCCGCGCCCAGCGCCTGGAGCTTGTGTTCCATGCGTTCGTAGCCGCGGTCCAGGTGATAGATGCGTTCGACGGTGGTCTGGCCGCTGGCCGCCAGACCGGCGATCACCAGGCTGGCCGAGGCGCGCAGGTCGGTGGCCATGACAGTGGCCCCCAGCAGTTGCTCGACCCCCTGGACCACGGCGGTGTGGCCGTCGATCTCGATGTCGGCGCCCATGCGGTGCAGTTCCTGCACGTGCATGTAGCGGTTCTCGAAAATGCTTTCGGTGATGACGGCGGTGCCCTCGGCCAGGGTGTTCAGGGCCATCAGCTGGGCCTGCATGTCGGTCGGAAAACCCGGGTATTCGCTGGTGCGAAAGCCTGTCGCACGGGGCCGGCCGGTCATGCGGGCGCGGATCCAGTCCGGTCCGGTGGTGATGTCCAGGCCAGCGTCGCGCAGCTTGTCCAGCACGGCGCCCAGGGTGTCAGGGTCCACCTGGCGCAGCGTGATGTCGCCGCCGGTGGCGGCCACGGCGCACAGAAAGGTGCCGGCCTCGATGCGGTCGGGCACGATGCGGTGGCTGGCGCCGTGCAGGCGCTCCACCCCTTCGATGACGATGCGGTCGGTGCCGTGGCCCTCGATGTGTGCGCCCATGGCGATCAGGACATTGGCCAGATCGATGATTTCGGGTTCGCAGGCAGCATTTTCCAGCACGGTGCGGCCTTCGGCCAGGGTGGCGGCCATCAGCAGGTTTTCCGTGCCGGTCACGGTGACCATGTCGGTCAGGATATTGGCGCCGCGCAGACGGGCGGCCTCGGCCACGACGAAGCCGTGTTCGATGTGGATGCGCGCGCCCATGGCTGCCAGGCCCTTGATGTGCTGATCCACTGGACGCTGGCCGATGGCGCAGCCGCCCGGCAGGCTGACCCGGGCCTGGCCGAAGCGCGCCAGCAGCGGCCCCAGCACCAGAATGGACGCCCGCATGGTCTTGACCAGTTCGTAGGGGGCTTCCTGGCTGGTCACCTGATCGGCCTGGAGGCGGACATGGGATTCGGCGCCGCGTTCGGCGCGCACGCCCATGCGCTGCAGCAGGGTCAGGGTGGTACCGATGTCCCGCAGGGCGGGGACATTGTCCAGTTCCAGGGGGTCAGCGGTCAGCAGGGATGCGCACAGGATCGGCAGGGCGGCGTTCTTGGCCCCCGAGATGGCGATTTCGCCGTGCAGCGGGCGGCCGCCCTGGATCAGCAGTTTATCCATTGGTTTTGGTGGTTTCGTATTCGGATGGAGTCAGGGTGCGCATCGACAGGGCGTGGATTTCGGCGCGCATGCGATCGCCCAGGGCCTGGTAGACCACCTGGTGGCGGGCCAGGGTGCGCTTGCCTTCGAAGGCGGAACTGACGATCAGGGCCTCGAAATGCGCCCCGTCGCCGGTGACTTCGAGGTGCTCGCAGGGCAGATTGTCGGCAATGTACTGGCGGACGTGATCGGGGGTGGGGGACATGGTTCAGCTCCGTAGTTTGTAGCCGCGCGCCAGCAGGCGCAGGGCGAACAGGCTCAGGGCCAGGGCGACGGCCAGCACGATGGCCAGCCCGCGCCAGGGGGACACGTCGGACGTGGCGAAAAAACCGTAGCGAAAGCCGTCGATCATGTAGAACACCGGGTTCCAGCGCGAGATGGCCTGCCAGAAAGGCGGCAGGCTGTGGATCGAGTAGAACACACCCGACAGAAAGGTGGCCGGCAGGATCAGGAAATTCTGGAAGGCGGCCAGCTGGTCGAATTTTTCGGACCACAGGCCGGCGATCAGGCCCAGCACCCCCAGGATCCAGCACGACAGCACCGCGAAAGCCAGCAGCCACAGCGGGGCGGCGACCGGCAGGCGCACGAAGCACAGCGCCACCAGCCAGATACAGGCGCCCACGAGCAGCCCGCGCGCGACGGCGGCCAGAATGTAGGCCGCGAAGATCTGGCGGTGGGAAAACGGCGGCAGCAGCACGAAGATCAGATTGCCAGTGATGCGGCTCTGGATCAGGGACGAGGACGGATTCGCGAAGCTGTTTTGCAGCATGCTCATCATCATCAGCCCGGGGATCAGGAAGGCGGTGTAGGCAATCGAGCCGTACACCTGCACGCGGTCTTCCAGTACATGGGAAAAGATCAGCAGGTACAGCAGCGCCGTGACCACCGGGGCGGCAATGGTCTGCATGCCGACTTTCCAGAAGCGCATCAGTTCTTTGTGCAGCAGGGTCGGAAAGCCCGAACCCATCGCCGGGCGGGCCTGGGTGACGGGGCGGATCACAGTTCGGCCTCCAGGACGGCATCGTCGTGCATGATGCGCACGAAAGCGTCTTCCAGGTCGGTGCCGCCGACTTTCGCCATCAGCGCCTGGGTGGTGTCCAGCGCCACGATCTGGCCGGATTTCAGCATCGCCACGCGGCCACACAGGGCTTCGGCTTCTTCCAGGTAGTGGGTGGTCAGCAGAATCGTGTGTCCGGCCTGGTTCAGGCGCGTGATGAAATCCCACAGCGTGCGGCGCAGGTCCACGTCCACCCCGGCCGTGGGTTCGTCCAGGATGATCACGGGCGGGCGGTGTACCAGGGCCTGGGCCACCAGCACGCGGCGTTTCATGCCGCCCGACAGTTCGCGCATATTGGCTTCGGCCTTGTCCAGCAACCCCAGATTGTCCAGGATTTCGTCGATCCAGTCGTCATTGTGGCCCAGGCCGAAATACCCGGATTGCAGCCGCAGTGTTTCGCGCACGGTAAAAAAGGGGTCGTAGACGATTTCCTGGGGCACGACGCCCAGCGACTGGCGGGCGCGGCGAAAATCGCTGACCACATCGTAGCCGCAGACCCGGGCGCTGCCCTGGGTGGCGTGGGACAGCCCCGCCAGGATGGAGATCAGCGAGGTCTTGCCTGCCCCATTGGGGCCCAGCAGGCCGAAGAATTCACCACGTTCGACCGTCAGGCTGACGTCGCGCAGGGCCTGAAAACCTGTGGGTGCGGCTTGGCCGCTCAGGCGTTCGCGCCAGGATCGCTGGCGCGGGGCATAGATTTTGGAAACGTGTTGCAGATCGAGGGCGGGCATGGACGGGCGATGCGACTCTGGAATGGGCGCCATCGGCCATTATAAGCGCTTGCTTTTTCAAGGCCGCCGGGGCTGAGGCGGATGTCAGGGGTGCGGAATGATGGAGTTTATCGAAGTTATCCGATTTAAATAATATCCATAACTTTTCAGGTCGACGAGCGGCTATTCGACGGCTTGGCGCTCGGGAGGCTCGGGCATGATGCGCAGCATGAACTCGTCAAAGAGCGGGACGGTGAAGGCGGTGTCGCCATGGGTCGGGCTCCAGACCATCCCTTTTTGAATGAGCGAGCTTCGTGTCGGACCCAGGGATTGAACACTGCGGCCCAGTTGTTCGGCGATGTCTCCGGATCGGTGAGGACCGGTGCCCAGTGCTGCCATGGCGCGGAGATAGTTTTTTTCAGCGGGTGTCAGGCGATCGAATCTGACGCGAAAGAAGCTTTCGTCCAGTGCGGCGACCGCGAGTTGGGATGCGGAGTTCACGTCATCCAGCGTGATGGGGCTGGCTGCGGCAGCATCCCAGGCCTGTTTGCCCCATTCCTGCAGGAAATAAGGATAGCCATGGGTATGCTCGATGATGCGTTCCACCGCCTCGTCCGTGATCTCGGCGCCTTCCTTGCGACAGGGCACTTCGATGGCAAGACGTGCATCCCCGTGTTCGAGTTGGCCGATCATGGGGAAGTCGAACAACCGCTCGGCATAGGATTTCGCATTGCCCATCCGGCCGCGCAATTGCGGCAACCCGGCGCCAACCAGGGCAATGGGCAGAGAATCCTGGGCGCATCGGTGCAGTGACGTGATCAGGGCGGCCATTTGCGGTTCTGGTACGTACTGCAGTTCGTCGATGAACAGAATCAATGCGGTATCGGCTGCCTGGGCGGCGAGGCCTGCCTGGTTCAACAGTGCGGTCAGGTCTCTTTCCAGATCGCCGTTGTCGGCCAGACCGGGTTCGGCTTCGAAATCAAGGCCCACCTCGATATCGTGGTAGGTGATCTTGAGCTTGCCGACGAACCCTGCCAGTGCGCGCAGTGCTCGAACGGCCTTGTCCTTGGCTGCATCGATCTGGGACAGAGCCAGCAGGGAAAGGCGCAGTTCAGGCGCAAGCATGGCGGGCAAGGAGCGGCCTTCTGGCGCTTCGATCCGGATGGTGCGCATCCCGGCGCGTTCGGTTTCGCGCCGCATCTGGTCAAGCAGTACGGTTTTACCGACGCCACGCAAGCCCACCAGCATGATGCTTTTGGCCGGGCGGCCCAGGCGGACACGAGCCGTGGCGATGCGGACTTGTTCGCGTACGGCATCCC
Organism: Castellaniella sp.; assembly: GCF_034007085.1. Classification (GTDB taxonomy): domain Bacteria; phylum Pseudomonadota; class Gammaproteobacteria; order Burkholderiales; family Burkholderiaceae_B; genus Castellaniella. Next base: position 5,759 of record NZ_JAVERO010000042.1, on the reverse strand, counting down.
GGCCAGCCAGTTCCGGCGGTGGCGTACCTGCCCCGGGGGAAAATGGGTTGAGAATAGGATCCATGGGGAAATATAGCGAAATTATGAATATTATGATTGTCTTATAACTTCCATAATTTCGTTATAGCATGGACGACTCTGGCTTGTTTACCCACGCGTGGGCGCATCCAGCGCGCGGGACGCGCCGGATCCAGGCCAGACCATCTTACTGTTTCGCGTTCAGCGCTGCGATCAGCCCGTCGATGCCGCTGCGGCTGATTTCGGTGGCGAACTGGTTGCGGTAGTTCTGGATCAGCCAGATGCCTTCCACATTCAGGTCGTAGACCTTCCAGCCGGCGTCCGTCTGTTCCAGGCGGTAGTCCACCCCGACCGGCGGGCTGTTCTGTTGCGAGATCGTGGTGCGCACCACGGCGTCATTTGCCTGGAGGTCGCCCCGGAACGGCAGCAGCGTGATTGCCGTGTCGGCGGTGACTTTGGTGAACGCCCCGCTGTAGGTGCGGATCAGCGTCCCCGTGAATGCCTGGACCAGCGCATCCCGCTGGGCCGCCGTGGCCTGGCGCCAGTGGCGTCCCGCCGCCAGGCGGGTGGTCTTGTTCATGTCCACATAGGGCATTGCGTAGCGGCGCACCAGGTCGGCGATGTGGGTGGGGTCGCCCTGCAACGCCTTGGGGTCGGCCTTGACTGCGTCCAGCATGTTGTTGGCCACGGCGCCGAGGAAATCGTTCGGCGCCGCCTTGGGGTCTACCGTGCGTTCGGCGGCACCCACGGCGGTGGTTGCCAGGCCCAGCGCGACGCCCAAAAGACATGGGGCGATTGCACGGCGCAGGATCTGGAGGAAAGCAGGAAAAAGCATGGTTGTCTCCGTGTGGCGCCCGCCCGCATGGCACGGGTGGGCGGTGCCCGGACCGGGATGCCGTCCCGGGCAGGTTCAGTGTGCGGGTTCGTCCGGATCCTCGTAGACCGGCAGGTTTGAATCGGCCGGGGATGCCGTGCGATCCAGATCGTCTGCCGTCGAGGCGCGGGCACCCTGCTGACGGCTGTCCAGCATGGCCTTGCGGCGCTGCAGGTAAGCGTCGCGGATGAAGCTGTATTTGTCGAGGGCGATCTGGTCCACCAGGCGGTCGGCTTCCAGCAGATTGGCGCGGGTGTCCACGATGTACAGTCCCAGGACGGAATTGCGCACCGGCACATTGTCGATGGCAAAGACGGCTGCAGTCGGTGTTGCGGGGGCCGCCAGGGTAACGGCCGTGCCGACCCCGTCGCGCACGGTGCTGGGGCCCAGGAAGGGCAGGACAAAATACGGTCCCTGGCCAAAGCCCCAGACACCCAGCGTCATGCCGAAGTCGTTGGGGATCTTGCGCGCCCCGTGCATCGAGGCGATGTCGATGCAGCCGCCCAGGCCCGCCGTGCTGTTGAACAGCACCCGGCCGAACGTATCCACGAAATCGCGGCCCCGGCCCTGCAGCAGGCTGTTGATGCCGGACCAGACGTCGCCCAGATTGCTGAAGATGTTGTGGATGCAGGTACGCACCGGGCGTGGCGTGACGGTCTCATAGCCCGTGGCGATGGGCTTGAGCACGGCACGGTCCACGGTGTCATTGAAGCGGTACATGCTGCGGTTGTAGGATTCCCAGGGGTCGTTGGGCGAGGGATGCGGCACTTGCGCGCAGCCGACCATCAGGGCGGCGGCAGCCAGGGCCAGTCCGGTGCGGGCCGTGATGTGCCGGGCTGGTGGCGTGGCCGGCGTCGGGGAAGTGGGCATCATGTCGTGTCTCGTGCGGTCGATGTCTTGTTGGGGCTGGTGCAGCGTTGCCCATGGATTGTCAGGGAATGGATCAATGGCTGGCTGCGGGTGCGGCGGCCCCGGCACCCGGGCCCGTTCCTTCTTTTTCAGCCGAACTGTAGAGGAATTTGCTGATCAGGTCTTCCAGCACGACGGCGGATTGCGTGAATTCGATCGTGTCGCCGTCGGCCAGGTTCTGCTCGTCTCCGCCAGGCGTCAGGCCAATGTATTGTTCGCCCAGCAGGCCCGAGGTCAGGATCGAGGCCGAGGTGTCCTTCGGGAAGACGTAGGACTGTTCCAGGTCCAGCATGACGGTCGCCTGGAAGCGCTGGTTGTCAAAGCCGATGGCGGCGACCCGGCCGACCACCACGCCGCTGCTCTTGATCGGCGCGCGGACCTTCAGCCCGCCGACATTGTCGAAATGGGCCTGCACCCGATAGGTGGGGGTGAAGGTAAAAGAGCTCATGTTGCCGGCGCGCAATGCCAGGAACACCAGGGCGATCAGGCCCAGCAGGATGAACAGGCCGACCCAGAAATCGGTTTTTTCTCGTGTCATGAATTCGTTCCGCAGGTTTCGATTGGCGAACAGGCCCCTAGTGGGCGAACATCAGTGCCGTCAGCAGGAAATCCAGCCCCAGTACCGCCAGGGCGCCGCTGACCACAGTGCGTGTGGTGGCGCGCGAGACGCCTTCCGGGGTGGCCCGCGCCGTCCAGCCCTGATAGAGGGCGATCAGGGTCACGACCACACCGAAGACCAGACTTTTGATCACGCCGTTGAGCACGTCGTCGATCACGTCCACGCCGTCTTGCATCTGCGACCAGAAGGCGCCTGGATCGATGCCGATCAGCATCACACCCACGAACCAGCCGCCCAGGACGCCGACCATGGAGAACACCGCCGCCAGGACCGGCATGGCGATCACGCCGCCCCAGAAACGCGGCGCCAGGACGCGGCGGATCGGGTCCACGGCCATGACTTCCATGGCCGAGATCTGTTCGCCGGCTTTCATCAGGCCGATTTCTGCGGTCAGCGACGTGCCGGCACGTCCGGCAAACAGCAGCGCCGTCACCACCGGCCCCAGTTCCCGTGTCAGCGACAGCGCCACCAGCAGGCCCAGGGCTTCTTCCGAGCCATAGCGGTTCAGCGTGTAATAGCCCTGCAGGCCCAGCACGAAGCCCACGAACAGGCCCGAGACCCCGATGATCAGCAGGGAATAGTTGCCGATGAAGTGGACTTGCTGGGCCGTCAGGCGTGGCCGGCGCAGCACCACGCCACTGCGTGCCAGGATGGCGCCGAACAGGCGGGCGAAAGCGCCCAGGCCGGTGATCATGGAGACGAAGCCGTGCCCCAGTGCGGCGATGCGTTGCGAGAGCGCGTTCATGTGCGTGCGGCCTTCCGGGTGGACAGCCAGCGTTCGAAGGCCGGCGTCAGGGGGTAGTGGAAACCGATCGGGCCGTCGGGCCGGCCTTGCAGGAACTGCTGCAGGTAGTCGTCCTGGGAACTGGACAGTTCGGCGGGCGTGCCCTGGGCGATGAGCCGGCCCTGGCCGATCAGGTAGACCCGATCGGCGATAGCGAAGGATTCGGCCACGTCGTGCGTGATGAGGATCGAAGCGCAGCCCAGCTGGTCCGTCATCGTGCGGATCAGCTGGGCCGTGATGCCCAGGGAAATCGGGTCCAGGCCGGCGAAGGGTTCGTCGTACAGGATCAGTTCCGGTTCCAGCACGATGGCGCGCGCCAGGGCCACGCGCCGCGCCATGCCGCCGGAAATCTCTGACACGCGCAGATGGGCGGCGTGCCGCAGGCCCACGGCCTGGAGCTTGTCCAGCACCCGTTCCAGGATCTGCTGTTCGGAAATGTGCGTGTGTTCGCGCAGCGGGAAGGCCACGTTTTCGAACACGTTCAGGTCGGTGAACAGGGCTCCGCCCTGGAACAGCACGCCCATCCGCTGGCGCACGGCCCGCAGCGGTTCGCCGTCCAGGTGGGCCATGTCCTGGCCGAACACGTGGATGCGGCCCGCCTGCGCGGTCAGTTGGCCGGTGACGGCCCGCAGCAGCGTCGTCTTGCCCGAACCCGAGCCGCCCATCATGGCCACGACCTGGCCCGGCATGACGCGCAGGTCCATGCCGCGCAGCACGGTGAAGTCGCCGTAGCCGAGCGAAACGCCATCGAATGTGACAAGAGGGTTGGGGGGTGAGTCGGTCATCTGAAGCAGGGCGGCCGATTAGGTTTGATATGGATTGTACCCGGCTTGCCCAGGACATCAGGGGTGACCAAGCGAGAATATCGGTGGATCGATCAGCCGCGCAGGCCTTTGCGGGGGGTGCGCAGTAAAAAAATCCTGGCCCTCAGTGGCGGGGCGCAGCCAGATTCCTGACAGGGATCCTGATCTTGTTTGTTTGTTTTCAGATTTCTTGATCCGTCCCTTGTTTTTGATGCCGAAAGACATCGTGCTTGAAAATAGGGACGGATCAATGGGCTGTCCTATTGTCTCTCGCAATCCGAGGCAGTAATTTGCACCTTCTGCCGTCTGCAACGGCATCCGTACCCCGCCTCGCGAGTTTCATCATGACCCACCCCGTCTCCTGTCCCCCCGGCCTGCCGGCCCCCCAGGGTCTGTACCGTCCCGAACAAGAACACGATGCCTGCGGTGTCGGCTTCGTCGCCCACATCCAGGGCCACAAAAGCCACGCCATCATTCAGCAGGCCCTGAAGATCCTGGAAAACCTGGATCACCGGGGGGCAGTCGGCGCCGATGAACTGATGGGCGATGGCGCGGGCATCCTGATCCAGATCCCCGACCAGCTCTACCGCGAGGAAATGGCTGCCCAGGGCGTCACCCTGCCGCAGCCGGACGACTATGGCGTGGCGATGGTGTTCCTGCCCAAGGAAACCGCCTCGCGCCTGGCCTGTGAGCGCGAACTGGAACGCGCCGTGCGCGACGAAGGCCAGGTCGTGCTCGGCTGGCGCGACGTGCCCATTGACAGCGATATGCAGATGTCGCCCGCCGTGCGCGCCTGCGAGCCCGTCATCCGCCAGCTGTTCATCGGCCGTGGGCACGACATCATGGTGCCCGATGCCCTGGAGCGCAAACTCTACGTCATCCGCAAGACGGCCAGCCACGCCATCCAGCGCATGCAGCTTGCGCACGGGCAGGAATATTTCGTGCCTTCGATCTCGGTGCGCACGGTGGTCTACAAGGGCCTGCTGCTGGCCAGCCAGGTGGGCCTGTATTACCGCGACCTGGCCGATTCCCGCGCCGTGTCGGCCCTGGCCCTGGTGCACCAGCGCTTTTCCACCAACACCTTCCCGGCCTGGCCGCTGGCGCATCCCTATCGCATGATTGCCCACAACGGCGAGATCAACACCGTCAAGGGCAATTTCAACTGGCTGCGCGCCCGCGAAGGCACGATGCGTTCTGCCGTGCTGGGCGAGGACCTGGCCAAGCTGTATCCCATCGTCTACGAAGGGCAGTCCGATACGGCGACCTTCGACAACTGTCTGGAACTGCTGGTCATGTCGGGCTATTCGCTGGCCCATGCCATGATGATCATGATTCCCGAAGCCTGGGAACAGCATGCCGACATGGATGATTCGCGGCGGGCCTTCTACGAATACCACGCGGCCCTGATGGAGCCCTGGGACGGCCCGGCCGCCGTGGCTTTCACCGACGGTCGCCAGATCGGCGCCACGCTGGATCGCAATGGCCTGCGTCCGGCGCGCTACCTGATCACCGACGACAATATGGTGGTCCTGGCGTCCGAGGCCGGCACGCTGCCGATCCCGGAACACCGCATCGTCAAGAAATGGCGCCTGCAGCCTGGCCGCATGCTGCTGATCGACCTGCAGCAGGGCCGCATCATCGAGGACGAGGAAATCAAGTCCCAGCTGGCCAATGCGCATCCCTACCCGCAGTGGATCGAGCGCCTGCGCCTGAAGCTGGACGATCTGCCCGCCCTGAAGGCCGACGATCTGC
>NZ_JAVERO010000041.1:0-16567 GCF_034007085.1 Castellaniella sp. | reverse complement strand
GGCGCGGGCGGGCGGCCTCTTCGCCCAGCCGGGCCTTTTTGTCGGCCTCATATTCCTGGTAGTTGCCATCGAAGAACACCACTTGGGAATCCCCTTCGAAAGCCAGGATATGAGTGGCAATCCGATCCAGAAACCAGCGATCGTGGCTGATCACCAGCACCGAACCGGCGAATTCCAGCAGGGCGTCTTCCAGGGCGCGCAAGGTCTCGACGTCCAGATCGTTGGACGGTTCGTCCAGCAGCAGCACGTTGCCGCCCGCCACCAGGGTCTTGGCCAGATGCAGGCGGCCACGTTCGCCACCCGACAGCTTGCCGACCTGCTTGCCCTGGTCTGCGCCCTTGAAGTTGAATCGGCCCAGATAGGCCCGCGCCGGCATCTCGAACCGGCCCACGGTCAACAGATCGGCGCCATCGGAGATGGCGTCGAACACGGTCTTGTCATCGGGCAAGGATTCGCGCGACTGATCCACGTAGGCCAGCTTCACTGTCTGCCCCAGGATGACCTCGCCGGAATCCGGGGCTTCCTGGCCCGCAATCATGCGAAACAGCGTGGATTTGCCGGCGCCGTTGGGGCCAATGATGCCGACGATGGCCCCGGCGGGAATCCGGAAGCTGAGATCATCGATCAGGAGCCGGTCGCCAAAGGACTTGGATACGTTGCGAAATTCGATGACCTCGTTGCCCAGGCGTTCGGCCACGGGAATGAAGATTTCCTGGGTCTCGTTGCGTTTCTGGTATTCGTGCGAGGACAGTTCCTCGAAACGCGCCAGGCGCGCCTTGGCCTTGGCCTGGCGGCCCTTGGGGTTCTGCCGCACCCATTCCAGCTCTTTCTTGATGGTGCGCTGGCGGGCGGATTCGGCGGCTTCTTCCTGTTTCAGGCGGGCTTCCTTTTGTTCCAGCCAGGAACTGTAGTTGCCTTTCCAGGGGATGCCGTGCCCCCGGTCCAGTTCCAGGATCCATTCGGCGGCGTTGTCCAGGAAGTACCGATCGTGGGTCACGGCCACGACCGTGCCGGGAAACTGCCGCAGGAAGACCTCCAGCCATTCGACCGATTCGGCATCCAGGTGGTTGGTGGGTTCGTCCAGCAGCAGCATGTCGGGCTTGGACAGCAGCAGGCGGCACAGGGCCACCCGGCGTTTTTCCCCACCGGACAGTTTGGCAACCCCGGCATCCCAGGGCGGCAACCGCAAGGCATCTGCGGCGATTTCCATCTGGGTCTCGATATCGTCGCTGCCACTGGTGGCAGCGGCTGCGATGACGGCCTCGAGTTCGGCCTGTTCGGCGGCCAGGGCATCGAAGTCGGCATCCGGTTCGGCATAGGCCGCGTAGACTTCGTCCAGGCGCTTGCGGGCCTCGAAGACCTCGCCCAGGCCCGCCTCGACAGCCTGGCGGACGGTGTGCCCGGGATCGAGTTGCGGTTCCTGGGGCAGGTAGCCAATGCGCAAGCCTGCCATGGGAATGGCTTCGCCCTCGATGTCCTTGTCCACACCGGCCATGATTTTCAGCAGGGTGGATTTGCCCGAGCCGTTCAGGCCCAGCACCCCGATCTTGGCGCCGGGAAAGAAAGACAGGGAAATATCCCGCAGGATCTGACGTTTGGGCGGCACGATCTTGCCGACCCGGTTCATGGAATAGACGTACTGTGCCATGTCTCGACCGTGAAAAGGCGGGCCGAAGGATTCGGCTGCGCAAAGCCCCGATTGTAGGCCGGACGGGCGGCGACTCAAACCGTACAATGCCCCTCATCAGCCACCCCATCCCTGAACCGCCATGACGCTTCCTCTCGCATTCACTTCTGCCGAGGCCGACCTGCTGGGCCGCACCGCCGATGCACTGTGCGCCTGGCTGGGCAAGCCCGTGATCGCCGAAATCGTGTCCGAGCCCGACGCAGGCTACGAATGGGCCCTGTTCGCCCTGCCACTGGGCCCCAAGGACGAAGACGACAACCGGCCTCGCGTCCAGGCGGGGGGGCCCGAAGCGCGCTTCCTGGGGCACTGCGGCGGCCTGGGCCTGAGTGACGGCCAGGCCGTGGATTGCGAATTCCTCTGGGCCGTGCAGTTATCCGACCTGGAAGGCGTGCGCTACATCAAGGTGAACGCAGAAGGCGAAGAAGTCGCCTGGACCGACACGTTGACGGACCTGCTGCCCTTCGATCTGAACGAAGTCGACACGCCGCCGGACGACGAAGATGATCCCGAAAACGGGTCAGACCCTGCGGACTGACCCGCACCGGGCGAATCGGAACGGCTTGCCAGCCGCGACGTGGAAAGAGGCCGCGCCGGAATGCTCAAATCGCCACCGGGCATTTGGCGCGCGCCGCTGCTGCACGCACACGATCGCGCAGGAACAGCACCGCCCCGGCCGGCCACATGGCAGCCACCAGCAGGCGTGACGACCAGCGATTCAGGCGACGCCCGGCAGGGCGGGCCACCCGCTGTGCGCGCAAGTGCAGACCAAAGCGGGTGTAACGGATCGCCGCGCCGAAGAACGACGTCGGCTGGTAGCGGAACCATTCCAGGCAATACGCCACCGTGTCATGGGCCAGCAGCCACAGGCCCAGCGCATGGCGTCCGCCATCGGCCCGCCCCTCGCGCGACAGGCTGCCCGGATCATCGTGATACACGCGGAACACCTGGTTGACGAAGCGAGTCAGATACCCGGCCCGGGCAATCGCCCGCCACACCAGGCTTTCGGGCACGAACCCGGGAATGTCCTCGGGAAAAGGAAACTGGCGCAACACGTCGGTGCGCAGGCAACCGAATTTTTCGCCCCGGACGTGGTAGCGGAAGGTCATGTCCAGCGAGGACACATCCATCACATCCCGGGGATACATGTCACCCACCACCTTGCCATCCGGCCGTGCGCACAGGCCCGTGATCGCCACGGTACGGTCACGCAGGGCGGGCGGCATCTGTTCCCAGACTCCAGCCATGTGATACAGCGCATTGGGATCGAGTTCATCGTCGCTGTCGATGGCGACCAGCCATTCGCCCTGGGCGTGCCGCACGCCGTTGTTGAAGGCTGTTTTCTTGTGTTGATTAGGTTGCCAGACGTAACGGATGGGGAAGCTGGCTTCCTGCTGCCACCCCCGGACCAGCGTCCGGGTGGCATCCGTTGAACCGTCGTCCACGACCACCCATTCAAAGTCCTGGAAGGACTGTTCTCGCAGTGAGCGGTATACGCGCCCCAGTGTATGCGCGCGGTTGTAGGTCGGCGTGACCACGGAAAACAGATGACGCCAACAAGCCATGCCGGCAGGCCCCTCCTCATTTCAATCCGTTCATGATAGCCGCAAAAAAAACCACGAACCGTTGGGTTCGTGGTTTCCCTGATGCCGAATTGTATGCAAACAATACGGCAGGCTGGGCCAATCGATCAGGCGCGCTTGACCTTTTCCAGCATCTTGAAGACGCCCTTGGGCGAGCGCACGAACAGTCGCTTGAAGGCCTTGCCAAGGCAGCGGCGTTCAAGCGTATTGCGCCGCGTGCGTTTGATTTCTGCCATGTGGATCTCCTGGTGTAAGGCGGGCTTGAAAGCAAAACATGCCATTTTAGCAAAATTTCACCTGCCAGCGGCGGTCAATTGTTGCCGCTTCACCTCGCATCCCGGGAGGCGCAACAGCGCCTCACGCCGGATTATGATGGCAAGATGAACGCACCCATCCGCATTTTCGGCGCCCGCCAGCACAACCTGAAGAACCTGGATCTCACGATCCGCACCGGCGAACTCCTGGTGATCACGGGCGTGTCCGGATCCGGCAAAAGCTCGCTGGCCTTCGATACCCTGTACGCCGAAGGCCAGCGCCGCTATGTCGAGACCTTCTCGCCCTACGCACGCCAGTTCCTGGACCGCATGGACAAGCCCCAGGTCGATCGCATCGAAGGCATCCTGCCGGCCATCGCCATCGACCAGGTCAACCCGGTGCGCAATTCGCGCAGCACCGTGGGCACCATGACCGAACTGAACGACCACCTGAAGCTGCTCTACGCCCGCGCCGGCCACCTGCATTGCCGCAGCTGCGCCCGGCCCGTGATGCGCGACAATCCCGCCAGCATCCGGCGCCAGCTGGACGGCCTGTGCGCGGCCCGCGATCCGCGCCTGGTCATCACGTTCCCGATCTCGGTACCTGCCAATTTCACCGAAGACGAGGTGCGCGGTTTCCTGGAACAGCAAGGCTACACGCGCATCCACGAGCAGGACGCACCCGTCCCGGCAGCCGAACCCGCAGCGCCCGCCGCCAAAGCGGGGGGCAGGCGCAAGACGGCAGAACCCCTCCGGCGCGTACTGCATGTCGTACAGGACCGCTTCCGCCTGGGCAATGCGGAACCCGCGCGCGTGGACGAAGCCCTGGAAACCGCCCTGCGCCAGGGCAATGGCCGGCTCACCGTCCACGCGCTGTTCGACGAGGGCGAGCAGGCCTGGCGCTTCAGTGCCGGCCTGCATTGCGCGCACTGCGACATCGACTACAGCACACCGCTGCCCAGCACGTTTTCCTTCAATTCCCCGCTGGGCGCCTGCGAGCACTGCCGGGGTTTCGGCCGGGTGATGGGCATCGACTACGGCCTGGTCGTGCCCGACGAGACGCGCAGCCTGCGAGACGGGGCGATCAAGCCCTGGCAGACCGCCAGCTACAAGGAATGCCAGGTCGAAATGGAACGCTACGCCCCCAAGGCCGGCGTGCGCCTGGACGTGCCCTGGCGCGATCTGACGGACGAGGAGCGCCACTGGGTGATCGGCGGCGCCCCCGACTGGAAAGGCGGCCCATCCGCCTGGAAACACCAATGGTATGGCGTGCAACGTTTCTTCGACTGGCTGGAATCCCGCGCCTACAAGATGCACGTGCGGGTCCTGCTGTCGAAATACCGCAGCTATACGCCCTGCCCGCACTGCAAAGGCGCGCGCCTGAAACCGGACGCCACGCTGTGGCGCCTGGGGCAGGACCGCGAGCCGATTCCCGGCACGCCCCGTTTTTTGCCCGTGCACGCGCGCTGGACGCCCGAACAGCTGGCGGCCTTGCCCGGCCTGGGACTGCATGACCTGATGCGACTGCCCATCGAACGGGTGCGGGACTGGTTCGAGCACATCGAACTGGGCCGTGCCCTGGACGAGGCCCTGACCGAACTATTGGACGAGGTCCGCGCCCGCCTGCGATTCCTGTGCGATGTCGGACTGGGCTATCTGTCGTTGGATCGCCAGAGCCGCACCCTGTCGGGCGGCGAAGTCCAGCGCATCAACCTGACCACCGCACTGGGCACGTCCCTGGTGAACACGCTGTTCGTGCTGGATGAACCGTCCATTGGCCTGCATCCGCGCGACATCCACCGCATCGTCCAGGTCATGCACCGTCTGCGCGACCACGGCAACACGCTGGTCGTGGTGGAACACGACCCCCAGGTCATGATGGCCGCCGACCGCATCCTGGACATCGGCCCAGGGCCTGGCGAACGCGGTGGACGCATCGTCTTCGACGGCACCCCGGCCGAGCTGTCCACGGCCGATACGCTGACAGGCCGCTATTTCGGGGGTCGGATGCGAATCGAATCGCCGCGTCCCCTGCCGGTACAGGACAATACGCCGCGCCTGCTGCTGCAAGGCGTCCGCGCCAACAACCTGCAGGACGTGAATTTTTCCCTGCCGCTGGGCCGGCTGGTGTGCCTGACCGGCGTGTCCGGTTCGGGCAAATCCACCCTGGTCCAGGATGTGCTCTACCCCGCTTTGCTGAAACGCCTGGGCCGCGCCACCGAAGCCCCGGGGGCATACGCCGCCCTGCTGGGCGCGGAGCAGATCGCCGATGTGGTGATGGTCGACCAGACGCCCATCGGCAAGACGGCCCGTTCCAACCCCGCCAGCTACGTCGGCGCTTTCGACGCCATCCGCAAACTGTTCGCCACCGCCGCACTGTCCCAGGAACGCGGCTATACCGCCGGCACCTTCAGCTTCAACACCGGCGATGGCCGCTGCCCTGGCTGCGGCGGCACCGGCTTCGAACATGTCGAGATGCAGTTCCTGTCGGACGTGTACCTGCGCTGCCCGGACTGCGATGGCCGCCGCTTCCGCCCCCAGGTACTGGAGGTGCGCATCGAACACCTGGGCCGCAGCGCCTCGATCGACGAAGTCCTGGACATGACCGTGAGCGAAGCGCTGGACTTTTTCAAGGGCCTGCGTGACGTGCAGTGGGGCCTGGCGCCCCTGGCCGACGTGGGCCTGGAATACGTGCGCCTGGGCCAGCCCGTGCCCACCCTGTCGGGCGGCGAGGCCCAGCGCCTGAAACTGGCCGGCCACCTGGCCGAGGCCGCGCGTTCGCGGGCGCCCCGAGGGGCGCTGAAAGGCAGCCTGCTGCTGTTCGACGAACCCACCACGGGCCTGCATTTCGACGATATCGCCCGCCTGATGCGGGCCTTCCGCAAGCTGCTGGCCGCCGGTCATTCGCTGCTGATCATCGAGCACAATCTGGACGTGATCCGGGCCGCCGACTGGGTCGTGGACCTGGGGCCCGACGGCGGCGACCAGGGCGGCCACATCGTGGCGGAAGGCACGCCGGAAACCCTGATGCGCCATCCGGATTCCCACACCGGCCGGGCGCTGTCCGACTACGCGCACCAGATCGACCATCCGGCGCTGACCCTGCGTGAACCCGCGCCGCGCCTGCCCGCAACGGCAAGCAGCCCGGACATCCACATCCTGAATGCCCGCGAGCACAATCTGAAAGGCATCGACGTCCACATCCCGCGCAATGCCTTCACGGTCATCACCGGGGTTTCGGGTTCCGGCAAATCCACCCTGGCCTTCGACATCCTGTTCAACGAGGGCCAGCGGCGCTACCTGGAATCCCTGAACGCCTACGCGCGCGCCATCGTGCAGCCGGCCGGCAAGCCGGACGTGGATGCGATCTACGGCATCCCGCCGACCGTCGCCATCGAACAGCGCACCAGCCGGGGGGGGCGCAAGTCCACCGTCGCCACCATGACGGAGATTCACCATTTCCTGCGCCTGCTGTACGTGCGCCTGGGCACCCAGATGTGCCCGGACTGCAATGTCCCCGTGGCGCCGCAAACACCGGAACAGATCGTCGCCCAGCTGCTGCGCGACCATGCCGGCGAACACATCGGCCTGCTGGCACCGCTGGTGGTGGCGCGCAAGGGCTACTACACCGACCTGGCGAAATGGGCGGCTTCACATGGATACACCCATTTGCGCGTGGATGGCGCCTTCATCCCGGTCGCTCCCTGGCCGCGACTGGACCGCTACCAGGAACACACGATCGAGCTGCCGGTCCGCGATCTGATCGTGGACCTGCGCGACGAGGCCGGCCTGCGCGAGGCCGTGCGTGCGGCCCTGGCGCTGGGCCATGGCAGCTTCCGCGTGCTGGCCGGCCTGACCGCGCCAGGCCCGGCCACGATCGAAGCCCGCCGCGCCGCCGGCCTGGCCCCCGACCCCCGCCTGCTGACTTTTTCCATCAAACGCGCATGCCCGAGCTGCGGCACCAGCTTCCCGGAACCCGACCCGCGCCTGTTTTCCTACAATTCACGCCATGGCTGGTGTCCAGGCTGCTACGGTACCGGCCTGCAACTGACCGGCTTTACCGCAGACCAGACCGGCGAAGAATCCGTCTGGCTGGACGAGACTTCCGGCCAGCCACAGCCCTGCCCACAATGCCAGGGCCAGCGGCTGAACCGTGTGGCGCGGGCCTTTCTCTGGCGCGGCCGGTCCATCGCCGAACTGGCCTCGATGCCCGTCAGCGACGCCCAGCGCTTTTTCCTGGGCCTGGGCGCCCAGGGCCGCGAAGCCGAAATCGCCCGCGACATCCTGGCCGAGATCCGCAGCCGCCTGGACTTCATGATGGACGTGGGCCTGGGCTACCTGGCCCTGGATCGGGCCGCCCCGACCCTGTCGGGCGGCGAAGCCCAGCGCATCCGCCTGGCGGCGCAGCTGGGCTCGAACCTGCAGGGCGTGTGCTATGTGCTGGACGAACCCACCATCGGCCTGCACCCACGTGACAACCGCATCCTGCTGGATGCGCTAAGCCGCCTGGAAGGCAACGGCAACACCCTGGTGGTGGTCGAGCACGACGAGGACACCATCCGCCGCGCCGGCCACGTGATCGACATCGGCCCCGGAGCCGGCGTGCGCGGTGGCATGGTCGTGGCCCAGGGCACGGTCAATGAAATCGCCCGCAACCCGGCCTCGGTCACCGGACGCTACCTGCGTGAACCCCTGGTCCATCCCATGAATGGGCGCCGACCCGTGGACGCCGCCACCCCCAGCCTGGACATCGAGGACGCCACGCTGCACAACCTGCGCCAGGCGAACGCGCGCATCCCGCTGGGACGGCTGAGCGTCATCACCGGAGTCTCGGGTTCGGGCAAGTCCACATTGGCGCGCGACGTGCTGCTGGACAACCTGGCGCGCCGGGTCGGCCAGCACCAGAACGGTCCCTGGCAGGGTTGCCGGACGATCCACGGCTGGCAGGCCATCGACCGCGTGCTGGAAGTCGACCAGACGCCCATCGGCAAGACGCCCCGGTCCTGCCCGGCCACCTACGTAGGCTTCTGGGACGACATCCGCAAACTCTATGCCGGCACGCGCGAATCACGGCTGCGCGGCTGGACGGCCTCGCGCTTTTCTTTCAACACCGGCGACGGCCGCTGCCCGGAATGCGAAGGACAGGGCATGCGCACCATCGAGATGAGCTTCCTGCCGGACGTCAAGGTGCCGTGCGACGCCTGCCACGGCGCGCGCTTCAACCAGGAAACCCTCGGCGTGCAATGGAATGGCCGCAGCGCGGGCGAGGTGCTGCGCATGGAAGTCGACAACGCCATCGGCCAGTTTTCCGCGCACCGCCGCATTGCCCGTGCACTGCAACTGATGCAGGACGTGGGCCTGGGCTACCTGACGCTGGGCCAGCCTTCGCCGACGCTGTCCGGCGGCGAAGCCCAGCGCATCAAGCTGGTCACCGAACTGACCAAGGCGCATCTGGACGAGGGCGTGCTGCGCACCGGCCGCGCCTCGCGCGTGCCGCACACGCTGTACGTGCTGGACGAACCGACGGTGGGCCTGTCCACCGCAGACGTGGAAAAGCTGATCCGCGTGCTGCACCGGCTGGTGGACGCAGGCCATACCGTCGTGGTCATCGAGCACAATCTGGATGTCATCGCCGAGGCCGACTGGATCGTAGACCTGGGCCCCGAAGGCGGTGACCAGGGGGGCCGTGTCGTCGCCCAGGGCAGCCCCGAGCAGCTCTGCGCCAGCCCGACGCATACGGGACGGATTCTGGCGGAATTTCTCGCAGCCGGACATGCGCGCAGCGCCGTGGGGGCCTGATGACCTGCCTGTTCGAAAACCGGCTGGCGGATCGCTCGCTGCGGCTGTCTGATCCGATCGCGCGCATCGCCGTCCACCACCGTGCGGAACTGCCCGCCGCCTGGGACGCCATCGAGGCCGCCCGGCAGTCGGGACGCTGGATTGCGTTGCTACTGGACTACGAACTGGGCGAATGGCTGGCCCCCGAAGCCGCCGACCCCGCCGACCGGGACGCACGCGACCCACTGCCCCGCCTGAGCGCGCTGGTCTACGCACACGCCGAACACGGGCCCTGCGTGCAGCCCGAGGCACCCGGCGGCGACTCGCACTGGGATCCGGCCCCCCAGCCGATGGTATCCCGCGAACAGCATGCCCAGGCCATCGAAACCGTGCGCGCCGGCATCGCCCGGGGCGACTACTATCAGATCAACTACACCCTGCCCCTGCGCCTGCGCTGGACTCCCGGCCTGGACCCCTTGCGGGCCTATACCCATCTGGCCAGCCGCCATCCCGTCGCCCACGCCGCCTGCGTGCGCGACGGCGAACGCTGGGTCTTGTCTCTGTCACCCGAACTGTTCGTGGCCCGCGAGGGCACGCGCCTGCGCGTGCGGCCCATGAAAGGCACCGCCCCACGCCACGCCGATCCCGCCTGGGACCGGCAGGCCGCCGAAGCACTGCAACGCAGTGTCAAGAATCGCGCGGAAAACCTGATGATCGTGGACCTGCTGCGCAACGACCTGGGCCGCATTGCCGTACCCGGCAGCGTGCGCGTGCCGGCCCTGTTCAGCCTGGAGGCCTATCCTTCAGTCTGGACCCTGACGTCCACCGTAGAAGCCGAAGCACCGGACGCCCCGCTGTCCGAAGTGCTGCGAGCCCTGTTTCCCTGTGGCTCGATCACGGGCGCACCCAAGATCGCCGCCATGCGCGCCATCCGGACACTGGAAGCCCGCCGTCGCGGCATCTACTGCGGCAGCGTCGGCTGGCTGGCCCCGAATGGGGATTTTTCCCTCAACGTCGCCATCCGCACCATCGAACTGCGCGCCGGCCAGGCCGAATTCGGCGTAGGCGGCGGCATCGTGTACGATTCCCGGGCCGCCGACGAATGGGAGGAATGCCTGTGGAAAGCCCGCATCCTGGATCTGGACTGAGCCCGTCCGACCCGGCACTGCCCGTGCCCCCCACTAGCGAAATCCAGCGGCTCGCCCCCGACCTGATCGAAACCATGCGGCTGGAACGCGGCCAGGTCGCGCTCTGGCCTGGCCACCGGGCGCGGCTGCTGGCATCCGCCCGGGCGCTGGGCTATCCGCTGGATGCAAACGCGCTGGATGATTGGATGACTGGGCAGATCCGGGGCCTGGCAGCGGGCGAAGCCGCCCTTGCGCGCACCGGCACAGACACGCCACCCGCCAGCGCGCCGCAGCGCCTGCGCCTGCTGCTGGCGGTCGATGGCCGGCTGTCCCTGGAGGCCGCGCCGCTGCCGCCGACGCTCGAACCGGTCCGCCTTGCCTGGGCGGCGGACGTTCTGGGGCCGGACGCGGTGCTGGATGCACACGATCCCTGGCTGCGGCACAAGACGACCCACCGCCCTCGTTTTGCAGCAGCACAGCGCTGGCTGCACGTCCATCCCGAGTATTTCGACCTGATTTTCTGCAACAGCGCCGGCGAACTGTGCGAAGGCAGCCGCAGCACGATCTATGTCCAAGGCACGGATGGCGTCTGGCTGACCCCGCCCCTGGCCTGCGGCCTGCTGCCCGGCGTGCAGCGCCAGGCCCTGCTGGACGCAGGCGCGGCACGCGAAGCGCGGCTGAGTCTGACCGACCTGCGCCAGGCCCCGGCCCTGCGGGTATCGAACGCCTTGCGCGGTTGGCTGGATGCGCAGCCAGGGAAGCCCTGAACAAGTAAAGACTGGAATTCACCAGGCAGGATACTAGGCCGCCAGCCCCTGCCGGATCGCCCAATCGGCTGCCGCCATGCCCATGGTGGCCGTGATCGCCACGGCTGAACCATAACCTGCGCAGGACAGGCCCTGCGGTGCGGCCATGGTCGCGACGGAACCCTGGTCCGCCGCCACATCAGTCGCGCGCCCCGCCGCCGACGCCTCACGCACCCAGGCCGAAGGCAGCACCACCGGCTGCTCGAACCACAGGCAATGCACCCCCATGCGCGGCACCCGGCGGCGCGGCTTGCCGCCTGCCGTCCCGCCCTTGGGGTAGCCATGGCGCTGGCGCAGTTCCTGGCGCACCCGGCCCAGCAAGGCATCATGCGCCGCCAGCGACAAGTCCCCCGCCCGCAAGGCCAGCGGATCCGTCTTGCCACCCGCCCCGCCGCACACCAGCAGCGGCCAGGCCGCCGTGCGGGCCTGCAGGATCATGGCGATCTTGGCGGCTACCTGATCGGTGCAATCCAGCAGCACGCCAGGCGTCCCCGACAGAATGGCAGCCACATTGTCCGGACCGATGAAATCATCGATGCACACGATGCGGCAGCCCGGATTGATGTCGCGGATGCGGTCCGCCATGGCGGCGACCTTGGCCTGTCCCAGGGTACTGCCCAGGGCATGGACCTGGCGATTGATGTTGGATTCGGCCACGTGATCCAGGTCCACCAGCGTCAACGCCCCCACCCCCGAACGGGCCAGGGCTTCTGCGCACCAGGCGCCGACACCGCCAATGCCGGCCACGACCACGTGCATTGCCGCCAGCGCCCGCCGGGCACCATCGCCGTACAAACGGTCCAGCCCGCCAAAACGGCGCGCAGCGTCGGCATCGGCAGCATGGGGGGCGGCAGGCGGGAAATCAGGCATCACGGCAACGGGTACCAAGGGAAACGTTTCATTTTAGCCAAGGCCGTCTGCGCAGGCGCCCCCTCTGCGCAAGTCCTCTACAATACAAGCTTGTTTCCATCTCAAACATCGCCCGCTCCTCGTGAACACGCCCGCCGCCCGCGCCAGCCAGCTTCCGCCTCCGCCGGAAGCCTTTCATCTGCGCGACGCCGCCTGGCACCAGGCCTCCATTGAACACACCCTGAAACACTGGGATGGCCATTCCGACCTGTGGGTGTTCGGCTACGGTTCTCTGATCTGGCGACCAGAATTCGACTACCTGGAATCACGCCGTGCACACATCTACGGCTATCACCGCGCCCTGTGCCTGTGGTCGCGCATCAACCGTGGGACGCCCGAACGCCCCGGCCTGGTCTTCGGCCTGGACCTGGGCGGCTCATGCGAAGGCACCACCTACCGGATCGCCAGCGCCCGGGTGCCCGATATCATGGGCCCCCTCTGGCAGCGTGAAATGCCCAGCGCATCCTATATCCCGCGCTGGCTGAACTGCCACACATCATCCGGCCCCGTATCCGGCCTGGTCTTCACCACGGACCGCCAGGACGAAGGCTACGTCACGGGCCTGTCCATCGAAGAAACCGTCGCCATCGTGCGCCAGGGGTACGGACGTTACGGATCCTGTACCGAATACGTGCTGCAAACGGCCGATGCCCTGGACGCGGCCGGCATCACGGACCGCCGCCTGCGCACCATTGCGCGTTTACTGCGTGCCCCCTCTGACCTCATTTCCTGATCAAAACGCCATGTCCATCGCCGATATCCGCCAGACCTACCAGAAGTTCGAACTGCTCGAATCCGCCGCAGCCGCCGACCCCTACACCCAATTCGACCACTGGTTCCAGCAGGCCCTGCACAGCGAGGTCCGCGAACCAACCGCGATGACCCTGGCAACGGCCGATACGGCGGGCCGGCCTTCGGCGCGCATCGTCCTGCTCAAGGATTTCGATAAGCGGGGCTTCGTGTTCTACACCAACTACCAGTCCCGCAAGGGCCTGGAACTGAACGCCAACCCCCAGGCCGGATTGTTGTTCTTCTGGCCCGAACTTGAACGGCAAGTCCGCATCGAAGGCCCTGTCAGCCCCGTGTCGGCAGCGGAATCCGACGCCTATTACGCCAGCCGGCCCCTGGGGTCGCGCATCGGCGCCTGGGCATCCCCCCAAAGCCAGCCCATCACCCACGAAGCCCTGGCCGAACGCGTAGCCGAACTCAGCAAGACACTGGGCGAGGACCCCGCCCGCCCGCCTCATTGGGGCGGCTACCGCCTGGAACCCACCCGCGTCGAATTCTGGCAAGGCCGGCCTTCGCGCCTGCACGATCGACTGGTCTACTCGCGCGATGCCGAGGGCGACTGGACGCTGGACCGCATCGCGCCCTGAATCCCCATGCGCCCACAACCCACCCCTGCCGACTTCCCGGCCCTGTATTTCCGCTCGGCGCTGGGCCGTTTCCCCACCGGCGTCACCGTCATCACGGCAGAACATCCCGACACCGGCACCCCGCTGGGCCTGACGATCAGTTCCTTCAGTTCGGTCTCGTTGACGCCGCCCATGGTGCTGTGGACGTTGACGCACACGGCCTCGTCCCTGGCGGCTTTCAAGACCCTGAACCGCTACGTCATCCATGTGCTGTCCGCTGGTCAGGTGGATCTGGCGCGGCGCTTCGCCAAGGGGCCGCAAGCCGATCGATTCACCGGCCAGGCGCTGGACCGCGCGCCCAACGGCACCCTGATGCTGGCCGATCCCCGCTGCGCCGCCTGGTTCGAATGCCACAACACCCAGCGCCACGAAGCCGGCGACCACACGATTTTCGTCGGTCAGGTCGAACATTGCCACCGCCAGTTGCTGTCGCCCCTGATCTATCATGCGGGCGATTTCGAACTGACCCCCGGCAGCGAGCCGCTTTCCCGTAACTGATGTCCTGCCCGGCTGATTCAGTACGGATCCACCAGACAGGGCACCCGCGCGACTTCTCCAGGCCCACACCGCCTGCGACAGACACCATGCACGACTACATCCTGACCCTATCCTGCCCTGATCGCATGGGCATCGTCCACACCGTCAGCAGCTGGCTGCTGACCCATCACGGCAACATCGTTCACGCCCAGCAGTTCGGCGACCCGGATTCATCGCGGTTTTTCCTGCGGGTCCATTTCGCCTTGCCCGTCGCCGAACCGGTCGCATCCCTGGCGGACGATTTCGCCGGCATCGCCGAACGTTTCGAGATGCAATGCCAGTTCCATGACACCACCCGCAAGGCCAGGCTGCTGGTGCTGGTCAGCCGCCAGGGGCATTGCCTGAATGACCTGCTGTTCCGGGTCAGCGCCGGCCAGTTGCCGGCAGAAGTCGTCGGCGTGGTCTCGAACCACACGGATTTCCGCGCGCTGGCGCAGTCCCACGGCCTGCCCTTTCATCACCTGCCCGTGACGGCCGAGACCCGTGCCGCGCAAGAAGCGCAGATCCTGGATCTGGTCGAACGCGAACACGTCGATCTGGTGGTCCTGGCGCGCTACATGCAGATTCTTTCACCCGCGTTGTGCCGCGCCCTGGAAGGCCGCGCCATCAACATCCACCACAGCTTCCTGCCCGGTTTCAAGGGCGCCCGGCCGTATTACCAGGCCCATGCGCGCGGTGTGAAGCTGATCGGGGCCACGGCACACTACGTGACCGAGGACCTGGACGAAGGCCCCATCATCGAACAGGACATCGAACGCGTGGACCATGCCATGGGACCCGAAGACCTGACGCGCATCGGCAGCGACATCGAATCCGTGGTGCTGTCCCGCGCCGTGCGCTGGCACGTCGAACACCGCATCCTGCTCAACGGGCAGCGCACCGTGGTGTTCCGCTGACAGGCGCCGCGCCGCCGGATCCTACGCGGCACCCAGATCGAACAGATTGGTGGCCTCGGTCTCGAACACCTGGACATCATCCTGGTTGTACAGCCGCCAGGTCCAGCGGACGATCCCCAGGTCGGCCCGCGTGGCCGATACCCGCTTGCTGTCCACCGTGGCCTCCAGGCGCAGCCGGTCGCCCGGCCGCACGGGCGCGATCCAGCGCAAGCGTTCCAGCCCGGGCGAACCGAAGGACTCGGAATCATGCAGGACGGCCTCGGTGGCCATGCGCATGGCCAATCCACAAGTCATCCAGCCACTGGCGATCAGCCCCCCCCAGCGGCCTTCACGGGCGCGCTCGGCATCGATGTGAAACCACTGCGGATCATAGGCACGCGCAAATGCCAGCATCTCGGCTTCGTCCACCGTGACTGGGCCATGACAGATCACCTGGCCAGGTTCGAGTTCCCTGAATTTCATCGCTCATGCTCCCGAAAACGGCAGCGGGCCAGTTCAAGGCGTTCTTAGGCGAACGCAGCAGCGGCCCGCGCAATACGGTCATTGATCCCCTGCCAGGCCGGACCGGCGGGGGGACGTTGCAACAGAATCCGATCATAGCCGGCCTCGTCCAGATCACGCAGCAGCGCATACAGCCGGCGTGCGTAGACCACCGGATCAGCCGGCAGGACAATCCAGTCCACGCCCGCAGGCGCCGCGCCCGGCGCGTCTTCCAGCACGACAACCGCCAGGCGTCGGCCTGCCACCGGGGCCTGACGCCCCTCGATCCAGTCCGCCAGGGCACCAATGGTGATCAAGGACACCGGGGTGCGTGGCGCGTAGTGCGCCTTGAGCGCGCCCGACACCCGAGGCGCCGCAGCATCGGGCAAGGCCGGCGACTCGCCCAGCACTTCGGCAATCTGCACCGCCGTCACCTGGCCGGGCCGCAGCAGCACAGGGCCGATGCCCTGGTCAAGCCGCGACAGATCCAGGATCGTGGACTCGATGCCGACGTCCGAGGCGCCGCCTTCGAGGATCATCAGCGCCTGCTCATCCAGATGTGGAAATTCGCTGCGCACATGCTCCGCGCATGTGGGAGAAACCTGGCCAAACTGATTCGCCGATGGCGCCGCCACGCCGCCGCTGCCATGCGGCTTGAGGTGCGCGAACGCATGCAGCAGACGCTGCGCCACGGGATGCGAGGGGCATCGCAGGCCGATGCTGTCCTGTCCGCCGCTGACAGCGTCCGGAATACGGGCCGCGCGTGGCAGGATCAGCGTCAACGGCCCCGGCCAGAAAGCCGCCATCAACCGCCGGGCCTGATGCGGGACCACAGCCGCCCAATAGCCAGGGTCCGTCTCGGGGGACAAATGAACGATGACAGGATGGTTGGCGGGCCGCCGTTTGGCGGCATAGATGCGCGCAACGGCCTCGGGATTTTCGGCATCCGCCCCCAGGCCATAGACCGTCTCTGTCGGAAAGGCCACCAGCCGACCTTGGGCCAGCCGCTGGGCGGCTTCCAGGATCTGCTCGGGGCCGGATTCTGACAGGGCCACAGCCGCACACGGCTCAGGCATCGGACAGCCCCAGCACGGCCGA
>NZ_JAVERO010000040.1:0-16604 GCF_034007085.1 Castellaniella sp. | reverse complement strand
CGCCTGATCGATCAAGACTGCGGCGGGCGTGATTCGGCCGAATCGAGGTTCAGATCGATGTCCTGCAGCCGTTCGCGCACCATGGATTCCGTCACCTGCGGAAGCGCTTCGTCCCGGGCGGCATTGGCCCGTCTCAGCAGCCAGGCAATGATGAACACGATCAGGGCCAGCAGACCCGTCATCACCCCCAGCAGATGGTCCTGCAGCCAGGATGCTCGATCCTGGGCATGCTCGGATGGCTGCAGTTCGGCCTCCTGGACTGCCGGGCTGGCGGCGCTGGCAGTGGGCGCAGCAAGGCTTCCGGGGCCGTTGCTGGCCGGGCCCGCCCCCGCACCAAGGGCACCCGCTGCGCCAGCAGGCGCCCCGTCCGCAGACGAGGCCTCAGCGGCCTGGGCGGCGGCGTCCTGGCTGGCCTCGCTGATCGCACTGGCGATTTCCTGGATCGAATGCCCAATGGCCTCGGCACCCTGGGCAACGGCATTGCTCGCGGCCTTGCCCTGGGATTGCAGCGCCTGATTCAAATGCTCAACGTTGTCCTGCAGCTGACTGACCCGGGTTTCGGCGTCTTTCAGGGCATGCCCGCGTGCCGTGCGGGCGTCGGCAGCCGCATCGGTGCCGTTCTGCTGGCTGGACTCGCTCAGGCGCAAGCGATCACCCGCCGCACCGGCAGGTCGGGCGTCCGCTCGTGATTCAGCGGACGAAACCGTTCCCGCCGCAGCCTGTCCGGCACTTGCTGACGCGGCTCCACTCGCCAGCCGTCCACGCATCTGCGCGAAAGCCACCGCCTGGTCCTGGAACTGGCGGCGAGCCTCGGCATCGGAGATCGACAGCATCTCGTTGATGTCAGGCACGGCCAGCGATGCGCCGGCACGCACCAGATTGACGTTGCCCCGGATGAACGCCTGCGGATTGGCACGCTGCAAGGCCATCATCAACTGGTAGATGGATACCCCATCGACCGCATGGCGGCGGCTGATGGCAAACATCGTATCGCCCCGCCGCACGGCGATCGCACCAGCCGGCACCCGCCGGGTACTGGCATGGGGCGCGGCTGCCCTCACGGCGGCGGCCGAAGCCCCCTGCCCGGCTGCCTGGACCGGGCCGGAAGCCGCCGCTGTGCGTGCGGGACCCGATGCGATCAAAGACACCTGATAGCGCTGTTCGCCCGTGGCCGTGCGCACGTCCAGCAGCAGATCGGCCAGATTTCCGGTAAAAGCCTGCCCCGAACCAATTCGCAGCACGCGGCGCCCATCCGGCTGGGCGGCGGTATCCACGGAAACGGACAGACTGTCGAGCGGAACCGGGGGCGTCAAGCCTGCCTGGGCCCAGTCGGCAGCCGGTGCGGGCCGGGCCGACAGCGCCTGCAGATCGGCGTCCGTCAGGCCAGAGACCGGGACCAGGATCAACAAGGGCTCACCCGCCCCTGAAGCCAGGCGCGCGTGACCGAAAGTCGCGGCCTGAACGGCCCCACCCGTCAGAAAAGCCAGCGCCAGAACGCCAGCGGCCCGGCGGATGCGCCTGGAAGCAGGCCTGGCCCTGCGGGCAGGACTGCAAAGGCAAATCGAAGACATGAGGCGGGGATTTTTTTCCATGTGTTTTCGCTCAGAGTTCACCCAGGGCAATGCGCAGCATGCGGCGCAGGGGTTCTGCGGCCCCCCACAGCAACTGATCGCCGACCGTGAAGGCGCTGAGATACTGAGGCCCCATCGACATCTTGCGCAAGCGCCCCACAGGAATGTTCAGCGTGCCGGTCACGGCGACGGGGGTCAGGTCCCGCATGGAGGACTCGCGATCGTTGGACACCAGACGGGACCATTGAGTGCCGGTGCGCACGGCATCGTTGATTTCGTCCAGGGGGATGTCGCGCCGCAATTTGATGGTCAGCGCCTGGCTGTGGCAACGCATGGCGCCGATCCGCACGCACAGGCCATCGACCGGGACCGGGTCGGTACCGAAGCCTGGGCCGCGCCCGAGAATCTTGTTGGTTTCGGCGCCGCCTTTCCATTCCTCGCGCGACATGCCGTTACCCAGATCCTTGTCGATCCAGGGGATCAGGCTGCCGCCCAGGGGGACCCCGAAATTTTCCTGGGGCAGATCGGGATTCTGCTGCGCCTGCAACACGCCCCGGTCGATGTCGAGAATGGCCGAGGCCGGATCGGCAAGCTGCGCGCCCACCGCCTGGTTGAGCAATCCGAACTGGGTCAGCAGTTCGCGCATGTGGCGCGCGCCGCCGCCCGAAGCCGCCTGATAGGTCATGGAGCTCATCCATTCGACCATGTCGGCCTTGAACAGGCCGGCCAGGCCCATCAGCATGCAGCTGACCGTGCAGTTGCCCCCAATGAAATCACGCACGCCGCGCTGCAGGGCGGCATCGATCACCGGACGATTGACCGGATCCAGGACGATGATGGCATCGTCTTTCATGCGCAGGGTGCTGGCCGCGTCGATCCACAGGCCGGTCCAGCCAGCGGCACGCAGTTTCGGATAGACGCTGGAGGTGTAATCCCCGCCCTGAGCGGTGACGATGATCGGCAGCTTGCGCAGAGCGTCGATATCGTGGGCATCCTGCAAAGGGCCTGCACCCGCCGCCCACGACGGCGCCGCCCCACCCGCATTGCTGGTGGAAAAGAAGACCGGTTCGAACAGATCGAAGTCCTTTTCGTCGCGCATGCGCTGCATGAGCACCGAACCGACCATCCCGCGCCAACCGACCAAACCGACTGCCTGAGCCATAGAATTCCTGCCTGAACCTTGAAAGTGGATATATGAACGTTTAGTGTAATGCCTCAGTTTAATGCCATCAGCACGGCATCACCCATTTCCGAGGTCGAAACCCGTGTGGTGCCGGCCTCGTGGATGTCCGCCGTACGCAGGCCCCGAGCCAGTACCGCTTGCACTGCGGCCTCGATCCGCTCGGCGGCCGGGGCCGCGTCCAGGGAATAGCGCAGCATCATGGCGGCCGACAGGATGGTCGCCAGGGGGTTGGCAATGTTCTGTCCGGCGATGTCCGGCGCCGAGCCGTGGCTGGGCTCGTACAAGCCCTGGCGGCTGGCATTCAGCGATGCAGAGGGCAGCATGCCGATGGAACCCGTCAGCATCGCGGCCTCGTCCGACAGGATGTCGCCGAACAGATTGCCGGTCACCACCACGTCGAATGCCTTGGGTTCGCGCACCAGTTGCATGGCAGCATTGTCCACGTACATGTGGGAGAGTTCGACCTTGGGATATTCGCGGGCCACGTCGATCATGATGTCGCGCCAGAACTGAGAGGTTTCCAGCACATTGGCCTTGTCCACGCTGCACAGCCGACCCTGGCGCTGCGCGGCGGCCTGGAAGGCCACATGGGCGATCCGGCGGATTTCGGATTCAGCGTAGTGCATCGTGTCGTAGCCCTGGCGTTCGCCCGCGAATGGGCCGTCCTCCAGCGTGCGCACGCCGCGCGGCTGACCAAAGTAGATATCGCCCGTCAATTCGCGCACGATCAGGATATCCAGGCCCGCCACGATTTCGGGCTTGAGCGACGAGGCGTTGGCCAATTCCGGGTACAGGATCGCCGGGCGCAGATTGGCAAACAGGCCCAGGGCCTTGCGCAGGCCCAGCACAGCCTGTTCTGGGCGCAGGGCGCGTTCCAGTTTGTCGTATTTCCAGTCGCCCACGGCGCCGAACAGCACGGCATCGGACTGTTTGGCCAAAGCCAGCGTGCCTTCGGGCAGGGGATGGCCCTGGGCGGCATAGGCAGCGCCGCCCACCGGCGCTTCGGACAGTTCCAGGTCCAGCCCCAAGGCCGGCGCGCGCAGCACGCGCACCGCCTGCTCGATGATTTCCGGGCCGATGCCGTCACCCGGCAGGACTGCGATGCGAGATGTCATGAACAATTCCGTTGAAGAGACAATGAAAAGATCAGCGGTCGCCGGGATTCTGACGAACCAGCCAGGGATGACGGGCCAGACGGTCGGCCTCGAAGGCGCGGATCATGTCTGCGCGCAGCAGCGTCTGGCCGATTTCGTCCAGTCCCTTGAGCAGCGATTCCTTGCGATAGGCATCGACCTCGAAAGACAGTTCTTCGCCGCTGGCCGTGACCACGCGCTGGCGTTCCAGATCGATGGTCAGGGCATAGCCGGGAAAGGCCTTGACCTCGTCGAACAGGCGCGCCACCTGGGAATCCGGCAGCACGATGGGCAACAGGCCGTTCTTGAAGCTGTTGTTGAAGAAGATGTCCGCAAACGATGGCGCGATGATGGCGCGAAAACCATACTGCTGCAGGGCCCAGGGGGCGTGCTCCCGGCTGGATCCGCAGCCGAAGTTCTTGCGTGCCAGCAGGATCGAGGCGCCTTGGTAGCGCGGCTGGTTGAGTACGAAATCCGGGTTCAGTGGGCGCCGGCTGTTGTCCATGCCGGGCTCGCCGTGATCCAGATAGCGCAGTTCATCGAACAGGTTCGGCCCGAAGCCGGTGCGCTTGATGGATTTGAGGAACTGCTTGGGGATGATCAGGTCGGTGTCGACGTTTTCCCGGTCCAGGGGGGCCACCAGGCCCTTGTGCGTAGTGAAGGCTTGCATGACGACTCCTAGCCCAGGCGGCGAATATCGACGAAATGACCGGCCACCGCGGCAGCGGCGGCCATGGCGGGACTGACGAGATGGGTGCGCCCCCCCTGCCCCTGACGGCCCTCGAAATTGCGATTCGAGGTCGAGGCGCAGCGTTCGCCCGGTTCCAGCCGGTCGGCGTTCATGGCCAGGCACATCGAACAGCCCGGCTCGCGCCATTCGAATCCGGCGGCCAGAAAGATCTGGTCCAGGCCTTCGCGCTCGGCCTGGGCCTTGACCAGTCCCGAACCCGGCACGACCATGGCCTGACGCACATTGGCAGCCACCCGGCGGCCCTTGGCGACTGCGGCAGCAGCGCGCAGGTCCTCGATGCGGGCATTGGTGCAGGACCCGATGAACACACGATCCACGCGGATATCGGTCATGGGCATATTGGGCTCGAGCCCCATGTACTGCAATGCGCGCTCCATGCCGCTGCGGCGGACATCGTCCTTTTCCTTGTCCGGGTCGGGCACCCGGGCATCGATCGGCACGACCATTTCGGGCGAGGTTCCCCAGCTGACCTGAGGCGCGATCTGCGCGGCATCGATCTCGACTACACGGTCAAAGACCGCACCCGGATCGGAATGCAGGGTGTGCCAGTACGCCACGGCCCGATCCCAATCCTCGCCCTCGGGCGCGTAGGGCCGGCCCTTGAAATAGTCGATCGTGGTCTGGTCCACGGCCACTATGCCTGACCGGGCGCCGGCCTCGATGGCCATATTGCAGACCGTCATGCGCCCTTCCATGGAAAGCGCCCGCACCGTGCTGCCGCCGAATTCGATCGCATAGCCGGTGCCGCCTGCCGTGCCGATCTGGCCGATCACGTAGAGCACCAGATCCTTGGCCGTGCAGCCAAAGGGCAGCTTGCCTTCGACCCGCACCAGCATGCTGCGGCTCTTTTTCATCAGCAGCGTCTGCGTGGCCAGCACGTGCTCGACCTCGGAAGTCCCGATACCAAAGGCCAGCGCCCCCATGGCGCCGTGCGTGCTGGTATGTGAATCACCGCAGACCACGGTCATGCCCGGCAGGGTCGCGCCCTGTTCCGGCCCGATCACATGGACGATCCCCTGGCGGCGATCATTCATGCGGAATTCGGTGATGCCATGGATTTCGCAGTTCCGGTCCAGGGTTTCGACCTGCAGGCGCGATACCGGGTCCTGGATGCCCTCGCTGCGGGCCGTCGTAGGCACGTTGTGGTCGGCCACGGCCAGATTGGCGGAAACACGCCAGGGTTTGCGGCCAGCCAGTTCCAGGCCTTCGAAGGCCTGCGGGCTGGTGACCTCGTGGACGAGATGGCGGTCAATGTACAGCAGACAGGTGCCGTCCGGCCCCTGGTGCACCACATGGGCGTCCCAGAGTTTGTCGTACAGGGTTTGGGGCATGATCGTGGTCTCTGAAATCGAACAATGAATGCCTTGCGCGCGCTGCGCGCAGGTGTTGAATTCATTATGCCAGTGTGACTTTTTCGAACAAGGCCAACGCTTATCCTGGTATCAGCGATAACTGGTACCAGATTGATCAGGGTGAACAGGCCCTAGCGGGTCTTCCCCTGATACAGGGGAAGCACGATGTCGGAAGCCTGTCGCAGGTCTGCGATCCGGCTTTGCGATGACGGATGGGTGGACAGGATTTCCGGTGGCGCCTGGCCCCCGGCACGTTCCATTTTCTGCCACAAGGTGATGGCGGCGCGGGGATCGTAACCCGCCCGGGCGGCCAGTTCCACCCCCATGCGGTCGGCTTCGGTTTCATTGGATCGGCTGTGGGGCAAGGTGAACATGACCTGCGTCAGCGACGAACCCAGATCGGCCACGGCCTGGCTGCCGGTGATGGCTGACAGGACCGACAGGCCGATGCCGGTGGCCATCTGGCGCGAGACTTGTTCGCGCGCGTGTTCGCGCAGGGCATGCGAGATTTCGTGCCCCAGCACTGCCGCCAGTTCGGCATCCGTCGGCTGGATTTTTTCCAGCAGGCCGGTATAGACCGCGATCTTGCCGCCCGGCATGCACCAGGCATTGATCTCGGGCGATTTCAGCACATGGATTTCCCAGGCCCAATGACGCGCATCCGGCCGGAACGTGCCGACCTGGGCGATGAGCCTGCGGGATATGGCTTGAACCCGTTTCGTCTGCGCCGCCGAATTATCCAGGGTACCCTGGGCCCTGGCCTTGGCCAGAATCTGGCGATACTGGTCTGCCGCCTCGCGATTCAGTTCGGCCTCGGACACCAGCGTGGACATGGTCTGGGTGCGGTTCACCCCCACCAGCCCCGACTGGGTCGTCTGCACCTGGGCGCAGGCGGCCAACAGTACCGCAACCCCCACCCCGACCGCCGGACGCGAGATCCCGCGCAGCACCCCTCGTGTATTCGTGTGTTTCATGATGACCCCGGAATGGCATCGTTCAGCCGCACTGGCCCCGATGACGCAGCGCATGATCCATCAGCACGATGGCCAGCAGCGCCTCGGCAATGGGTGTGGCGCGGATCGCCACACAAGGATCGTGGCGACCCAGCGTCTGCACCATGACCGGCTCGTTGGCCCGGTTCACGGAACGGCGTTCGATGCGGATGCTGGACGTGGGTTTGACCGCAAGCGACACGCGCAGCGGCTGGCCGGAAGAAATCCCCCCCAGCACGCCCCCGGCATGATTGCCCATGAAACCGTCGGGGCCAAGTTCGTCGCCATGTTCGGAGCCGCGCATGGACACGCAATCGAAGCCCGAGCCGATCGCCACCCCCTTGACGGCATTCAGACCCATCATGGCATGGGCGATGTCCGCGTCCAGGCGATCATAGATGGGTTCCCCCCAGCCTGCGGGCAGGCCTTCGGCAGTGACCTCGATGCGGGCGCCAATGGAATCGCCATCATGGCGCAGGCGGTCCATGAAATCCTCGAGTTCCGGCACGATGCCAGCATTGGGCGCGTAGAAGGGATTTTGCGCAACGGCGTCCCAGGATTCGAACGGGATCGGGATCGGCCCGAGCTGACTCATGTAGCCGCGGATGCGCACACCGTATTCCTGCAGCAGCCATTTGCGCGCCACCGCGCCAGCCGCCACCGTGGGTGCGGTCAGGCGCGCCGAGGAACGTCCTCCGCCACGGGGGTCGCGCACACCATATTTTTTCCAGTAGGCATAGTCGGCATGACCGGGACGGAAGGTATCGGCAATATTGCTGTAGTCCTTGCTGCGCGCATCGGTGTTCCGGATCAGCAGGCCAATGGGCGTGCCGGTGGTCACCCCTTCGAACACGCCCGACAGGATTTCCACCGTGTCCGGTTCGCGGCGCTGGGTCACGTGACGCGAAGTGCCCGGCCTGCGCCGGTCGAGTTCGGCCTGGATGTCCGCCTCGGACAGGGCCATGCCCGGCGGGCAGCCATCGATGACGGCACCAATGGCCGGGCCATGGGATTCGCCGAAATTGGTGACACGAAACAGGTGGCCGAGCGTATTTCCGGACATGGATGGAGATTCTCGTGAGGGCCCCGTCAAGGGCCAGGGCAGAAGGAACGCGTGCGCAGGAGCACGCACGGCCGATTATCGCATCTTTGCCATCGATGGGCCGTCTGGCAAGCCCCTTGACTCCGTAGTCCGGTACAGACCCTAGACTGCAGGCGAATGGCCCTTTCCCAGAACGATACACACACGAGACAAAAAGGACCCATCATGACCAAGTTTCGCTCCATGCGCGTTTCCACCCGGCTCATCAGCGGCTTTCTCATCGTCAGCGGCATTGCCGCCCTGATCGGCGCGATCGGCCTGTACGCCACCCGATCAGTCAACCGCATGGCCGAGACCATGTATCACCGCGACACTGTCGGCCTGCGGGACACCGCACAGGCCAATCAGCAACTCCTGATGAACGCACGCGCCATCCGCATCGCCGCACTGGCCCCCACGGCTGAAATCCGGGATGCCCAGCTGCAGGCCGTCCAGCGGCACCTGGACAATCTGGACGCCAACCTGCAACGCGCCGCGCGCGCGTTCACGACACCCGAAGAATCCGGTTTGCTGAAAGAGGCCCAGGCCGCATCCCGCGAATATCGAAAATACATCATGCAGGTCGCCAGCATCCTGCCCACGGAACCGCTCCAGCAGGCCCGGAAATCCGTCGGCATCCTGTACAACCAGGTCGTCCCCACCGCCAATCGCCTGGATGCGCTGATGGCACGCCTCATCCAGCATCGCCTGGACCAGGCCGAAGCCCTGAGCCAGGACACCGCCGCAATCTATACCCGCATGATCTGGCTCATCACAGGCCTGACGGCAGGCGGCGTGCTGCTGGGCCTGCTGATCGGCCTGACCCTCACCCGCAGCCTGTCCCGCGCGCTGGGCGGCGAACCCGAAGACGTGGCGCAAGTCGCCAGAGACGTCGCCGAAGGCCAGCTGGGCACCCCGATCGACACCTCCCGCGCGAGCGCCGGCAGCGTGATGCAGGCCATGCAGCACATGCAAACCTCGCTGCGCAGCATCGTCGGCACCGTCAGAACAGGCAGCGACCACATTGCCAGCGGGTCAGAGCAGATCCGACTGGGCAACACCGATCTGGCCCAGCGCACGGAACAGCAGGCCGCCGACATCACCGAAACCGCCGCCGCCATGGACCAGCTGTCGAGCACCGTGGCCGCGACGGCGCAGGCCATGCGCCAGGCGGCCCAGTTTTCGTCGGATGCCAGCCAGGCTGCAGAACAAGGTGGTCAGCGCATCGAATCCATCGTCCAGACCATGCAGGGCATCCAGGAAGTCTCGCACGAGGTGGCCGGCATCGTGCAGGTCATCGACAGCATCGCCTTCCAGACCAACATCCTGGCGCTGAATGCCGCCGTCGAGGCCGCCCGGGCGGGCGAACAGGGCCGGGGCTTCGCCGTCGTGGCGGGCGAAGTCCGCGCCCTGGCCCAGAAAAGCGCACAAGCAGCCCGTGAAATCACGGCGCTGATCACCAAAAGCGCGGAACGCACCGATGCCGGCGCCCAGGCCATCGAACAGGCAGGCACGGAAATCCGCTCGCTGGTGGACAAGATCCGGCAGGTCGCCGAACTGATCGATTCAGTGGACGCCGCCACAGCCGAACAGACCTCCGGGCTGAGCCAGATCAATGCCGCTGTCGGCCAGCTCAACGACATCACGCAGCAAAACGCCGCGCTGGTCGAAGAATCGGCCGCCGCCGCAGCCAGCCTCAGCGAACAGGCCCGCCAACTGCTGGGCGTCGTACGTCAGTTCCGCACCGAAAAAGACATGGGACCTGCAGCGCTTCAGGAAGGCGCCATGGTTGCGCTGTCCGGCTTGCAGGGGGCCTGATGGCCTCCCCGCAATGGGCATGACGCGCAATCTCTCTGTCGCTGGCATTGGGACAGAATGGATTCCAGGCCCTGGACCGTCTTGCCCAGCCCCTGGATCAGGGTATGCAGAGAGCGGATTTTTTCCTGGACGAGATCCTGGACCTGGGCGCAGCTGACTTCCGAAATCGGCTTGCACAGCACTGCGATTTCGTCCAGGGAAAACCCCCAGGCCTGGGCCCGCTTGATGAAGCAGATCCGTTCGACGATGTCCTGGGAATAGCGCCGATGGGCCCCCAGGATTCTTTCCGGCACGGCGACCAGACCACGCCGCTGGTAATAGCGAATGGTCTCCACGCTCACGCCTGCCTGCTTTGCGGCACGACTGATGTTCAATGCATCACCTCATGAATTCCTTGATTCCGTACCCAGGTACGGACGTTAGATTGCCCACGGCAATCAGGAACTCATGAAGGCTTCGGACCAGCACGCCAGGTATGCAGGTCGATCACAAAACCATGGTCACACTTGCTAACGACTATGTTATCCGTAAACAAAATCATTTGACCAGAAACACAGTTGACCAGAAACACAGTTGACCA
The DNA here is from genome assembly GCF_034007085.1 of Castellaniella sp. Lineage (GTDB taxonomy): Bacteria > Pseudomonadota > Gammaproteobacteria > Burkholderiales > Burkholderiaceae_B > Castellaniella. Next base: position 6,143 of record NZ_JAVERO010000040.1, on the reverse strand, counting down.
GAAACACAGCCCCGAAGACGCGCCGCATGGCAGAAACCACACAAGGAAACCAGGCGGAAAGCTTGTCGCCCGCAGCGCAGATCAACCAGATACTGGACATCGGCCGGAACGCGCACGGCCCCCTGGCTTCCCTGAGACACGCGCTGGAGAATCAGGAATTCCGCCTGGCCTACCAACCCATCATCGATCTGCGCAGCCGCAAGCCGATCGGACTTGAGGCGCTGCTGCGCTGGCCCCAGGCAGGCATCGGGCCGGACGTCTTCATCCCGATGGCCGAACACGGCGGCCTCATCCGCGACATCACACGGTGCGTCTGCCATCTGGCAGCCAAAGACTGGGCCCTGTGCCGCCTGCCCGCCGGGGCGCGGTTGTCGATCAATCTGTCGGCCGCAGACGCCGAGTCCATGGAAACCGTTGCCTTGCTGACTGAACTGGCCGAAAGCCTGGGCGGCGGCATGGCACTGAGCGTCGAATTGACTGAACGCGCCCTGCTGGCACCTGGGCGCTGCAAGCCGGTCCTGCAGGCCATCCACGCACTCGGCATCCAGATCCACCTGGATGATTTTGGCGTCGGCTATGCCAATTTCAAGTCCTTGATCGAACTGCCGCTGGATGGCATCAAGATCGACCACAGCCTGATCCGTCACATCGAGTCATCGGGTGCAGCACGGCTGGTCATCCGGCATCTCGCCCGATTAGCCAAGGACCTTGGGCTGACAGTCACGACCGAAGGCGTCGAAACCGAAGCCCAGGCGCAGGCACTCAGATCCATGGGCATCCACCGCGCCCAGGGCTGGCTGTTCGGCCTGCCCAGGTATATCGAGGATTATCCGCTCGCTTCGTGACGATCCGGCCCTGCACCACCCTGTGGTCCAGCAGGCCCGCCCGCCTGGCCTGTCAGGCAGGCCAGGCCACAGGAGCGGCGATTCTGTTCGCAAGGCACACCGCCCAGCGCATCCTGCAGATGCCCCAAGCGTCTGCGCAGGTCTTGCAGCACACAGCGCGTTGCACGGATCTGCCGCTCGATGGCCTCGCGTACGTCCAGGCAGGCCCGGGTTTCGCCTTGCAGCAGCGCCCGGATCTCTTCCAGCGTGAACCCCAGTGTCCGCAACAGGCGAATCCGGACGATCCGGTCCACATCGTCGGCTATGTAATTGCGGTAGGCCCCGGATGGACGAGACGGCACGCGCAACAAACCGCGTTGCTGGTAGTAACGGACCGTTTCAATCCCCACGCCGGCCTGGCGGGCCAGTTCGCCGATTTTCATGCCCATCTGACTCATCGTCGCTCCAAGGAGCCAGTCACACACATGATACGGCCCACCCGATCCAGCTGGCTTGAGCCAGGTCATCAGGACGAACAGCTCACCGGCACCACCGGTTCGCCAGCGGCGGGAGGACAGGCGTAGCACTCGAAGCCCGGGCGCTCCGTGTACGGATCCCGCAACACGGTCAGCAGGCGATCGATCTCCGTGGCATCGCCCTGCTGCGCCGCCTCGATGGCACGCTGCGCCAGGTGATTGCGCAGCACATAGACAGGGTTGACCTGACGCATGGCGATCCGGCGCGCATCGGCGTCCCCGCCCTGCTCCGCCAACCGGACCCGGTAGCGGTCCAGCCAGGCCCGGGCCGGCTCAGGATCGGCAAACAGCGCCAACCAGGCATCGGCATCCCGGTCGACATCCGCCAGCCGGCGAAAGGCCAGCGTGAAATCGGCCCGCTGCGCATGCAGCAGGCCCCACCAGCCTTCTTCGAGTTCGGCATCATCCGCCCGCCAGGCATCCAGGCCCAGCTTGCGCGCCAGACCGTCGCGATAGGCCGCCAGGAAATCCGCCTCGAAGGACGCCAGGCTGGATTCCAGTGCGGGCACCTCGCAGCCCAGCACCCGCAGGCTGCCCGCCAGGCGGTACAGATTCCAGCGCGCCACTGCCGGCTGGGCGTTCCAGGCGTAACGTCCGGCCGTATCGCTGTGATTGCAGATGTGATCGGCCTGAAAAGCGTCCATGAATCCGTACGGGCCATAATCCAGCGTCAGCCCCAGGATGGACATATTGTCGGTGTTCATCACCCCGTGGCAGAAGCCCACAAGCTGCCACTGGGCCATCAGGCGCGCCGTCCGCCGCGCCACTGCGGCCAGCATCCGGCAGGCCATGGTAGATGGATCCGTTTCGCCGCCGACCCTGTCCCGGCAATCGGGATACCAGTGTTCGACCACGTAGTCGAGCAGGGCCTGTTGTTCGTGATGCGAATGGCTCCAGTGCTCGAAATGGCCGAACCGCACGAAGCTGGGTGCCAGGCGGGTGACGACGGCAGCGGTTTCGACGGTTTCACGCACCACCGGATCGCTGGAAGCGACCAGCGCCAGCGCCCGGGTCGTCGGAATGCCCAGGCCAGCCATGGCCTCGCTGGCCAGATATTCGCGCACGCTGGAACGCAACACCGCCCAGCCATCGCCCATGCGGGAATACGGCGTGCGGCCCGAGCCCTTGAGCTGGATTTCCCACACCCCCGCAGGCGTCTGCACATCGCCCAGCAGATGCGCACGGCCATCGCCCAGCTGTCCGGCCCAGACGCCGAACTGATGGCCACTGTAGGCTGTGGCCAAGGGCGGGATGTCCGCCAGCCGACCACTGCCGGCACACAGCGCCAGGAAGTCGGGCGAGCGCAGCGCAGCAGCATCCAGGCCGATCAGGGCCGCCGCATCGGGATTGGCGTGCAGCAGGCGCGGCTCCCGCAACGGCCGGGGATCCACCTGGGCGTAAAAGCCGCGCGGCAGGGTCGCGAACGAACAGCCCGTGCGCAACCCGGCCAGGGAGATGGATTCAACCATGGCGCGCAGCCCGTTTGGCCGGCCGCACATACAGAATGGCGCCCAGATACAGTCCCAGCGACAGGAGGATTTCCAGGCCCGCCAACGCCCCCGACACCCGTGAAACATCGGACCAGGCACGCACCACGCCTTCCATCAGATAGAGCAGGCTCAGCATCGACACCCACTGCAGGGTGTAGATCCGTCGCCGCAGCACGCCGCTGACGGCAAACAGCAGCGGCACAGCCTTCAAGGCCAGTAACGAGCCCCCGGGGCGCAACGGCGCCCACCACAACTCCCAACCCACGCACAGGACGATCAGGCCGAACAGGCTGATGCACGCCAGGCGAAGCAACCCAGGACTGAATTTGATTTCCACGCTTTCCATGCTGGTATTATGCCGCTTCATGACGACAGCACCGCAAAATCCTGCCCCGTCCCTGGCCGAACGCCGCAACCGTGCGCTGGACATCCTGCGCTTCACACTGGATTTCGCCGCGCACCGCAAACTGACCCGGGTGGCATCCAGCCTGACGTTCACCACGGTGCTGGCGATCGTGCCGATGCTGGCCGTGGTGCTGGCACTGTTCACGGCATTTCCGCTGTTTGCCGAATTCCACCAGGCCCTGGAAACCTTTCTCAGCGAAAGCCTGCTGCCGCCTTCGGTATCGGACACCATCATGCGCTACCTGAACCAGTTCGCGGCCCAGGCGTCCGGGCTGACGGCAGTAGGCGGCGCTTTTCTGGTCGTGACCTCGATCATGCTCATCATGACGATCGACGAGGCTTTCAACGAAATCTGGAACGTCGCCCGCCAGCGCCCCATGCGCCAGCGGCTGCTGGTGTACTGGGCCATCATTTCCCTGGGGCCGATCCTGATGGGCGCCAGCCTGTGGGCCAGTTCCGTGCTGGCGCGGGAATCCCTGGGCTACATCGGCGACCTGCCCGAAGGCATCGGCCTGCTGCTCAATCTGGTGCCTTTGCTGATGTCGGTCCTGGGATTCACCGCCCTGTTCGTGTTCGTGCCCAACTGCCGCGTGCTATGGCGCGACGCTGCGCTGGGCGGCCTGGGCACGACTGCGGTGCTGGCCATCATGAAGGCCGGCTTCACCGCTTACCTGACGCGTTTTCCATCCTACACCGTCATCTACGGGGCCTTTGCCATCCTGCCGATCTTTCTGCTGTGGATCTACCTGTCCTGGCTGGTGGTGTTGATGGGCGCCACGGTCGCCTCGCTGTTGCCAGCGCTGCGGCTGCATCGCTGGGCGCTGCAACGCCAGGTCGGCGCCCAGGCCGTCGATGCCCTGGGCATCCTGCGCGTCCTGTGGCAATCACGGGGGGCGAAGTCTCCGGGGCACAGCCTGGGCTACCTGGAAAAACACCTGCGCGTCCATCCCGATGCCCTGCGCGACATGCTCGGCGCCCTGCGTGAACTGGGTTACGCCGTACCGGTCGCCGACGGCGATCAATGGGTTCTGGCCTGCGATCCGACCCAGGCCGACATCGGCCCGCTGGTGGACCGCTTGCTGATCGACCGCGCGCAGCCCGGCCTGAAACCCGGCGTGCCCGAAGCCCTGTCACATGCCCTGCTGGGCCGTCCTCCCACCCTGGATGCGCTTTTCAACATCGACGCTACCGGAAACCGGCATGATGATGCACAATGATGAACAAACAGCCGGATCACGGCAACACTGGGGATCGACATGCTGAAAGTCAATGAAATCCTGCGCGTGAAGGGACACACACTGTACACCGGGACGCCCGACATGCCGGTGCGCGAGGCCATCGCCACCATGAGCCAGCTCGACATCGGCTCGCTGGTCATCATGGACCACGGTCGGCTTGCCGGCATGCTGACCTTCCGGGAAATCATCAATCACCTGAATGCCCATGACGGCCAGGCCGGTGACTACACGGTGCGCAGCATCATGGACGACGCGCCCGTCAGCGTCACACCCAACACCGATGCAGACGAGGTCCAGCGCCTGATGCTCGACAAGCACGCCCGCTACATCCCGGTGATGGACGGGCCCACCCTGATGGGCGTGATCTCGTTCTATGACATGGCGCGCGCCATCGTCGAGGCCCAGCAGTTCGAAAACGATATGCTCAAGGCCTATATCCGTGACTGGCCAGCAGATACGTCCACCCCCCCGGCCCGCTGAAATCCTGAAAATTCAGGCCAGCACCTGCCAGGCACGCCGCAGGATGCCAGGGCCTTCGGCCCGCAGCAATGCGGGATCGGACAGCATGCGCCGCCATTGCCGTGCCCCGCGCCGGCCCGTGCGCCAGCCCAGCACGCCGCGCACCAGAATGTGCATCGGGACGCCCCGCGCATGCTGGGCGGTCACATAGTCCACCCAGGCATCCAGAACGGCTTCCGGCACGCATGGCGGATCTTCAGGCGCCATGCGGTGGTTCAGTTCAGCCAGGATGTCCGGGTGGTGCCAGGCCGCCCTGCCCAACATGACTCCATCCAGACGATCCATCCATGCCAGGCAGGCCCCGACATCCGCCAGCCCGCCGTTCAACACGAACAGGGCATCCGGAAAGTCCTGCTTCAGGCGTTCGGCGTCCGCATAGCGCAAAGGGGGTTTTTCCCGGTTGTCCTTGGGCGACAGGCCCTTCAGAACCGCGTTGCGCGCATGGACGATGAATACCCGGCAGCCCGCCTGATGCAGCAAGCCGACGAAGTCGCGTACGAACCCATAGGAATCGTCATAGTCCAGGCCCAGGCGATGCTTGACTGTCACGGGCACGGACACGGCATCCTGCATGGCGCGGACGCACTCTGCAACCAGGTGCGGCTCGGCCATCAGGCAGGCCCCGAAAGCCCCGCGCTGGACCCGTTCGGATGGGCAGCCGCAGTTCAGGTTGATCTCGTCATACCCCCAGCGTTCGCCCAAGCGGGCGCATTGCGCCAGGGCCGCCGGTTCGCTGCCGCCCAGTTGCAGGGCCACGGGATGTTCGGCCGGATCAAAGTCCAGGTGCCGCCCCGCATCGCCGTGCAACAAGGCCCCCGTCGTGACCATTTCGGTGTACAGACGGGCGCGCGGCGCAAGCAGGCGGTGAAAGTAACGGCAATAGCGATCCGTGACGTCGATCATCGGCGCCACACACAGGCGCCAGGCCGTGCGCGCCAGATCGCTGGAGGACGCCGCAGAACGGGGGGCGCCAGGCCCACCAGGTGCAGATAGGGACATACGTGATACGCTCGAACAATCCGCCATTTTAGCCGGACGCCACAGGCGACAAGCCCTCTTGCGCCGCTGGCCGGAGAGCGCTGGCTTTTCGTCTAAAATCCCGGCTGATTGATCCCGACCCGAACCCCGGCC
>NZ_JAVERO010000039.1:0-17135 GCF_034007085.1 Castellaniella sp. | reverse complement strand
GTCCACCGTCCAGACCCTGGTGCTGGACGAGGCCGATCGCATGCTGGACATGGGGTTCATCGAGGACATCGAGACCATCGTCCGCAGCACCCCGGCCGATCGCCAGACGCTGCTGTTTTCGGCCACGCTGGACGGCACGGTCGCCCAACTGGCGGCACGCCTGATGCAGGATCCCAAGCGCATCGAGATCACCACCCACCGCCAGAAACACACGAACATCACTCAGCATCTGCTGTATGCGGACGACCAGGCCCACAAGCGGCGTCTGCTGGACCACTTGCTGCGTGACGCCAGCCTGGACCAGGCGATCGTCTTTACCGCCACCAAGCGCGGCGCCGACGACCTAGCCGACTACCTGGCCGACGAAGGCTTCGCCGCCGCCGCCCTGCACGGCGATATGAACCAGCGCCAGCGCACCCGCACCCTGGGCCTGCTGCAAAAGGGCCGGGTGCGCGTCCTGGTCGCCACCGACGTCGCCGCGCGCGGCATCGACGTGCAGACCATCAGCCATGCCTTCAACTACGACCTGCCCCTGCAGGCCGAAGATTACGTGCACCGCATCGGCCGCACCGGACGCGCCGGACGCGATGGCCAGGCCATCACCCTGGCCGTACACGCCGAACGCCACAAGGTCCGCCGCATCGAACACTTCATCGGCCAGGCGATCCCCACGGAAACCATCCCCGGCCTGGAACCTCAGCGGTCCGTGCGGCCCACCTACAAGGACCGCCCTGCCCGTGGCGCCCGCCCGCAGACCGGCAAACCCCGCAGCAAGCCGTGGCACAAGGACGGTTCTGCCGCCGGCAGCGGCGCGCGCACCGACAGCCGCCCCACCTTCCACCCCAAGGCCGACCGCACAGCGCGCAGCGCCGGGCCACGCCAGGGCCGTGACGGCGAAGCGCCGCGCACCACGCGTCCCGCCCCCAAGGTCGGCGCCAAGTCGTCCTTCAAACGGCAGGCCCGCCAGGCTCAGCCACGCGCGCAACGGCCACGTTTCGCTTGATTTTTTGGTCCATGCTCGAACTGCCTATCGTCCACACGCCCTCCGGCCTGCCTGAACCCGATGCCGATGCGCGCGCCCACGGCGCCCGCGTCCAGGCCATGCTCACGCAACGCATCCGCGATGCGGGTGGCTGGCTGCCATTCGAGCGCTGGATGGAAGCCGCCCTGTACGCGCCCGGCCTGGGCTACTACAGCGCCGGCAGCACCAAATTCCATCGTGACGGCGATTTCACGACCGCCCCGGAAACCAGCCCGCTGTTTGGCCGGGCGCTGGCGCGTCAGGTCGCCCAGGTGATCGATGCCAGCGATACGGCCCAGGTGCTGGAATTCGGCGCCGGATCGGGCGCTCTGGCCGCCGCGCTGATCCCGGCCCTCGGCGACCTGGGATTCCAGGTCGAATACCAGATCCTGGAACTGTCCGCCGACCTGCGCGCCCGCCAGCAGGACCGCCTGGCGGCTTGGGCCGGTCAGGTGCGTTGGCTGGACACCCTGCCGGATGCCTTCAGCGGCTGCGTGATTGCCAACGAGGTCCTGGACGCCATGCCTGCCGTCCTGTTCCGCTGGAATGCTGCGGGCGTGCCGGAACTGCTGGGCGTGGCCCTGGACGCCCGGCCCGAGGCAGCCGCGCCTTTTCGCTGGGTGGCACGCGAGGCACCCGCCCCCACGGCGGCCACTCTGGCCGCCCGCATGCCGCCCCTGCCTGGCTACCAATCCGAAATGAATCCCCAGGCCGAGGCCTGGGTGCGCGATCTGGGCCGCTGGCTGCAACGGGGCGCTGCCCTGCTGATCGACTACGGCTTTCCGCGTGCCGAGTACTACCACCCCCAACGCCTGCGCGGCACGCTGATGTGCCATTTTCGCCACCATGCGCATGACCAGGCCCTGATCCTGGCGGGCCTGCAGGACATCACCGCGCACGTGGATTTCACCGCCATGGCGGACGCTGCGCTGGACGGCGGCCTGGACGTGCTGGGCTATACGTCGCAGGCACGCTTCCTGATGAATGCGGGCCTGACCGACCTGATCCATGCGCCTGGGGACGACCCGGCACAGCGGGCGCGCCAGCTGACCGCCCTAAACACCCTGCTGTCCGAAGCCGAAATGGGCGAACTGTTCAAGGTGCTGGCCGTCGGCCGGGGCCTGGATACCCCATTGCTGGGCTTCGCCCGCGGAGATCGGCGGGATCGCCTGTAGGCAGACGCCGTTCTACGCCACCTTCAGCCCGAAACTGTTCATCAGGCGCCGGGTGGCGAAATCCGGCCGGCCTCCGGTAAACAATGCCAAGTCGTCGGCATCCGGATGCAGCGCATCCGCGCTGCGCGGCAGCAGGCTGCGGGCGCGCCGGGCAATGGCCTCGGCAGGATCCAGCCAGTCCACAGGCCAGGGCGCCAGCCGCCGGAACACATTGGCCATGAAAGGGTAATGCGTGCAGCCCAGCACCACGATGTCGGTCCGGGCGCCGTCCGCCTCCACGAAGCAGGGGGCGATCTCGGCGGCCACGGCCTCGTCGCTGACCGGCAGACCGCGCACGTAGGATTCTGCCATGCGCGCCAGACGGGGCGATCCCACCAGGGTCACATGGCATTGCGAAGCAAAGGACTGGATCAGATCACGCGTGTATTCACGCCGCACCGTACCCGGGGTGGCCAGCACCGACACTTGTCCGGAACGCGTGCGCTCGGCCGCCGGTTTGATGGCCGGGACCGTGCCCACGAATGTCATGTCCGGATAGGCCGCCCGCAACGCGGCACCCGCCACGGTGAACGCCGTATTGCACGCAACGATGCACAAGGCCGGATCATGATCGTCCAGCAGATCCGCAAACAGACGCACCGTGCGGTCCCGCAGGGCATCCTCGGACCAGCCGCCATAGGGAAAGCCGGCATCATCGGCCACGTAGACGAAACGCCGCTCGGGCATCAGCACGCGGGCTTCGCGCAACACGGTCAGGCCACCGATGCCGGAATCGAAAACAAGGACCGGCCGGTCCGGATCAGCGTTCAGTGCGGACATGGGAATGTCTCCGGAAGGCGTCAGATGGTCGGTGGGCAAGGGGTCGGGGCAACCAGCAACGCCGCCAGCGCCTGCAGCCGCGCTGCACGCAGATCGTCGCGGATGCGCGCCGGATCACCCCTCGCGGCACGGGCAATGGCGCCTGCGTCCACGGCACGCACCGCCGCCAGCCGCTGCGCCCAGCAATCCCGGTCGATGTCATCGAGCACGCAGGCCGCTGCCGCCAGCAGCGCTTCAAAACGATCAGGCCGGCGCAGCGCATCGCAGGATTCCAGCAGCGCCAGCCAGGCAACGGGCTGATCCTGTGCCGACACGGCCCGCAGACCCGCCAGGCGATCCAGCGCCCCCGGCAACAGGCGCGCCAGGTCGCGGCAGGCGGCAGGCGCGCGCAGCCGATCCTGCAGGCCCGGGGCCGAGAACCGGCACAGCAGGGCATACCGCTGCGCCAGATCCAGGCCCCGGCCAGCGCCGCACACCAGCCCGTTCGCGACCGTATCATTCCACACCAGCCCCGGCGCCACGCGATCGAGCGCCCCGCATTGAGCCAACACGTCGAACATGCGACCCGGATGATCCGTCATCAGTCCCTTGGCAAATTCCTGCCAGACCCGTTCAGGCACCAGGGCATCGACCTCGCCATCGCGCACCAGCGCGCGGCACAGGTCCAGGGTTTCCGGGGCAATGGAAAAATCATGAAAACGGGCGGCAAATCGCGCCAGGCGCAGCAGCCGCACCGGGTCCTCGACGAACGCGGGCCCCACGTGACGCAACACGCGATCATGCACATCGGCCACACCGCCCAAGGGGTCGATCAGCGTCCCATCGCCTGCGCGCGCAATGGCATTGACCGTCAGATCACGGCGGCGCAAGTCGTCTTCCAGAGTGACGTCCGGCCCCGCATGAAATACAAAACCCCGATAGCCCCGACCGGATTTGCGTTCAGTGCGCGCCAGCGCGTATTCCTCGTGCGTCTGCGGGTGCAGGAACACGGGGAAATCCCCGCCCACCGGCGTAAAACCGCGCGCCGCCATGGTTTCAGGGCTGGCGCCCACCACCACCCAGTCGCGGTCCCCCGCCGCCTGTCCCAACAGGTCGTCACGCACCGCGCCACCGACGATGTACACATCCAGACCCTCGATGATCGGGTCATGCCACATCGTCACGGCAGCGCCGTCCGCGTCCCGGACAGGGGGCTCACCATGCCCAGGCGCGCCTTCAGGGAATCGGGCCGGCCAGAGAACAGCATGGCGTAGTACACCGCATTGGACAGCACGTTCTTCACGTACAGCCGCGTCTCGGTAAAGGGGATGGTCTCGGCGAAAATCGCCCCTTCGACCGGCGCCGGCAACTGGGCGCGCCAGCGTTTGGGCCGCCCCGGACCGGCGTTGTAACCCGCCGTGGCCAGCAGCTCGGAACCGTTCAGGTCCTGCAGCACCATGTTCAGGTAATGGGTGCCCAGGATCGTGTTGGTGTCGAAATCATTGACCTGGCTGGGCTTGAAATCCTTCATGCCGATCTTGCGCGCCACATGGCGCGCAGTGGCCGGCATCAGTTGCATCAGCCCCGAAGCCCCTACACGCGAGCGCGCATCGGTGATGAACCGCGATTCCTGGCGGATCAGGCCGTAGACCCAGGCGGGGTCCAGATCGATCAGGCGCGCCTTGGCGGCCACCTGGCCCTCGAAGGGCGCGATGAACCGCTGGCTGAAATCGGCCACATCCCGGGTCAGCTGCGACGTGTTCACCACCCGATCGTAGATATGCTGTTCACGGGCGAATTCCGCCGCGCCGCGCAACTGTGGGTCGTTCATGCCGCGCAAGGCGAAATTCCATTCCGGCACGGCTTCCCTGCGCCAGCCCAGATCGAACAGCGCCACGGCACGCTGCAGGCCGGGATTGGCGCGCGCCTGCGCAACCCAGGCCGGGTCCAGCGGGCCGGGCTGCTCGGGCAGGGTTGGCGTCCGGCCCAGTTCCTCGGCCGCCAGCAAGCCATAGAAGCCTTGCTCATCGACGATGGATTCATAGTATTGGCGTGCGGCCTCGGTGTTGCCCTGGGCCGCCAGGGCACGTCCATACCAATAGCGCCAGACTGGCTCGTCGGCCTGCCGTGCGCTCATTTTGCGGATGGCCGCAGCCACCCGTCCCCAGTCCAGGGGCGCAGCCCGCAATTCAGCGCGGACTTCCCAGGCATGGTTGTAATCGGTCATCGGCACGAAACCGGATTGTCGATACCAGCGCACGGCCTCGGGGTCGACGTTCAGGGCCGCCACCAGGCCGAACTGCCCCCAGACCCACTGCAGATCGGCTTTTGGCATCCAGCCGGCCCAGCGTTCCTGGATGGCGCGGGCGGCTTCGGCCCGGTCATCGGCGCGCGCCAGGCGCGACAGCGCAATGGTCATCAGTTCGAAATCGACAGCCGAGCGCGGCTGGCTGCGGGATTCCAGCCACTTGCGGGGGTTTTTCATCAGGGCGGCATACTGCACCATGGCCGCATCGTCGAACACCACACCAGCCATGCGATCGGCATTGCCCCGCTTGCCGGTTTCCAGCGTGTCACGCAACAGGCCGTTCAGTTCCTTGCGACTGAGGACATGATCGGCCGCCACCTGGTCGAGCAGGTCCCAACAATCGGCGTTGGGCTGGAATATGTCCAGGACCTCGGACGCGCGAGCACGCTTGCCGCTTTGATGGCGGGCCAGCAACAAAGCGCAGCGCACCGAGGAGGATGGATCGTCCACCGCCGGCACCTGCAACGCCTGGGCATAATCACCTGCGCGCGTGGCCGCCAGGATCCAGTCGGCACGGATGCGCTCGCCCAGATACGTGCCGGCGGCATCCGACAGGAACTGGCGGACCTCGGCATCCGGTACGGGCCGGGCACGATCCTGCAAGCGGTTGCGCAAGGCCCAATAGCGCGGGTACAGACCCAGCACCGGGTCGGCAGCGGCCAGCGGCACCAGGCGATCGAGTTCGGCCCAGCGGCGTTTGTTCACGGCATCATAGGCGTCCTGGACAGCCTGACGGGCGGCGGGCGGCACGACCACCGGCGCCGGCGCGGACACGACGGGCGTCGGAATCTGGGTCGCAGCCACATCGGACACATGGGATGCCGGCGCAGTCTGTCCCGTGCGCGGTGCTTCGCCCGCCTGTTGTTCGGCCGTCGTGGGCGCCTGGGCACCCGCACAACCCGCCAGGCCCAGCAGCACCGCCAGTCCCCAGGCCCATGCCCTGGGACGCAACGCAGTCGCCGCCCGCACTGCATCGCCGCCGAATCCCGGATATCCTATAACGCGTCTCACCATAAGCCAGAAACCCCGCGAGCCAATCACCCCATGAATCAGAATGCACAGGATAACGCAGCCGACCTGCGGACGCGACTCAAACGGCGCCGCGCCGAAATCCCCCCCCAGGATCGCGACCGGGGCGCGCTGCTGATCCGCGGCCGCCTGTACACCTGGCTGGCGACCAACCGCACCCGCCTGCGGGAATCGGGCCGCCCCGACATCCGCCACATCGCCGCGTTCTGGTCCATGACCGACGAACCCGCCTTGCAGGCCCTGCTGGGCCAATGGGCCCAGGACGAGACCCTGACGGTTTCCCTGCCGGTCGTCATCGCGCCCGGCACACCGCTGCGCTTTCGCGCCTGGCAGCCGGACACCCCCATGCGGCCCGGCGCCTATGGCATCCTGGAACCCGATGGCCCGGACGCCCCCGCCCCCGACGTCGTGCTGGTGCCCACGCTGGGTTACACGCGTCAGGGCGACCGCCTGGGCTACGGCGGCGGCTACTACGACCGCACCCTGGCCGCGCTGCAGGCGTCCGGCCATGCCTTCACGACGGTCGGTATCGCCTGGGCCTGCGGCGACCTCAGCGGCGAATCCTACACGCCCGCTGCACACGATGTCCGGCTGGACACAATCCTGACCGACAAAGGCTGGGCTGTGCCCGCGCCGGACCTGTAGCCGGCCCGCCCGCCGCGCGCCCGGGATTCAGGCGTCCAGCCCCAGGTTGGCGCAGATCTGCACCACGGCATCCGCATGGTTCAGGGTGTAGAAATGCGCGCCCGGTGCACCCTGTTCCAGCAGGCGCGCAGTCAGTTGCGTGACCACATCGATCCCGAAAGCGCGGATGGACGCCTTGTCGTCGCCGAAATCCTGCAGCCGCAACCGCATCCAGCGCGGGATTTCGGCCCCGCACATGGACGAAAAGCGCGCCAGCTGGGTGTAGTTGGTCACCGGCATGATGCCCGGCGTGATGGGGATGTCCACCCCTTGCGCGCGCACCCGATCGACGAAATCGAAATAGGCATCGGGATTGAAGAAATATTGCGTGATGGCGCCATCGGCACCGGCGCGGACCTTGTCCACGAAATGCCGCAGGTCGGATGCCGCGCTTTCGGCCTGGGGGTGCATTTCGGGGTAGGCCGCCACCTCGATGTGGAAGTGCTCGCCGGAATGCTCGCGCACGAAACGCACCAGATCGACCGCATGGTGCAGTTCGCCCGTATCACCGCCCATGCCCGAAGGCAGATCGCCGCGCAGGGCAACCAGGCGGCGGATGCCGCGTTCACGATAGTCGTCCAGGATGGCGCGCAGTTCGGCGCGGGTAGCGCCGATGCAAGACAGGTGCGGCGCCACATCGACGCCCAGGTTCTGCATCATCTGCACGGTATCGGCCGTGCCCGTGCGGGTCGAACCCCCTGCGCCAAAGGTCACGCTGACATAGGCCGGCCGCAGGGCGGTCAGGCGCTTGGCGGACCGCACCAGGCGTTCCTGGGCGGCGATATCGCGCGGCGGAAAGAATTCCAGACTGATGGTGGACACGGGGCGGCTCATGAGGTCAGCAGCCCGGCCAGCGCAGTGGACACGATGCTGTAGACGATCGCGCCGATCACCGCCCACCAGAAACCGTCCACCTGAAAGCCCTTCAGGATGGAGCCCGCGAACCAGAACACCAGGGCATTGAGCACCAGCAGGAACAGGCCCAGCGTGACGATGGTCAGCGGCAGGGTCAGCAGGATCAGCAAGGGCTTGACCACGGCATTGAGCAGGCCCAGCACCAGCGCGGCGATCAGGGCCGAGCCGAACGAAGCCACGGTGATGCCGGGCAGGATATAGGCCACGACCAGCAGGGCCACGGCGTTCAGGATCCAGACGAGCAGCAGCATGATGAGGTTTCCTTCAGTAGCGATAGTGGTCCGGCTTGAACGGGCCGGCGACCGGTACACCAATGTAATCGGCTTGCTGCTGCGACAGCGTCGTCAGGCGCACGCCCAGTTTCTTCAGGTGCAGGCGCGCGACCTTTTCGTCCAGATGCTTGGGCAGCACGTAGACCTGGCCAGTCTGGTACTGGTCCCCGCGCGTGAACAGCTCGATCTGGGCGATGGTCTGGTTGGTGAAGGACGCCGACATCACGAAGGACGGGTGGCCGGTGGCGCAGCCCAGGTTCACCAGGCGGCCCTTGGCCAGCAGGATGACGCGCTTGCCGTCCGGGAAGATGATGTGATCGACCTGGGGCTTGATTTCTTCCCATTGCAGGTCTTCGACCGAAGCGACGTTGATCTCGCTGTCGAAGTGGCCGATGTTGCAGACAATGGCCTGGTCCTTCATGCGGTACAGGTGGTCGCGGTCGATGACGTGGTAGTTGCCGGTCGCCGTGACGAAGATGTCCGCCTGCTCGACCACGTCCGGGTCGTTCAGATCCACCACCCGATACCCTTCCATCGAAGCCTGCAGGGCGCAGATGGGATCGACTTCCGTGACCCAGACCTGGGCGCGCAAGGCGGCCAGGGCCTGGGCGCAGCCCTTGCCCACATCGCCGAAACCGCAGACCACGGCGATCTTGCCCGCAACCATCACATCGGTGGCGCGCTTGATGCCATCCACCAGGGATTCGCGGCAGCCGTACAGATTGTCGAACTTGGACTTGGTGACCGAATCGTTGACGTTGATGGCGGGGATCTTGAGTTCGCCACGCTGGGACATCTGGTACAGGCGATGTACGCCGGTGGTGGTTTCCTCGGTCACGCCCCGGATCTGCGCCAGGCGGGTGGAATACCACTTCGGATCGCGGGCCAGCTGCGCCTTGATGGCGGCAAACAGCACGCGTTCTTCTTCGTTGGTCGGGTTGGCGATCACGGTGGCGTCCTGCTCGGCGTTCGCCCCCAGGTGCAGCAGCAGGGTGGCATCGCCGCCGTCATCCAGGATCATGTTGGCCTGCTCGCCGGGCCAGTCGAAAATGCGGTGCGTGTACTGCCAGTAGTCTTCCAGGGATTCGCCCTTGACGGCAAACACCGGCGTGCCGCCTGCGGCGATGGCGGCGGCTGCATGGTCCTGGGTGGAAAAAATATTGCACGAGGCCCAGCGGACTTCTGCGCCCAGGGCCTTCAGGGTTTCGATCAGCACCGCCGTCTGGATGGTCATGTGCAGGCTGCCAGCGATGCGTGCGCCTTTCAGGGGCTGCGATGCCGCGAATTCCTCGCGCGTGGCCATCAGGCCAGGCATTTCGGTTTCGGCAATGGCGATTTCGCGGCGGCCCCAGTCGGCCAGGGCGATGTCGGCGATAACGTAGTCGTGTGCAGTGCTCATGGTGGTCCTGTAGAGCCTGCGCGCGGGGACAGACAGTCACACCCACCCCGCCCGCGCAGGGCAACGATGGGCGCCGTTCATGCAGAAGGTTCCTGAGCCTGGCGGTCTACGCCCCCACAGTGGATGGCGAGGCCGGTGCAGCGCCCCTCAGGAAAAGGGGAACATTATACCGTGGGCCGGAAGCCGTCTACTGCTCACCATCATCCCGGACCCGGAACATCAGCGCGTACAGCGCCGGCAGCACGAAGACCGTCAGAACCGTGGCACTGGTGATGCCGCCCATCAGGGCGGTTGCCATGGGGCCGAAAAAATCGCTGCGCAGCAACGGAATCAGCGCCAGCACGGCCGCCGCCGCCGTAAGCGTGATGGGCCGGAACCGACGCACCGTCGCATCCACGATGGCGTCGATGCGCCGGTGGCCGGCGGCGATGTCCTGTTCGATCTGGTCCACCAGGATGACCGAATTGCGCATGATGATCCCGAACATGGCGATCACGCCCAACAGGGCAACGAACCCGAAAGGCTTGCCGAATACCAGCATCGCCAGAACCACACCGATCAACCCCAGCGGAGCGGTCAGGACCACCAGCACCACGCGGGAAAACCGCTGCAACTGGATCATCAACAAGGTCAGCACGGCCACGATCAGGATCGGCACTTCGGCATTGATCGATGCCTGTGCCTTGGCGCTGCTTTCCACGGCGCCGCCAAGCTCGATCCGGTAACCCACCGGCAGACTGGCGCGAATGTCCGCGAGCCGGGCGTCCACGGCCCGCGCCAGGTCGATTCCCTGGACGCCCGGCGCGACCTCGGCACGCACGGTGATCGTGGGCTGCCGGTCGCGTTCCCAGACAATGGCAGGTTCCAGCCCGTGGCGCAATGCGCCCAGCGACTCCAGGGCCACCGGCCCCCGGGGCGAAGGCAGCGCCAGATGCATCAGGGCATCGGGATCGTCCCGTTCGGACTCAGGAGCACGCAGATCGATGCGAATCAGGCGGTCGCCCTCGCGGTACTGCGACACCGGCCGGCCTGACAGCGTCATGGCCAGAAAATCTGCGATATCGCGCGAAGCGATGCCTAGCCGCTGCGCCGCCTGCTGATCGACCTCGAAATGCGACACACGGGCCGAAGGCTCGTCCCAGTCGAACTGCGTATTGCGGGCGCGGGGATCCGCACGCAGCACGGCAGCCACGGCCTCGGCCGCCTGGCGCACCTGCGGCACATCGTCGCCGCTGACGCGGAACTGGACCGGATAGCCCACGGGCGGCCCGGATTCCAGACGCGACACCCGCGCGCGCACCGCTGGAAATTCCGTGCGCAGCGTCGATTCCAGCCAGGTCTTGAGCGCCTCGCGATCCTCGATGGATCGGGCGGTCACGACATACTGGGTGAAATTCGGCGACGGCAACTGCTGGTCCAGAGGCAAGTAAAAACGCGGCGCGCCGGTGCCCACGAACCCCACCACGCGCGCCACTTCAGCGCGTGATTTCAGCAGCGTCTCCAGGTGCTTTGCCTGCACCAGCGTCGCCTCGAACGAAGCGCTTTCGCGCAGGCGCAGGTCCACCAGCAATTCAGGCCGGGCCGAATCGGGAAAGAACTGCTGTGGCACCAGCCGGAAACCCGCCAGCGCCACCAGAAACAGCGTCACCGTGGTCACGACGACCGTGACGCGGCGGCGCACGCAGGCATGCAGCCACTGCCGCAGCCGGCGATAGAAGGGCGAATCATAGATATCCCGCGCCGGCGTGCCGTCTGCCGCTGCGGGATGCGCATGGGGCCGCAGCAGTGCATGGCCCAGCAAGGGGATCAGGATCACGGCGGCCAGCCAGGACAACAACAGCGAAATCGCCGATACCTGGAAGATCGAACGCGTGTATTCCCCGGTGTTCGAACGCGCCAGGGCAATCGGCAAAAATCCTGCGACCGTGACCAGTGTGCCCGTCAGCATGGGAAATGCCGTGCTGGTATAGGCAAAGGCCGCCGCTTCGAGCCGGTCCCAGCCCTGTTCTAGTTTCACGGCCATCATCTCGACCGCGATGATGGCGTCATCCACCAGCAGTCCCAACGACAGGATCAGCGTGCCCAGGGACACCTTGTGCAGCCCGATCCCCATCCAATTCATGACCAGCGCCGTCAGCGCCAGCACCACCGGAATCGAGATCACGACCACCATGCCGGTGCGCAGCCCCAGCGACACCAGGCTGACCAGCAGCACGATGGCCACGGCTTCGCCCACGGCACGCAAAAATTCATCAACCGAAGCCGTCACGGCATCGGGCATGCTGGCGACTTCCTCCAGCGACAATCCCGTCGGCAGGCGTGTCCTCAGGCCATCGATGGCATCCTGCAGCCGGCGCCCCAGTTCCACCACGTCATGTCCGGCCGCAGCGGTCACCCCGATCCCCAGCACGGCCTGGCCGCCCTGGCGCATCTGTGTGGACGGCGGATCAACCACGCCACGCCGGATTTCAGCGATATCCCCCAGGCGTGCCAGCCGGTCACCGACGGGAATCAGCGTATCGGCCAGATCATCCAGACTGTGGAACTGCCCGGTGGGCCGCACATGCAGCCGATCCGCTGCCGTAGCCAGCACACCCGGATCGGCCACTGCGTTGCGCGCAGCAATCGCCTGGGCAATGCGCGCGGGCGTCAGGCCGGACTGCGCCATCACGGCATTGGGGATGCGAACCTCGATGCGTTCTTCCTGATCACCGAAATAATCGACCTTGGCCACCCCCGGCACCCGCAGCAGCACGGTCCGCAGGATGTCGGCCTGATCGCGCAGCTGGGCCAGCGTGTAGCCATCACCGGCCAGGGCGTAGAGATTGGTGTACACATCGCCGAACTCGTCGTTGAAAAACGGCCCGGCGACCCCGGCCGGCAGTTCGGCGGCCATATCGCCGATTTTCTTGCGCACCTGATACCATTCCTCAGGCACCTGATCGGCCCCCACGGCATCGCTCATGAAATAGAAAATCGTCGACTGCCCAGGCCGCGAATAGCTGGTGGTGTAATCGCGATGCGGCATTTCCTGCAATTTGCGTTCGATGCGGGCGGTCACCTGCTCGCGCACCTGTTCTGCTGTGGCACCGGGCCACAGGGTCTGGACCACCATGACACGGAACGTGAAGGGCGGGTCCTCGGACTGCGCCAGCCGCAGGCCCGCCAGTGTGCCGGCCACCACCATGACGGCAATCAGGTAGATCACCAGCGAACGATGCAGAATCGCCCAGCGCGACAGATTGAAGCCCCCGCCCCCCGGGCGGAGCACGGGAGTGCCGTTCACTGGCCGCCCCTGCCCGGCACAGTGGCCCGGGGCCGGTAGGGTACGGCTTCGACCCGCTGTCCTGCGGACACGGTATGCACGCCCTGGGCCAGCACCCGCAACCCAGGCTCCAGACCCTTGGACACCGTCACGGTATCGGCGCCATAGGCCGTGACTTCGACCGTTCGCAAGGCCAGCACGCCGTCGGCGCCCACGACCCAGACTGCGGGTTGATCCCCTTGGTGAAACAGCGCGGTGGCGGGCAGGACATAGCGCGCCCCGGGCGCTGCAACATCCTGGAACCGCACTGTGGCCGTCATCCCCAGGCGCAACGCCGGGGCAGGCTCATCGAGCCGCAGCTTGGTCCGGAAACCGAGAGTCGCCGGATCGGCGGCCCGGGCGATTTCCCGCACGCGGGCGGACAGCCGCAGGCCCGGCCGCGCCACCAGTTCGATCCCGGCCGCCTGGCCGGGGCGGATATCCGTCACTCGGTGCGCCGGCAGGTCCACGATGACGTCCAGACCATCCCCCCAGGCCAGGGTATAGACCGGCTGGCCCGCAGCGACATTCTGGCCCGTTGCCGCCTGCTCGGCCACGATGACGCCATCATGATCGGCCATCAGCCGCGTGTACGCCATCTGGTCACGCGCACGCGCCAGCGCCTGGGTGGCCTGCTCGTGCTGCGCACGCGCCTGGGCCAGCTGCCCGCGCGTCTGTTCCATCTGCGCCTGGGCGATCAGCCCCTCGCGCCCCTGGAAACGGTCCCGCTGCCATTGCCGCTCGGCCACATCCAGGGCCTCACGCGCGGCCAGCTGGCCGGCCTGGGCCGACGCCAGATTCTGGCGCCAGGGCTCGGGATCCAGTTCTGCCAGCACTTGGCCAGCACGCACAACGTCGCCCAGTCCCACGTGACGCAGCAGGACTAGGCCCGCCTGCCGGAACGACAGCGGCGTGGATTCAGGTGCGGCAATCACACCGGGGGCGCTCCAGGCAACCGCCTGCGCATCCGGCTGGACCAGGACCGTCGGCGCCGGCAGTGGCAGCGGATCAGCCGATTCCCGGGCGCCGCACGCAGCCAGCACGGCGCAAGCGGCCACCAGGGTCAAGCGAGACGACGAACGGACGAGCATGTCTTTCATGTGCATCCCTGCAAACGACGGGCAGAAGATCCGGCTGACGAACCAGTCTCAAGAAACAGCCAGCCCGCATGCCGTGGGGCAGTTTATTTCAATACAAGCATGGATTCAAATACATTATCGTATTTGTAATGCCGCCAGGCGCAGGCGTGCCTGCCTGCGCGGCTGCGCGGTTTGTTCCTACAATCCAGACATCATGAAATCAAAAATCCGCCTGACCCGCGAACAAAGCCGGGAACAGACCCGCCAGCGGCTGCTGGACGCAACCCGCGCCCTGTTCGCTGCGCAGGGCTTTGCCGCCACCAGCGTCGAGCAGATCGCACTGGATGCCGGCTATACCCGGGGCGCGTTCTATTCCAATTTCCAGGACAAGGCGGATATTTTCCTGGCGCTGCTGCGGCGGGAACACGAACGCATCATGAGCGAGTTGCAGGCACTGCTGGAAGATCCTCCAGCCGCAGATCAGACTAATCTGCCGCCCCGGGACCTGCTGGAATCCCGGCTACTGACGTACTACGTCCGGCTGCATCAGGACGCCCAGTTGCAGGCCCTGGTGCTGGAGGCCCGGCTGCACGCCACGCGGGATGCGGCCTTCGCGCCCCATTTCCGCCGCTTCCAGGAAGACCTGCTGGACGCCGTGGGACGCTACGCCCAGGTCTTCGCGCAGCGCGCGGAACTGGCCTGGACCCTGGCCCCAGAAGACCTGGCCTTCGGTTTCATGGCGCTGTGCGACGGCTGTGCGCTGCACCGGCTCGCGGGTGCCCAGCCGGACGATGCGCACGTCGAACGGGTCCTGCGCGCCTTCATGAAACGCATGGCGTTCGAGCCCTGATTTCTGGCCCCACGCCGCACAGCCTGCAGCCGCTGATCAAGCGGCGGCCTTGAGGACCTGGACCTTGTCGGTGGCTTCCCAGCTGAATTCCGGTTCGCTGCGGCCAAAATGGCCATAGGCGGCGGATTTGGCATAGATGGGGCGCAGCAGATCGAGCATGTTGATGATGCCCTTGGGGCGCAGATCGAAATGTTCGCGCACCAGGCGTGCGATCTGTTCGTCCGGGATCACGCCCGTGCCTTCGGTGTAGACCGTGATGTTGATCGGTTCGGCCACGCCAATGGCATAGCTGACCTGCACCTGGCATTGACGGGCCAGGCCGGCGGCGACGATGTTCTTGGCCACATAGCGCGCGGCATAGGCTGCGGAGCGGTCCACCTTGGACGGGTCCTTGCCGGAAAACGCACCGCCCCCGTGCGGGCAGGCGCCGCCGTAGGTGTCCACGATGATCTTGCGACCCGTCAGCCCGCAGTCGCCCTGCGGACCGCCGATGACGAACTTGCCGGTAGGGTTGATCAGGAATTTGGTCTTGTCCGTGAGCAGGCCGTCGGCAAAGACCGGACGGATGATGTGCTCGATGGCGGCATCGCGGATGTCGGCCTGGGACATGTCGGGGTGATGCTGGGTGGACAGCACCACGGTATCGACCTCGGCCGGCTTGCCGTCGATGTAGCGGAAAGTGACCTGGGATTTCGCGTCCGGGCGCAGCCAGGGCAGGCGGCCGTCCTTGCGCAGTTCGGCCTGGCGCTGGACGATGCGATGCGCGTACCAGATCGGCGCTGGCATCAGGTCGGGGGTTTCATCGCAGGCGTAGCCGAACATCAGGCCCTGGTCGCCGGCGCCCTGGTTCAGGATTTCGTCCGGCGTGCGGTCCACGCCCTGGGCGATGTCGGGGGATTGCTTGTCGTAGGCGACCAGTACTGCGCAGCCCTTGTAGTCGATGCCGTATTCGGTGTTGTCGTAGCCGATGCGGCGGATCGTATCGCGGGCGACCTGGATGTAGTCCACATTGGCACGCGAAGTGATCTCGCCGGCCAGTACGACCAGCCCCGTGTTGCAGAGGGTTTCGGCGGCGACCCGGGAATTCGGATCCTGTTCGAGCAGCGCATCAAGGATGGCGTCGGAGATCTGATCGGCAACCTTGTCGGGGTGGCCTTCGGAGACGGATTCGGAAGTAAAGAGAAAATCGTTGTTTGCCACAGCGATGCGTCCTGTAAGAACGCCGGATGCGCCGGCGCGAGGTTGAACGAAACGCGTTGCACCTCTTCAGGATGTCGGGGCGCGACGCTTTAGCGGAAAAGGGCCCGGACAGCACGAACCGCCGGGTGATCGCTCCGCAAGTTGTCGGTTAACTCAGCGATCCCGGCCATTTTAAGCGAAAATGGCGGCTGTCCCAAAAAAAGCATATGCCTGGGTGTGGTGTTTGGACGATGCGCGCATCGCCCGCCGCACTCCAAATGGCACACCCCGCCAACCAATCCCTCATGCCGCTGTTCTTCGTTCGCCTGCTGGCTGCACTGCCCCTGTCCTGGCTCCAGGCCACTGGACGGCTGCTCGGCACGGTCGTCTATCTGCTTCCGGGCCGCTACCGCCGCCGCCTGCGGGCCAACGCCGCCCAGGCGGGCTATGCCGACCCGGCCTTTGCCCGTCGCGCAGCCGCCGAATCCGGCGCCATGATCCTGGAAATCCCCAAGGTCTGGTGGCGCACGTCGCAATGCCTGGCCCTGACCGGCGGCGACCAGGAATCCATCGTGCGCGAGGCCCTGGCCGAAGGCCGGGGCGTGCTGTATCTGACCCCCCACCTGGGCTGCTTCGAGATCACTGCCCGCCATCTGACGCAATACGGGCCGCTGACGGTGATGTTCCGCCCATCGCGCAGCCCGCTGCTGGATCCCATCGTGGAATCCGCACGCGACATGCACAATCTGCGCGCCGTACCAGCCAACCGCCACGGCGTACGCGAATTCGTACGCGCCCTCAAGCGCGGCGAGGCCGTGGGCATGCTGCCCGACCAGGTGCCGCGCGAGGGCGACGGTGTCTGGCTGCCATTTTTCGGCCGCCCTGCCCTGACCATGATCCTGGCCGCGCGCCTGGCCCTGCAAACGGGCGTGGCCGTGATCCTGACCGCCGGCGAACGCCTGCCGGGCGGACGCGGCTGGCGCATCCATTACCTGCGCCTGCCCGAACCGCTGCCGGCTGACCCCGCCACACTGGCCGGCGCAATCAACCAGGCCATGGAAACCCTGATCCGGCGCTTTCCAGAACAATACCTGTGGAGCTACAACCGCTACAAGGAACCTG
>NZ_JAVERO010000217.1:0-2514 GCF_034007085.1 Castellaniella sp. | reverse complement strand
CGCCGGCGCCCTGCGGCGCGCCTGCCAGGCGCTGGGCCTGGAAAACCGCCTGGAAATCCGTCCGCTGGACACCCCCGGCGCGGGCACCACGGGCGGCGTGATCGGCGTGCTGAACCGCTGGGACACGCTGCCCGCCGACCTGTCCTGGGGCCGGGAAGACCCCCGTGCCGGGCGCGGCGCCTACGAATACCTGTGCCACGCCATCGACGACGCCCTGGCCGGCCGGGTGCGGGCGCTGGTGACGGCGCCCCTGCACAAAGGCGCGCTGCACGCAGCCGGCATCGATTTCCCCGGTCACACCGAAATCCTGGCGCAGCGCACCGGTACGGCGGACTACGCCATGATGCTGGCCAACGACGAACTGCGCGTGCTGCTGGTGACCATCCACATTGCCCTGTCCCAGGTGCCCGCAGCGATCAGCCAGGCCGCCGAACTGCGCGCCATCCGCCTGGCGCAGCGGGCCTGCCGCCAGGCCGGCATCGCCCGGCCGCGCATCGCCGTGGCTGGCCTGAACCCGCACGCAGGCGAAGGCGGCGCCTTCGGCGACGAAGAAACCCGCCACATCGCGCCGGCCATCGCCGCCGCACGGGCCGAAGGCCTGGACGCCAGCGGCCCCTGGCCGGGCGATACGGTCTTCATGCGCGCGCGCCAGGGCGAATTCGATATCGTGGTGGCCCAGTACCATGACCAGGGCCTGATCCCGGTGAAATACCTGGGCCTGGACGAAGGGGTCAACGTCACCGTGGGCCTGCCGTTCGTGCGCACCAGCGTGGACCACGGCACGGCCTTTGACATCGCCGGACGGGGGCTGGCCGACCCGGCTTCGCTGCGCGCCGCCGTGCGCATGGCCTTGAAGATGACCGGGTCCTGACGCAGCGTGGGGGCTCTTAAAACCCCGGCGCAGCCGAAAAATTCAGGAACCGGGTACTGGCGCCCTGGAAGGTCAGGCGCACCGTGCCGATGGGGCCGTTACGCTGCTTGCCGATGATGATCTCGGCCGTGCCCTTGTCCGGCGAATCGGGGTTGTAGACCTCGTCGCGGTAGATGAAGATGATCACGTCGGCGTCCTGCTCGATGGCCCCGGATTCGCGCAGGTCGCTCATGACGGGCCGCTTGTTGGGGCGTTGTTCCAGGCTGCGGTTCAGCTGCGACAGGGCGATCACCGGGCAGTTCAGTTCCTTGGCCAGGCCTTTCAGGGACCGGCTGATTTCGGAGATTTCCGTGGCGCGGTTTTCGCCGCCGTTGCCGGACATCAGCTGAATATAGTCGATGATGATCAAGCCCAGCTGGCCGCACTGGCGCGACAGCCGCCGCGCACGCGCGCGCAGTTCCATGGCTGTCAGCGCGGGGGTTTCGTCGATGTAGATCTGGGCTTCTTCGACCTTTTGCACCGCATGGGTCAGGCGCGGCCAGTCGTCCTGGTTCAGCTTGCCGGTGCGCATGCGGTGCTGATCCAGCATGCCCACCGAACCGATCATGCGCATAGCCAGTTGGACCGCGCCCATTTCCATGGAAAACACGGCCACCGGCAAGCCCTGCTCGATGGCGACATGTTCACCGATGTTCATGGAAAAAGAGGTCTTGCCCATGGAAGGCCGCCCGGCCACGATCACCAGATCGCCGGGCTGCAGGCCCGACGTCATGCGGTCCAGATCACTGAATCCGGTGGGCACCCCGGTCACGTCGGAATCGCCCTCGCGGTGATAGAGTTCGTCGATGCGTTCGACCACCTGAGCCAGCAGCGGGCGGATTTCCTGGAAACCGGCCATGCCGCGCGCGCCCTCCTGGGCGATCTGGAACACGCGGGATTCGGCCTCGTCGAGGATCTGCCGGGCTTCTTTGCCCTGGGGATTGAAGGCGGCGGCGGAAATCTCGTCGGCGATCGAGACCAGCTTGCGCAGCATGGATCGTTCGCGCACGATCTCGGCATAGCGGCGGATATTCGCTGCCGAAGGCGTATTGTGCGCCAACGCGTTCAGATAGGGCAGCCCGCCGCATTCGTCCGCCTTGCCGGCCGTGGCCAGGGATTCGTGGACCGTGACGACGTCGGCCGGTCGCGCCAGCCCCACCAGCCGGGCAATGTGCTGCCAGATCAGCCGATGGTCAAAGCGGTAGAAATCGTCCTCGGTCAGGACGTCCGCAACCCGGTCGAAGGCCGCATTGTCCAGCAGCAGACCACCCAGCACCGATTGCTCGGCCTCGATGGAATGCGGCGGCACACGCAGATAGTCCAGTTGCGCGTCGGCTTCGATGTCCAAGTCCTGTCCTCGAGATCAACCATGAAAAAAAGGGCCGGCGATACGCCGACCCTTTTCAGCAGCGCCGTGCCATTCCTACCTTAGCATGCGGGAACAGCGATCGGCGCGCGATGCGGTGCATCAGGCCATTTCGCCCTGCACGGTGACCGAGATGTCGGCCACCACGTCGGCATGCAGCGCGACCTGCAGCGGGAATTCTCCCACCGCCTTGATGGCGCCGTCCGGCATGCGGATCTGGGCCTTGTGCACATCGTCG
>NZ_JAVERO010000216.1:0-2525 GCF_034007085.1 Castellaniella sp. | reverse complement strand
CCCGCGCCGTGCCCTGTGGGCCGATCAATGCGATCGAGCAGGTGTTCGACGATGCCCAGGTGCGCGCACGCGGCTTGCGCATCGACATGCCGCATCCCGAAACGGGCACGGTGCCACTGGTGGCCAGTCCGATCCGCCTGTCGGACACGCCGGTGGACTATCGTCTGCCGCCGCCCCCCTTGGGGGCGCACACGGCCGCTGTGCTGGCCGAAATCCTGGAATTGGCGCCTGCCGAAATCGAAGCCCTGCGTGCGCGGGGCGTGATCTGACCGCTTTGCCATTGCGCCTGCCTCGGCAGGTTTGATTGGCATCAAGATCCGGGCTGATCGAGGCCCGGATCGCCCTTCTGTTCATCTGGCATCAATGTTGCCGCCTCTACGATAGAGGCATGGATGGCCGCCGCCCGGCGGTCGGATGAATGGAGGGCTCACCATGAAGAAATCCGCACGTGCGCTTGGCACCGGCCTGCTGGCCGTAGCGCTGGTTCTGGCCGTTGCGCCGGCCATGGCTGGCGATGACTGTGACGTGCCCATCGAGCGTTGGCAGAAGCGGGACGCGGTGCGCCGGATGGCTGACGGAAATGGTTGGACCCTGAAGCGCATCAAGATCGACGACGGTTGCTACGAGGTGCGCGGCGAGGACGCCCAGGGCCGTGGCTTCAAGGCCAAGCTCGATCCCGAAACGCTGGAAATCGTGAAGATCAAGTATCGCCGCGACGATACGCGTGACCGTCGCCGCGCCCGGGATCGTGACGATTCCGGTGTGCGCAGCCCTGTGCCGCCGGCTGCTCCCGCAGCCCCCGCAGCAGCGACGAACCAGCCATCGGCATCGATATCCGTCTCTGGCGCCCAGATCGAGTGATCGCCCAGCGGCATTTTTACAGGAGCGTTATTTATGAAGACCTTTTCAATTGCGGCGCTGCTGGCCGCCACCACCCTGGCTGTGCCCGCCCTGGCGCAAGGCCGTACGGTGACCCTGTCCACGACCCTGAAACACTATGGCGGAGACGGCGCCTATCTGGCGGTTTATCTGACCGATGCCCAGGGCGCCTACGCAGGCACCCTGTGGGTGGCCGGTGGCAAGGCCAAATACTACAAACACCTGAGCGACTGGAACCGCTTGTCGGCCGGGGACAGGGCACGGCTCGACGGCGTGACGGGTGCCAGCGTGGGCGAAGGCCGGACGCTGAAGGTGACCGCCGACCTGGCGGATGTCTTGTTTGATGCGGGGTACGAAATCCGTGTGGACGCCGCCGCCGAGGATATGCGTGACAGTCCATCCGAAATCCGCGTGCCGCTGACGACGGCCGGTTCAGGACAGGCCAGTGCCGGACGCCGCTACATCCAGTCCTTCACCTATCAGGTGCAGTGATCGTCATGCAATGGCGGCAGATTCATCGCTGGCTGGGCCTGTGGGCGGGTACCCTGGCCCTGCTGATCGGGGTCACCGGGACGATTCTGTCGTTTTTCCCGGTGCGCGACAGCTGGCAGGCCATCCAGGCCGAACCCGGCCTGCCGGTGGCGGTCCTGGCGCAGCGAGTGGCAGACCAGGTGGTCGGGGTGGAAGAAATCCGCCGTTTGCCGTCGGGGGCGATCGTTGCGTATTCCTTCGACGATGGCCATGCCCGCGCCAGCTGGATCGATCCTGCCAGCGGGCAGGTGCTGGGCGACTATCAGGCGTCTGCCGTCGAACGCTGGGTGCGCAACCTGCACCGTTCTTTCAGGCTGGGTGATCCAGGCCGTCTGGGAGTGGCCGCAGTGGCACTGGCCATGTTGCTGCTGACGCTGTCCGGTATCCTGATGCTGGCCCGCAGCCTGGGCGGCTGGCGCCATCTGGTGTCCGGCCGCATCCGCGGGACCCTGGTCCAGCGCATTCACGGAATCAGCGGCCGGGTGCTGGCATTGGTCCTGGCACTGTCCTCGCTGACGGCGCTCTACATGAGCGCGACGACTTTTGGCCTGATCCAGGCCGATTCGGCCACCGACCCGGACGTCGTATCGGCGCCAGGTCCGCAGCCGGATCAAAAGGCGGGTGATTTGCCTTTGCTGCAGGCGCTGTCGACCGATGGGCTGCGCAAACTGGGTTTCCCAGCGGCAGATGATCCCGAGGACGTCTGGTATGTCGTCACGGATGTCGGCGATGGCTGGGTCGATCGCCGCAGCGGCCACGTCCTGTCCTGGCAACCAGCCCCTGCCGCCCGGATTGTCTATGACTGGGTCTACGCACTGCATACCGGACAGGGCCTGTGGGCCTGGGCATGGGTTCTGGGACTGGCCGGCCTGAGCATCCCGGGCTTCTCGATCACAGGGTTTTTGCTCTGGTGGCAGGGGAGGGCCTGGAGACCCCGCCTGGAAAACAACAGCCCGGCCCGGCGGGCCGAGATGCTGGTTTTTGTGGCCAGCGAGGGCGGCACGACCTGGGGTTTCGCCATGGCGCTGCATGATGCCCTGGTGCGCAACGGCCATGCGGTCCACACTGCGCCGCTGGAACGATTCCAGGTTCCCGAGTCGGCCCGGCAGATATTT
>NZ_JAVERO010000215.1:0-2570 GCF_034007085.1 Castellaniella sp. | reverse complement strand
CCGTGGACGAAGCCCGCATCCGCATGGCCTATGCGGCAGGCTGCCGCCTGCTGGGCGAAAACAAGGTCCAGGAAGCCTACGGCAAATGGGAATCCATGGCCGACCTGACCGATCTGGGCTGGGCCGTGATCGGCCATCTGCAGACCAACAAAGCCAAATTCGTGGCCCGTTTCGCCCAGGAATTCCAGGCGCTGGACAACCTGCGCGTGGCCGAGGCCCTGGACCGCCGCCTGCAGGAAGCCGGCCGCAGCCTGGATGTCTTCGTGCAGGTGAACACGTCCGGCGAGGCCAGCAAGTTCGGCCTGGCGCCCGAACAGGTTCTGGACTTCGCCCGCGCCCTGCCCGCCTACAGCGCGCTGCGGATACGCGGCCTGATGACGCTGGCCCTGTTTTCCCCGGACGAGGCCCATGTGCGCCCCTGCTTCCAGTTGCTGCGTTCGCTGCGCGACCAACTGCGCCAGGACGCGCCTCAGGGCGCGGATTTCGCAGAACTGTCCATGGGCATGTCCGGGGATTTCGAATGGGCCATCGAGGAAGGCGCCACCACCGTGCGCGTCGGCCAGGCGATCTTCGGCGCCCGCGCTCTGCCCGACAGCCACTACTGGCCCGAAGGCAAGGCCGGTTAGGCCTGGGCCTGGCGCATCCACCCATGACGGCCAGCCCGCCCTGCGCCGCGCCCCGCCCCAGCCCAGGGTGGTCCACTATCCGCGCCCTGGCGGCTACCCTGCTGTGTCTGTGGCTGGCCGCCTGCGCCGGCCCTGGCAGCCAACCGCCCGCCTTGCCCAGCCCTCGCATCGATCCGGCGCAACGCACCGAGGTCATCATGACCGCCCTGAGCCTGCTGGACACCCGCTATCGCTATGGCGGATCCCAGGCCCAGCACGGCTTTGATTGCAGCGGCCTGGTCAAATACGTATTCGGCACCGCCACCGGTACCTCTCTGCCCCACAACACCGAACAGATTGCCCGCATGAGCCGCCCTGTCCCGCGCCGTGAACTGCGGGCGGGCGATCTGGTGTTCTTCGACACGTTGGGCCGACCGAATTCGCACATGGGGATCTATCTGGGCGACGGGCGCTTCATCAACGCACCGTCCACCGGCGGCCAGGTCCGCATCGACCGCTTGGACAACCCTTACTACCGACGCCATTTCCAGTCGGTCGGCACCCTGTTTGCGCAATGAAAGGCGTCCGCCGGATGGGCGGACGCCAGATGGGACGAAAGGATCAGAATCCGGCACGGTTTCCGGCGCGCCGGAACGTT
This sequence comes from Castellaniella sp., assembly GCF_034007085.1. Lineage (GTDB taxonomy): Bacteria > Pseudomonadota > Gammaproteobacteria > Burkholderiales > Burkholderiaceae_B > Castellaniella. Next base: position 1,307 of record NZ_JAVERO010000215.1, on the reverse strand, counting down.
TGCATGGCCGCCAATTGCTGGCGCTGCTCAGGCGTCAGCACCGCATGGATCTGCGCCTCGGCCTGGGCGCGCAGCAAGGCCATCTGCGACTGAGCCCGCCCCAGCGCCTCGGCCGCCTGCCGGGCCTTGGATTCATCGTATGTGTCAGCACGAGCGATATCCTGCAGCGCATCGCGCGCGGCCCACACGCCCTTTCTCCCATCGTAGAGCGCCTGGGCCTGCGCATTGCGGATCTTGAAGATCCGGTCCTGCTGGTCCTGACTCAGATTCAGGGCACGCAAGCCCTGCATACCGGAGCCGCCCTGCATACCGGAGCGGCCCTGTGCGCCACCAAAACGGCCGGCATCGGCACTATTCATTTGATACGGGCAGGGTCCGCCTCCGTTGAACATGCCGGGAGCCGCCGAGACGGCCAGAGGCGCGGCGGCCAGAACAGTGACCAGAGCCAGCGCGGAGAGCGAACGAGTACGAGTGACATGGGTGAGGTTCATGACGGTCTTCCTTGCTTCAGTTCCGGCAGCCCCCCGATGGGGCCGCGATGAAGACAGCTTAGAACCCGAATGCGGCGCAAAAATGCGCAAATCGTGAAGATTTCATGGAGAAGCGCCGACATCCCCTGCAAGATCCAACCGATAGCCCACCCCATAGACAGCCCGGATCAAGTCTGCGTCCGGGCGCACGGCCGCCAGTTTACGACGCAGGTTCTTGACATGGCTGTCCACGGTCCGGTCGGTGACGACACGATGGTCATCGTACAACCCATCCAGCACCTGGTCGCGGGAAAAAATGCGCCCCGGCTGGCTGGCCAGCAGCGCCAGCAGACGGAATTCAACCGGCGTCAGATCCAGCAGCACACCATCCAGGCGGGCCATCCAGGCGTCCTCATCGATCTCCAGGCCACTGGCCTTGCGGTCCCCGGCCGGCGCGGGGGGCGCGCTGCGACGCAGAACCGCCTTGACGCGGGCCACGACCTCGCGGGGACTGTAGGGCTTGCAGATATAGTCATCGGCCCCCAGTTCCAGACCCAGCAGACGATCGATTTCTTCAGTGCGCGCGGTGACCATGATGACCGGAATCGACCCACTGGCGCGGATATCGCGGCATACATCCAGGCCATCACGTCCCGGCAGCATCAGATCCAGCAGGACCAGGTCGGGCTTCCAGCGTTCAAGCAAGGGCATGACAGCCAGGCCATCACCGACGCAACACACGTCATAGCCTGCCGCCTGCAGGTAGGTTCGCAGCACCTCGGCCAGCTTGGGTTCGTCCTCGACCACCAGAATCCGCATGTCTCACCCCTCGCGCAT
>NZ_JAVERO010000037.1:0-17863 GCF_034007085.1 Castellaniella sp. | reverse complement strand
TGCTGGTGGCGGCGGCCCTGGGTTTTGCCGTGACCGTGCAGACCGGGAACAGCGGCATCGGCTTTCTGGCCGGCGCCGGGGCCGGTGCCCTGTTGGCCGGCCTGTTTGCCTGGCTGGCGGTCTGGTTGGGCGCCAATCAGGTGGCCTGTGGCCTGGCGCTGTCGCTCTTTGGTGTCGGTCTGTCGGCCTCGATCGGCTTGCCTTATGTCGGCGCCACGATCCAGGCTGCGTCCTGGGCTGTGCCGGGGCTGGCGGACCTGCCCTTCGTCGGGCCAGCGCTGTTCCAGCATCATCCTCTGGTCTATGGGTCTTTGGCGCTGGCCGTGGGGCTGACCTGGTTTTTGTACCGCACGCGCGCGGGGCTGATCCTGCGTGCCGTGGGTGAATCCCCCGAATCCGCCCATGCGCTGGGCTACCCTGTGCGGCGGATCCGTCTGGCGGCCTTGCTGTTCGGTGGGGCCTGCTGCGGTTTGGCGGGTGCCTTCATGTCGCTGGTCTATACGCCGATGTGGGTCGAGAACATGGTCGCCGGCCGCGGCTGGATCGCCCTGGCACTGACGCCGTTTGCCACCTGGCGGCCGCTGCGGGTGCTGATCGGGGCGTATCTGTTCGGCGGCATCACTATCCTGACGTTCCACATGCAGGCCCTGGGGGTGCCGATTGCGTCCCAGCTGCTGTCGATGCTGCCCTATCTGGCCACCATCCTGGTGCTGGTCCTGATCTCGCGCAACGTGAACTGGATCCGCATCAACATGCCCGCGTCCCTGGGACGTGTGTTCAACCCCAATCATTGATTGTCTTTTCCACGGAGACCTGTCCCATGAACATCCGCCTGATTCGTCGAACGCTGACCGCCACCGTCGCTGCCGCAGCGTGTCTCTGGTCCGCCGGCCCTGCCGCTGCGCAGGACCCCCTGAAGATCGGTTTCGTCTATGTCAGCCCGATTGGCGAGGCGGGCTGGACCTGGCAGCAGGACCTGGGCCGCAAATTCATGGAGCAGCAACTGGGCGACAAGGTCCGAACCCAGTTCGTCGAGGACGTGCCCGAAGGTGCGGATGCCGAGCGCGTCATCCGTGACCTGGCCCAACAGGGCAACAAGCTGATCTTCACCACGTCCTTCGGCTACATGAATCCGACCCTCAAGGTCGCCAAGCAGTTTCCGGACGTCAGGTTCGTGCATTCCACCGGGTACAAGACCGCACCCAATGTCGCCACCACCAACGCCCGCTTCTATCAGGCACGCTACGTGGCCGGGATCCTGGCCGGGCACAAGACCCAGACTGGCGTGATCGGTTATGTCGGCGCCTATCCGATTCCCGAGGTCCTGCAGGGCATCAATGCCTTCACGCGCGGTTTGCGCAGTGTCAAACCCGATGCGACGGTACGTGTCATCATGGTCAACAGCTGGTTCGATCCGGGCAAGGAACGCGATGCTGCGCTGGCCCTGCTGGACCAGGGGGCGGACATTGTCACGCATCACACCGATTCGACGGCGACCGTGCAGGCGGCTGAGGAGCGCGGCAAGTGGGCCATCGCCTATCATTCCGACATGCTGAAGTTCGGGCCGCATGCCCAGTTGGGCGCGGTCACCCACCATTGGGGCGAATATTTCACCCGGGAAGCCAAGGCCATGCTGGATGGCACCTGGAAGGCCGATCAGACCTGGGGCGGCTTCAAGGAAGGCATGGTTGCGCTCGAAGGCTTCGGCCCGGTGGTGGATGACGCCCTGAAGGCCGACCTCAAGGCCAAGGAAGACGCCATTGCCGCTGGTTCCCTGAATGTGTTTGCCGCGCCGATCAAGACCAACGAAGGCAAGGTTGTATTGTCCGAGGGCGCGCTGGACGATAAGGGCCTGAATGCCATGGACTACTACGTCGAAGGCGTGGTCGGGAAACTGACGAAAAACTGATGCCTCGCGTGCCGTGCGACGGCATGCCGGCGGCACCCATCAGTTTTTCCGGGGGACCGACCAGGTGCTGATCACCTGGGCGACGGGTTCCCCGCCGCCTTCGGGCAATAGCAGCACTTCGCCGGCCGTCATGCGGCCGGTTTTCAGGATTCTGGCCTGGGCCACGATCCCGCTAGCGGGCGCGCCGCGCAAAAAATTGATCGTCAGGCTGGCCGTGACGGATTCAGCGACCCCGGTGGCGCTGACCACGGCGGCATACAGGGCCAGATCGGCCAGGCCCATCAGCATCGGTCCGGCCACGATGCCGCCCAGCCGCTGATTGGCGGGGCTGGGCGGCAGGCGCAGGGTCGCCTGTCCATACTGGATGTCCAGGATCTCGATGCCCAGCACCGAGGAAAAGGGATGCAAGCGGTGCAGCAAGTCGCGGAAATCCTCGACGGTGATCCGGGCGGCAGGGGCCGTATCGTCGGGCGCCTGAGGGGTGGCTGCGATTTCGAGTGACTTGGACATGGCGCAAATAGCGGTCGAAAAGTCCATAGTACACTGGCCCGGCCGGGTTGCATGTTCTGCCCGGCCGCTTCGGCCGGCGTTCCGGCCGGGTCCGCCCCAGGGCCGCCCAGGCGGCCTGCAGGCCATATCATTGGGTAATGAAATGAAGAAAACCTTGACGCGTACCTTAGCAATCTCGGCTGGCATGCTGCTGGCGGCTTCTGCCTGGGCGCAGGACCATGCGCCGGCAGCCGCTTCGGGCAAGGTATCCGCCACCGTGACGGCCTCCGATTGCTGGATCCGCATGATCCCGCCTCCGGCGCCTTCGGGGGGCTTCTTTGTGGCGCATAACGCGGGTTCCGAAGATGCCGTGCTGACGGGGGCGCATTCGCCTGACTATGGCATGGTCATGCTGCACGAAACCACTGAATCCGACGGCATGAGCAAGATGGCCATGGTCCACCAGGTCACCATCCCGGCGGGCAAGGACCTGGCGTTCAAACCGGGCAGCTATCACGTGATGCTGGAACAGCCGCGCGAAGGCCTGAAGATCGGTGATTCCGTGCAGCTGAACCTGACGCTGGCCAATGGTGACACGTTCTCCACGACCTGCGAAATCAAATCGCCCAAGGCCATGTCGGGTGCCGACGACCACGCGCACATGCAACACTGATCACGGGGTTCAGACCCCCGCAACAAACTCCAGGACCGTGCGATTGAAGGTCCTGGGGTTGGCCAGGTTCATGCCGTGGGCGGCCAGGGCGATGCGCGCGCGGCGGGCCTGCGGCAGCAATTGCTGCAACCGGTCCAGGCGCGTGCCGTACTTGGCGGGGCTGAGTGCCCCGCCGACCAGCAGCACCGGGCAGGGCAGGGCGGCTGCAGCCTGCGGGTCGACTGGCAGGTTGGCTTCGCGGACCTGCGACAGCAGCGTGGTGGCATTGTCCCGCACCATGTCCTTGAACCAGCCGACCATCTTGCGCCAGGTGTCGGCGCCATTGACCGTATCGATGAATTGCTCGATGGCTCCTTCGGTGTCGCCATCCTGCAGCCGCTGGACGGCGTCAGCGTAGAAAACAGGCGTTTCGGGTTCATCCGTGAAGCGGAATCCGGGGTCGGCCAGCGTCAGCGATCGGCACAGTTCCGGTGCCTGGCACGCCAGGGCCAGGGCGACCTGGGCCCCTCTTGAATGCCCCACGACATGGGCGCCATCGTATGCGTCGAGTGCGCGCAGCAGATGCGCCAGATCGCTGGCATGGCGGGTGATGGCATATCCATCTTGGGGGTGAGACCGCCTGTCGGGCCAGCAGCCGCGCAAGCTGGGCGCGATGACGAGATGCCTGTCGGCAAAGGCCGGCGTCTGCCAGCGCCAGTATCGGTAGTCGCACAGCGAACCGTGGATCAGCAGGATCGGCGCACCCGCTCCCGAGCCAGCCTGCGTGTAGTGCAGACTGCCGTCGGGCAGGGGGAGTACATGGTGCGGTGGTTCTGCGGTGCGCGAGGCCGGCATTACAGCAGCTTCAGGCGGTTCTTGGCCGTCTCGGCGGATGCGCTGCCGGGGTAGTCCTTGATGATGCGCTGCAGGCTGGCCTTGGCCCCTTTCAGGTCGTTGAGTTCGATCTGGTCAGCGGCCACGACCAGCAAGGCGTCGGGCGCCCGGGGATCGGCAGGCCGGTTTTTCACCAGCGACTGCATGGTCTGGATGGAATGCTTGAAGTCCTTGGAGGCGTATTGGCTGCTGCCCAGGTAGAACTGGGCGTCGCCCGCCAGGCTGCTGTCAGGATAGGACTGGAGAAAGGTCGAGAAAGCCGCGGCGGCTTCTTTGTAACGGCCGTTGCGGTATTGATCGGCAGCGGCTTCGTAGGCGGCTTGTTCCTGGGGATCGCCGGTCTGCGGCGTCTGCGGGGCATTGCTGTTGTTGGCTGGTGCTGCGTGTTGGCTCAGCTCTTCGATCCGTCCGCGCAGCGTGGCGATTTCCTGGTGCAGCAGATCCATCTGGTCGGCCAGTTGCAGGCGGGCCTGCAGGTTCTGGTCGTTCATCTGTTTGAGCTGCGTACGCAGTTCCAGGATGGCACGGCGCGCCTCGTCGTCGGAAAAGGCCTGGGCGGCTGGTGCCGCCAGCGTCAGGGCCAGCAGGGCGGCGGACAGGATGTGCGGGCGAAGGAATGCAGTCATGAGTCTTCCGTCTTCAATGAAAAACGCCGTAGCGGGGGCCGCTACGGCGCTGTCACCGCCTGATTGACGATCAACGCTGGTAGTTGATGTCGGCGCGGCGGTTCTCGGCGTAATCGGCTTCGGTATTGCCCAGGGCCTTGGGACGTTCCTTGCCGAAGCTGATCGCTTCGATCTGGTTGGCGTTGACACCCAGCAGCGTCATCATGCGCGCCACGGCATCCGAACGGCGCTGGCCCAGAGCCAGATTATATTCGGTGCTGCCGCGCGCATCGGTGTTGCCTTCCACGCGGACTTTCTGGCCCTGGTGGCTGGTCAGGTAGCTGGCATGCATTTCGACGACGCTGCGGTACTGTTCGGGCACCGTATAGCTGTCGAAATCGAAGTAGACCGAGCGTTGTTGCGCGAGCGGGCTTTGCGGATTGAAGGGATCCATGATTTGCCCAGTGGACGCCGAATCGGAGCCGGTGCCCGAGCCGTTCTGGTCCAGCGGCACGGAGCTGCAGGCGGCCAGCGAGGCGGCGATGGCGGCGATGGTCAGGGTCCTGGTGATGCGCGAGCTCATTGAATGTCCTTTAGAAGAAAGAAGAGTCACACGAAAAAATCAGTCTGTGAAAGGTCCCCAGGCGGGCTCACGGACCTTGCCGTTGAGCACCGACAGCGTTTGGCGCACGCGTCCGTCGATCGAGGTCACCGCCAGCACGCTGCGGCCGTTCTGGATGGCGCTGTAGAGCACCTGCATTCCATTGGGCGCGTAGCTGGGGGATTGGTCGTCCGGGCCGTCCGTCAGAATCTGTTCGGAGCCCGAATTCAAGGCGAGGCTTGCAATCCTGAAGGCACCGTTTCTACGAGTAACGTACACCAGTTGCTGTCCATCTGGCGAGATCCTGGGTGAGATATTGTAACTGCCCGAAAAGGTCAATCGCTGAGCATCCCCACCGCCCGCCGGGACTTTGTAGATTTGCGGGCTGCCGCCGCGGTCGCTGGTGAAGACCAGGGACTGGCCGTCGGGGGTGAAGCGGGGTTCGGTGTCGATCAGCGGGGAACGCATGACCCGGCGCAGGTCGGATCCGTCCGTGTTGATGGTATAGATCTGGGAAATGCCGTCTCTTGACAGCACGATGGCCATGCGATGGCCGTCTGGCGACCAGGCCGGCGCGCTGTTATTGCCCTTGTAGTTGGCGACTGGCTGGCGCTGTCCGGTTGCGAGCGTCTGCACGTAGATCACCGATTTACCCGATTCGAAGCTGACATAGGCCAGCCGTGAGCCATCCGGCGACCAGGCGGGCGAGATGATCGATTGTTTCGAGCGCAACATAACCTGTGGGTTCTGGCCGTCGGCGTCAGCAATTTGTAACTCATAGCCGTTGCTGGTCTGCAACACATAGGCGATCCGGGTGGAGAACACGCCACGTACGCCCGTGATTTTTTCGTAGATCCGGTCGGCGATCCGATGGGAGATCCGGCGCAATTCGGCTTCGGTGCCGCTGTAGGTTGCCTGGTCCAGTTCGGCCTTGCGGACATTGTCAACCAGCCGGTAGCTGATCGTGTACTGGCTGCCATTTTGCGCCACCGTGCCGTAGGCCAGGTAGTCAGCGCCGCGCGCTTGCCAGGTGCCATAGTCGATTTTGCTCTGGACGTCCAGGCCGGCGCCCGAGGCGCTGATGAGGCGGAACTGGCCGGAGCGGGTCAGGTCGGCGCGGATCACCTCGGGAACCGAGGTGGCGCTGATGGCGCCAGCGAAGTCGGCGATGGCAATCGGATACTGGGTCGCGCCGACGCCGGAAATGTCGACGCGCAATTGCGCATGGGCCGCCGTGGCGCCTGCGGCGGCCAGCGCGAGGCCCAGGCCGGCCGAGGCAGCGCGCCGCCAGAGGCGGCCGATGAAGCCGGAGGCTGTGAATACGGTCATGGGGACGATCTCCTTAGTCGTACATGCGGTAGTCCACGTCAATATACGACGGATACTTGCCGCCAGGCGGTTTCGGGAAGGGCGAGCAGGCCAGGATCCCCTTCTGGACGGCATCATCGAAACGGGGATTGCCTGAGGACCGGGTCAGGTCGACGCCCTGGACTTGCCCGTTGGGGGCCAGTCGGGTACGGAAACTTGCTGTGGGGTTGGCCGAGCCGTTGCGTGGGGGCACGTTGTAGACCACGCCAGGCTGGACGCAGGCCCGCACCTTGGCTGCGTAGCCATCGTTGCCGCCACCGCCGCGCTGGTTACGGTCGGCATTGCCGTTGGGGATGCCGGCGGCTTCCAGGGCATCGCCGCGCATGGCGGCCCTCAGGGCCTGGCGCTTGGCCTCGGCTGCGGCCTTTTCCTTGGCTGCTTTTTCTCGGGCGGCTTTCTCGGCGGCTTCCTTGGCGGCCTTTTCCTGTTCGGCTTTTTTCTTTGCGGCCTGTTCGGCGGCTTCTTTTTCGGCCTTTTCCTTGGCGGCCTTTTCAGCGGCAGCCTTTTCCTGTTCGGCTTTTTCTCGGGCAGCCTTTTCAGCGGCCGCTTTTTCGGCTGCGGCCTTTGCCGCCTTTTCCTTTGCCGCTTTTTCCTTGGCAGCCTGTTCGGCGGCTTCTTTTTCTGCTTTCTCGCGGGCTTCCTGTTCGGCCAGGCGGCGTTCCATGTCTTCGCGTGCCTGACGTTCCTTGGCCAGGGCGATTTCGGCATCGGCCTTGGCCTGGGCGGCTGCGGCTGCCTTGGCACGGGCTTCGGCCAGCTGTGCCTGGCGTGCGGCTTCGGCCTGTTCTGCGGCCAGGCGGGCTGCCTGGTCGTCGGGTTCGGGCGTCGGTTCGGGTTCCGGTGCGGGCTCGGGCTGCTGTTCTTCGGGCTGTTCCTGAGGCGCGGCGGCTTCGGCCACCGTGCCTTGCGCCCAGAGTTCGACCTGGACTGGTCCGGGGTTGTCGGGTGCTGTGGAGAAGCCCACCACCATCAGCAGGATCAGCAGCCCATGGGCAACCACGGAGATGAGCAGGCCGCGCCGGTCGTCGCGTGCGCCGGGGCGGGCCTCGGCGTCGGCATCGGTGTTGAAGAAACGGTCGAACAGGTTCATGGGGTGGGCGTCAGCGCGCGGCTGGGGCGTTCTGGTTGACCAGCAACCCGAGTTTGCCGATCCCGCCGTTGCGCAGCTGGTCCATGACTTGCATCACGGATTCATAGGGGACTTTGCCGTCGGCGGAAATCACCACCGGGGTATCCGCTGTGGCGACGGTGCGGATTTCGGCCAGCAGATTGGCCTTGTCGATGGGCCGGAACGAGGCGCCGCCCTCGCGGACCCGCAGGGCGAGCGCGCCTTGGGCATCGATCTGGACCTCGATGGGCTGGACGGGGACGTCAGAGGCCGTGCCGACCGAGGGCAGTTCGATCTGGCCCGGAGTGATCATGGGTGCGGTGACCATGAAGATCACCAGCAGAACCAGCATGACGTCGATGTAGGGCACGACGTTGATGTCGTTTTTCATGCGGCGTGAGCGACGGCTGCTGAGCGAAGTCATTTCTCCGCGACTCCTTGGTTCGTGTGGGCAGGCGCTAGTGCGCCTGGCGCTGAAGGATATTCAGGAATTCTTCGACGAAGCTCTCGAAGCGGATCGAGAGCCGGTCGATTTGATTGGTGTAGCGGTTGTATGCCAGCACGGCAGGGATGGCGGCAAACAGACCGATGGCGGTTGCGATCAGGGCTTCGGCGATCCCTGGGGCGACGGCAGCCAGGGTCGCCTGCTGCATCGTGGACAGCCCCATGAAGGCGTGCATGATGCCCCAGACGGTGCCCAGCAGCCCGATGTAGGGGCTGACCGAGCCGGTGGATGCCAGGAAGTTGAGGTGCGATTCCAGGCTGTCCATTTCCCGCTGGAAGGCTGCTTTCATGGCGCGCCGGGGGGCGTCCAGCAGCGCGTCGCCCCGGCTGGACGAGCGGCGTGCCTTGACGAATTCGGTCATGCCCGCGTCAAAGATGCGCGCCAGCGCGCCGTGTTCGTTGCGGCGGCTGGCGATGGCCTGTTGCAGGACGGTCAGGTCGCCGCCGGCCCAGAAATCGTCTTCGAAGCGGCGGGTCTGCTCGTCGGCGCGCCGCAGGGCAGCCCGTTTGCTGAAGATATAGGCCCAGGACAGGATCGAGGCGCCGAGCAGGATCAGCATCACGATCTGCACGGGCAGGCTGGCGTTGCCAATGAGGGACAGCAGCGACAAATCGCTAGAGGCTTGCATGGTTTTTCAGTAGTTCCCGGATGGAAGGGGAGAAACGGATGGGTTTGAAACTGAGGGCATGGACCGTGCAGACCTGGATGTCTGCGCTGGCGAGCAGGGTGTCGCCGCGCAGGGCCTGCTGGCCGAAGCGGATCGTCGAAGCCCCCAGTCCGGTCAAGGCCGTTCGGACGAGAATGCAGTCGTCCAGGCGGGCTGGTTGCCGGTAGGCAATGTCCGCATGCTTGACCACAAACATCATCTGTTCCTGAGTTGCGAGAGTGTGTTGATCCATTCCGAGCGCGCGCAGCCATTCCGTGCGACCACGTTCGAAAAATTTGAGATAGTTCGCGTAGTACACGACGCCACCCGTGTCGGTGTCTTCGTAATATACGCGAATGGACAGTTCGCCGGGGGGATTGGTTCGATCCTGATGCATTTTTTGGTGAGGCCTTGTGACACCGGCGCCAGGCACCGGGGCGACAGGCGGGGTGCCGAGGCTACAGGGATTGCAGATGTTCCAGGATGTGTGCCAGCGCGTCAGCCTGGGGGATGCGTTGTGACTGCGTGTCGCGCCGCGCCTGGATTTCGACGATGCCGTCCTTCAGGCCGCGTTCGCCCAGCGTCACGCGCAGCGGCACGCCGATCAGTTCCCAGTCGGCGAACATGATGCCCGGCCGGGCATCCCGGTCGTCCAGGATCACGTCCACCCCCTGGGCCTGCAGGGCCTGGTACAGGGATTCGGCGGCTTCGCGCACGGCCTCGCTCTTGCCGATGCCGATCGGGCACAGCACGACTTCAAAGGGGGCGATGGCACGTGGCCAGATCATGCCGCGCTCGTCGTGGTTCTGTTCGATGGCAGCGGCCGAGATCCGGCTGATGCCGATTCCGTAGCAGCCCATTTGCAGCACGGTCGGCTTGCCGTCCGTTTCCAGAAAGGTCGCGTTCAAGGCGCGCGAATATTTGTCCCCCAGAAAGAATACGTGACCGACTTCGATGCCGCGCTGGATCGCCAGGGTACCGCCGCGCGGGTCGGGGTCGCCCGCCACGACGTTGCGCAGGTCGGCCACCAGGGCAGGCTCGGGCAGGTCGCGCCCCCAGTTCACGCCGCTCAGGTGGTAGCCGGCCTCGTTGGCGCCGCAGACGAAATCGCCCATGTGGGCAACGGTGTGGTCGGCGATCACGGTGACGGCCTGCGGGTCCAGTCCGACGGGCCCCAGATAGCCTGGGGCGCAATGGAATACGGCTTCGATTTCGGCCTCGGTCGCCAGCCGGTGGCCGTGCTCGAAACCGGGCAGTTTGCCGACCTTGACCTCGTTGGTTTCGTGGTCGCCCCGGATCAGCAACAGCCACAGACGGGCAGGGCCTTTTGGGGGATCGGTGGCCAGGACGACGGACTTGACCGTGCGCGACAGCGGCAGGCCCAGTTGTTCGGCCACCAGTTCGCATTTGGGCGCGTCGGGCGTGGCGCGCTTTTCCATGGTTTCGCGCGCGGGTTCGCGCTCGGGCAGCAGGCAGGGGGCCTCGGCCAGTTCGATATTGGCGGCGTAGTCCGAATCCGGGTTGTAGACGAGCAGATCCTCGCCGGTGTCGGCGATGACCTGGAATTCGTGGCTGCGCGTGCCGCCGATCGAGCCGGTATCGGCGGCCACCGCGCGAAATTGCAGCCCCAGGCGCGTGAAGATGCGTTGGTAGGCGGCATACATGGTGTCGTAGCTGGCCTGGGCGGCGGCCTCGTTGCGGTCGAAGGAATAGGCGTCCTTCATGGTGAATTCACGCCCACGCATCAGGCCGAAGCGCGGTCGGCGTTCGTCGCGGAACTTCGTCTGGATATGATAGAAATTCACCGGCAGCTGGCGCCAGCTGTGGATCTCGTTGCGGGCAATGTCCGTGATGACTTCCTCGGATGTCGGCTGCAGCACAAAGTCGCGCTGATGGCGGTCCTTGATGCGCAGGAGTTCGGCGCCATACTGTTCCCAGCGGCCCGATTCCTGCCAGAGTTCGGCGGGCTGCACGACCGGCATCAGCAATTCGATGGCGCCGGCGCGATTCATTTCTTCGCGCACGATGGCTTCGATCTTGCGCAGGACCTTCAGGCCCATCGGCATGTAGGTGTAGACGCCTCCGGCGATCTTGCGGATCATGCCCGCCCGCGTCATTAACTGGTGGCTGACGACTTCCGCTTCGGCGGGGGCCTCCTTCAGGGTATTCAGGTGATACTGGCTGGCGCGCATGGTAGGGATTCCGGTTGGTACGTATAATCGACGGTAATTGTATTGAATTCACAATCGAGGTGGCCCATGTTGGATCGCGAAGGCTACCGCCCGAATGTCGGCATCATTCTCGTGAACCAGAAAAACGAGGTGTTCTGGGGCAAGCGCATCAAGGAACATGCATGGCAGTTCCCCCAGGGGGGCATCAAGCACGGCGAAACCCCCGTGCAGGCGATGTACCGCGAACTCCACGAGGAAACCGGCCTGCGGGCCGAACATGTCCGCATTCTGGGACGGACCCGGGACTGGCTGCGCTATACCGTGCCGGATCATTACGTGCGCCGTGAATTGCGCGGCCATTACAAGGGCCAGAAACAGATCTGGTTCCTGTTGCGCATGGTGGGCCGCGACAGCGATGTCAGCTTGCGTGCGACCGACACGCCGGAATTCGATGCCTGGCGCTGGAACGCCTATTGGGTGCCACTGGAAGCCGTCATCGAATTCAAGCGCGAAGTCTATTCCCTGGCGCTCAATGAACTGTCCGGGCTGCTGTTCCGGCGTGGTCGGGAAAACCGTTATCTGCGTCATCGCGGCGGGGGGCGGCACGGCGATTCCGCCGCGCGGACGGCGGATGCGCCGGTTCCCCAAAGCTCACGGCCTGAACAAGTATGATTCAATTGCTTTCGTGGCGCATCGCGCCGGCACCCCAGAAGGTTTGACCGCATGCTCCAAGACCTTGACGCATTGTCCCTGCGCATCCGCCAGGCCGTCCAGCTCGCCCGGGACCTGCAATCCGAACGCGCTGCGTTGCGGACCCGGATCCAGCAACTCGAACAGGAATGCCAGTCCCTGAAGGACCAGCAATTGCGTGACAGCCAGGAAGCCGCCCGGCTGGCCGAAAGGCTCGCATGTCATGACCAGGAACTCCAGGCCGCGCGAGCAGAATCCGGGCAGCGCCAGGCGGCGCTGGAATCCGACCTGCGCGACCACCAGATCCGTTCCGATTCCCTGCAACGCCGCCTGGTCCAGACCGAATCCGAACGCGACCGCCTGCGCGAGGCCGCCACCGGCGCTCAGCAGCAGATCGAACTCATCCTCGAACGTCTGCCCGGCGCGCAAGCCTAGGCGCGTTCATACCTACCAAGGAGTCGCGCAGCATGGAACGCGTCGATGTCGTCATCCTTGGCCGCGATTATTCGCTGGCCTGCCCCCCCGAAGCAAAAGATGCCCTGCTGTCCGCCGTGCGGCTGGTTGACCAGCGCATGCTGGCGGTCAAGGGTGCCGGCAAGATTGCCAGCAACGAACGCATTGCCGTGATGGCGGCCATCCAGATCGCCAACGAACTGCTCAGTATGCGCGCGCCCGATGGACCGCTGGGGAATATTGCCTTGGGCGATTTCAAGGGTAAAATCGAATCCATGAACGACATGCTCGACGAAGTCCTGGGCACTGCCGTTTGACCGTTTGTTCTCCGGATGCGCCAGGCTATCCGGCCGTTCAAGTCCCTACCGTGTTCGTGACCTGGCCACACATTCCTTGAACCAATGCTATAGGCATAGGTTGCTGGATTGACAGACAGGAGCGCTGCCTTCACTGGACAGCCCGAAATCTGACTGATGGCGACCACCGTGAACCCTCGGTTCCGGGATGCCGGCCTAGACGGCACAGGTGGGGCATTACCAGAAAGCTCGTCGTTGAATTACGACGGGCTTTCGTCTTTATCGGAGCGAGAAATGTATCGAGGCGTGCGCAATCGCAAACAATTTCTGGCAGGCCTGTCGCTGGCTCTGGCGGTCACGGTGCTGCCCGTAGCGGCGTATGCGGCTGAACCCGACGAACCTCGTGCCTCGCTGTCGGCCGAGGCCTCGTCCGAGGTCGGACAGGACACCGTGGAAATCACCCTGGCGGCGGAATTGTCCGGGGCGTCGCAGACCGAAGTCGCCGAGGCCTTGAACCAGCGCCTGGATTCGGTCATGAAACAGGCCAAGGGGCACCAAGGAATCGAAGCCCGCAGCGGATCCTACCGGATCTGGCCGACGACCGATCGTGATGGCAAGATCGCCGAATGGCGCGGCCAGGCCGAAATCCTGCTGGAATCGCAAGATTTTCCTGCGGTCTCGAAACTGGCGGCCAGTCTGGGCGACCGCATGCCGATTGCCGGCATGGCGTTCTCGGTTTCGCGGGAACGACGCACTGCCGAAGAACAGAAATTGCTGGGCCAGGCGGTCGAGGCATTCAAGGCGCGTGCCCAGGCGTTGACCCAGGCCCTGGGCTTTGCCAGCTATCGTTTTCACACCATCGATCTGGGCGGACAGGATGCCATGCCGCCCGCGCCCATGCCTCGGATGATGAGTGCCATGGTGGCCGACAAGGCCGCCGCGCCCGTCGAAGGTGGCCGTGAGCGCGTCAGCGTGTCGGTGCAGGGGACGATCGTCTTGCAGCCCAAATGAACAGGGCCAGGCCGATCAGGATCATGGGCAGCGACAGCAATTGGCCCATCGACAGGCCCCCGGCCAGCAGTCCCAGGAAATCGTCCGGTTCACGAGTGAATTCCACCAGGAACCGGAACAGCCCATAGCCCATCAGGAACACGGCGCCGACCTGGCCTGTTGGGCGGGGCCTGCGGGCAAACCACCACACTAGGATGAACAGGGCGAAACCTTCCAGCCCCATTTCGTACAGTTGCGAGGGATGGCGTGGCACGCCGTCCTGTGCCCCCGGAAAGATCATGCCCCAGGGCAGGTCGGTGGGGCGGCCCCACAGTTCGCCATTGATGAAATTGCCCAGTCGCCCGGCGGCCAGTCCCAGGGGGATCAAGGGGGTGATGAAATCCCCGATTGCCAGCAGCGGCTGGCCGCGCCTGCGGGCGAAGAACAGCATGGCCAGGGTGACGCCGATCAGACCGCCGTGAAAGGACATGCCGCCTTGCCAGACCTCGAAG
Organism: Castellaniella sp.; assembly: GCF_034007085.1. GTDB lineage: Bacteria > Pseudomonadota > Gammaproteobacteria > Burkholderiales > Burkholderiaceae_B > Castellaniella. Next base: position 3,974 of record NZ_JAVERO010000037.1, on the reverse strand, counting down.
ATCGACAGGGGGTGCGCCAGATAATCGTCGAATTTGTAGAACAGCACGTAACCCAGGCGCCCGCCCAGCACCACGCCCAGCACCCCGTAGAAGATGATGTCTTCCAGGTCGCGCAGCGTCAGTCCGGCGGGCGCGAGGTTGTGCTGGATGCGCCAGCGCCCCAGCAACCAGGCCAGGCCGAAGCCGGCCAGGTACATGAGACCGTACCAGTGGATCGCCAGGGGACCGACCTGCAGGGCGATGGGGTCAATGTAGGGAAAGGGCATGGATTGCGGCCAGTGGAAAAGACACAATCATGGATAATACCGTGATCGGACATGAGCAGAGGACGGGCCAGGCAATGGGGCGTGGCAAGGCGATCAGGATCGTGTTGGCAGGAACGCTGACGCTGTGCGCGGCGCAGGCCCAGGCGGGCAGCGGCATGACGATCGATGGGCTGGCGCTGGCTGGCCAGCGTCAATGCCTGGGCTGCCATCAGGTCGATGCCCGCCGAGTCGGACCGCCGTTTCGCGCCATCGCGGAACGCTTCCAGGGCCGCCCCGAGGCCACCGAACACCTGGCCCGCGTCATGCGCGAAGGCAGCCGTGGCCAATGGGGGGCGATCCCCATGCCGGCCCAGATCCGTCTGCCCGACGCCGATGCGCGGCGTCTGGCAAAATGGATCCTGTCATTGCAGGATCCGTCCCCGGCGCATTGATCGCTGCGTCCGGCCCAGTGCGCAAACCAGGTAAGGAAAACAGCATGGAAAACTCCGCAAACCCTGTGCCCGAGACCGCGATTTTGGGCGGCGGCTGCTTTTGGTGCATGGAACCGGTGTTCAGGGCCCTGGACGGCGTGCTGGGTGTGCGCCCTGGCTATTGCGGCGGCCATGTCGATCACCCTACCTACGAACAGGTCTGTCGCCAGGACACGGGCCACGTCGAGGTCGTGCAGGTCGTGTTCGATCCCCAGCGGGTTGGCTATCGTACGCTGCTGGAGGTCTTCTTCGGCACGCACGACCCGACCACGCTCGATCGCCAGGGCAATGACACGGGGCCGCAGTATGCTTCGGTCATTTTTTACCAGGGCGAGGCACAACGGGATCTGGCCCAGGCTGTCCGCGCCCAGGCGCAGGCCGTCTTCGATGACCCGATCGTGACCCGGATCGAGGCGGCGGGCCCGTTCTGGCCAGCCGAAGACCTGCATCGCGAATACTATCGGCGCAATCCGGGGCAGGGTTATTGCCAGCTCGTCATTGCGCCCAAGCTGGCGAAATTCCGCCAGCGCTACGCGCATCTGCTGCGCACCGGCCTGCAGTGACTGGCCGCGTGCGTCAGGATCGCAGCACGCCCCGGCGGATCTGGTCCAGTTCGATGGATTCGAACAGTGCCTTGAAATTGCCTTCCCCGAAGCCGTCGTTGCCCTTGCGCTGGATGATCTCGAAGAAAATCGGCCCGATCTGATTCGCGGTGAATATCTGCAGCAGCAGACCGCCGCCCGGTGCGCCGTCCAGCAGGATGCGGTTGCGGCGCAGGCGTGCCACATCTTCGCCGTGGCCCGGCAGCCGCCGGTCCAGCAGTTCGTAGTAGGTGTCGGGAGTGCTCAGGAATTTCACACGGCCGCTCAGCTGCTCCACGGTGCGGTAGATGTCGTTTGTGGACAGGGCGATGTGCTGAATGCCTTCGCCCCGGTACTGGTCCAGGTATTCCTGGATCTGACCGGGGGTGTCGCCGCCTTCCTCATTGATGGGAATGCGGATCAGCCCACAGGGCGAGGTCATGGCCTTGGACTTCACCCCGGTCAATTGGCCCTCGATGTCGAAATAGCGGATTTCCCTGAAATTGAAGATGCGCGCGTAGAATTCGGCCCATTCGGCCATCCGGCCACGGTGCACATTGTGGGTCAGGTGGTCGATGTCGAGCAGGCCGGCGCCTGCGTGGTGCAGATCATCATCGGCGGTGGCGTGGTCCAGGGGCTCGAAGTCCACATCGTAGATGCCGATGTCGCCGATGCCGCCGTGGCCGTTCTTGCCGCGCCAGCGGTCCACCAGGTAGATCAGCGAATCGCCGATGCCTTTGATGGCAGGGATGTTCAGTTCCATGGGGCCGCTGTGTGAATCGAAACCCCAGGCGCCACGTTCCAGGGCCAGTTGATAGGCGCGGGCCGCATCGCGCACGCGCAGGCCGATGGCGCAGATCGACGGGCCGTGCTGGCGTGCGAAGCGCTGCGCGAAGGAACCGGGTTCGGCATTGACCAGGAAGTTGATCGCGCCCTGGCGGTACAGCGTGACGGCTTTCTTGCGATGCCGGGCGATGGCCCGGAATCCCAGGGTCTCGAATACGCGGCCTAGCGCGGCGGGATCTTCCGCCGTGTATTCCACGAATTCAAATCCCGCCGTGCCCAGGGGATTGTCCCAGGAGGTGAAGGATGTGCTCATGTATGTCTCCGTGCTTTGTTCTTGGAATGCCTGTTGGAATTTTAGGGAAAATATCGGGGGGAAAAATTGCAAACATGCGGTACGATTCCCTACCGAGAAGCAATCATTCATCTAATAATCCCTGGTTGAGACAATATGATGCCTGATGACGAACTGGACAGAACAGATCGCCTGATCCTGATGCATTTGCAGCGTGACGGCCGGATCAGCAACCAGGACCTGGCTCAACGGGTAGCTCTGTCGCCCAGTCCCTGCCTGAGACGGGTCAAGCGCCTGGAAGAGCAGGGCTACATCCGCCGCTACGTTGCGCTGGCCGATCCGGAAAAGCTCGGCCTGGGCCTGTTGGCATACATATTCGTGCGGCTGGACAAATCGCACCGCACCGAGCACGGCGCCATGTCGGCATTCGCCAGCGATGTCCAGAACTGGCCGGAAGTCGTCCAGTGCTATGCCATGTCAGGTGATATGGATTACCTGCTGCGGGTCCAGGTCCGGGATCTGGCGGCCTTTTCCCGTTTCGCCATGGATACGCTGATGCGACATCCGGCCGTGGTCGATATTCGCAGCAGCTTTGCCCTGCAATCCATCAAGGAAACGACCGAGCTGCCCACGTGAGGTCCGATTTTTGACAGTTTGATGACGTCATTTGCGCGGACTGAAAACGGCGTGCTATAGTCTCGTTTCTTTGCCGCCAGGCGCCCGGGTTAACCCTAGGTCTTACGGTTTTACTGCAGGATCTGGAGCCCAATCCGGGGCAGGCCAAAGCGAGTGGATCTGCAGGCTTCTGGCCCGATCTGCTGGCTGGGTTGGCAGCGAGGATCGGCGGCAACGCCGGGCAGTTGGTAGCTTGACATTGAAATACGGACGTGTTTTAATTTTGGGCTCGACAGCGGGGCATGAAGGCCTGGTTGTTCAAGCGGTTGCGATGGGGTTCGGGCACGGTCCGGGCTGATCGAAAAAACCAGTCGCTTGACACGACATAAAAAGTTCTTCATAATCTCGTTTCTCTGCTTTACGCAGATTTGTTCTTTAAAAACTTAACAGCCGATAAGTGTGGGCGCTTGATGACAGGTTGCGCTGACCGGTGCGATGGATTCTCACGGATCTGTTGCGGGCCGGAGAAGCAAACCGAAGTACCAAGTGCTCATGCTACAGAAATGAAGAAGTAAGGTTTCAAGAAACCAGACTTCGTCTTTCTTTGAGCATAGCGACGTATGACCCGACCTTTGATGGTTGAGGAAATACGATGACAGGAATTGAACTGAAGAGTTTGATCCTGGCTCAGATTGAACGCTAGCGGGATGCTTTACACATGCAAGTCGAACGGCAGCGCGAGAAAGCTTGCTTTCTTGGCGGCGAGTGGCGAACGGGTGAGTAATGTATCGGAACGTGCCCAGTAGCGGGGGATAACTGGCCGAAAGGTCAGCTAATACCGCATACGCCCTACGGGGGAAAGGGGGGGATCGCAAGACCTCTCACTATTGGAGCGGCCGATATCGGATTAGCTAGTTGGTGGGGTAAAGGCCTACCAAGGCAACGATCCGTAGCTGGTTTGAGA
>NZ_JAVERO010000214.1:0-2625 GCF_034007085.1 Castellaniella sp. | reverse complement strand
TGATGCTGTCCATCGAGCAGGCACGGTCGGCCAAGCCGAAAATCGACTGGGCCAATTACACACCGCCCCGGCCAAAATTCATTGGCCGGCGCACGTTCCAGCACTACGATCTGCACGAGATCCTGAAATTCCTGGACTGGACGCCGTTTTTCCAGTCCTGGGGCCTGATGGCGCAGTTCCCGGCCATCCTGACTGACGATGTGGTGGGCGAGGAGGCCAGCAAACTCTACGAAGAAGGCCAGGCCATGATGCGGCGCATCGTCGAAGGTCGCTGGCTGACGGCCAATGGCATTGTGGCCTTTTACCCGGCCAACAGCGTCAACGATGACGACATCGAGATCTACCGTGACGAGACCCGCAGCGAAGTCCTGCTGACCTGGCGTGGCGTGCGCCAGCAGACAGCCAAGCGCGAGGGGGTGGACAACAAGTGCCTGGCCGATTTCATCGCGCCCAGGGATTCAGGGGTGACCGACTATATCGGGATGTTCGCGGTCACGGGCGGCATCGGCATCGAAAAACACGAAAAGCAGTTCCAGGAGGCCGGGGATGATTATTCCGTGATCATGCTCAAGGCCCTGGCCGATCGGCTGGCCGAAGGATTCGCCGAAACCCTGCACGCCCGGGTGCGCCGTGATCTGTGGGGCTATGCGCCCGACGAGTCCCTGTCCAACGAGGCCATCATCGCCGAACAATATCAGGGCATCCGCCCGGCGCCAGGCTACCCGGCCTGTCCGGAACACCTCGTCAAACGGGCCATGTTCGATCTGCTGGACTGCGCCGAGATCGGCATGCAACTGACCGAAGGCTTTGCCATGATGCCGGCTTCCAGCGTCTGCGGCTTTTATTTCAGTCATCCGCAGGCCAAGTATTTCAATGTCGGCACGATCGGCGCCGATCAGCTGGACGATTATGTCCGCCGTACGGGGCGTGATGAGGAAGACGTGCGCCGTACCCTGGCCAGTGTGCTGCGCTGAGACGATGATGCGCTGCGCCTGCCACGGAGACCGTCATGCCGCGTGATGATGCGGCACGGCGGCGGGAACTGGGCGCTTTCCTGCGCAGCGCCCGGGCGCGCATCGCGCCGGCCGACCACGGCCTGCCGCCCGGTGTGCGGCGCCGCACACCGGGCCTGCGGCGCGAGGAAATCGCCCAGTTGTGCGGCATCAGTACCACCTGGTACACCTGGATCGAGCAAGGGCGCGACGTGTCCGTGTCCGTGGACGTCTGGTGCCGCCTGGCCGAGGCCCTGCGCCTGGCGCGTGCCGAACGGCATTATCTGTTCAGCCTGGCCGAATGCGCCGATCCCGAGGCTGGCCGGCTGGATCCGGTTGCCTTGCCCGATGGGCTGCAGGATTGCGTCGACAGCATCCGCTGCCCGGCCTATGTGCTGGACCAGTCCTGGAACGTGCTGGCCTGCAATGCGGCCTTGCTCAGGGTGTTCGATGGCTGGCCCGCATGCGGACAGCCCAATTTGCTGCGCTACATTTTCCTGGATCCGGCCGCGCGCACGCTGGTGGTGGACTGGGAAAAGCGCGCCAGCCGGGTGGTGGCCGAATTCCGCGCCGATGTGGCAGCGCTGGCGGGCGAACCGGACATCGGCGCGCTGGTGGCAGAATTGCAGGCTGGCAGCCCTCTGTTCGCCCGGGCCTGGACGCGCCAGATCGTGGTGGACCGGGAAGGCGGGCTGCGCGAATTTCAGCATCCGGCGGACGGGCGGCTGCGTTTTCGGCAATTCACCTTCCGGCTGGCGATCCGGCCGGACTGCAAGCTGGTGATGCTGCTCGACGATGAGCGGCCCTGATCCACGTCACAGCCTGCATGCCGATCTCATCCCCGTGCCCGCAATTGGCTGCCGGCACGCGCCGGCAGGCCCCGGAAGGACAGGGCCGATGCAGCTACGGCCAGGGCGATGACGGCGAACCCCCACATCACGTCGATGCGGTCGGCTTCGGCACCCCCGCGCAGCGTCATGCTCAGGTTCAGGGTCATGGCCGCGCAGGCCACCCCCAGGCTGATGCCCAGCTGCTGGGCGGTGGCCGCAAGGCTGCTGGCGCGGCTCATCTGGGCAGAATCCAGGTCGGCGTAGGTCAGGGCATTGACGGCGGTGAATTGCAGCGAACGGAAGAACCCCCCGATCAACAGGACTGCCACCATGATCCAGATCGGCGTGTTGGCCTGGAACAGGGCGCAGGCGGCGATGAAGGCCGCCGTGATCAGGGCGTTGACGATCAACACGCGGCGAAAGCCGAAGCGGCGCACGATGGGGGTGGCGACCAGTTTCATGAGCAGCGCGCCGGCGGCCGATGTGAAGGTGATCATCCCGGCTGAAAATGCCGACAGGCCAAAGCCGACCTGCAGCAGGATGGCCAACAGGAAGGGTGCTGCGCCGATCGAGAAGCGGCACAGATTGCCGCCCAGGACCGACACGGCGAAGGTCTGGGTGCGCAACAGGCCCAGGTCGATGATGGGATAGGTGGCGTGGCGGGCGTGGCGGATGTACAGAATGCCGCAGACCAGGCCCAGGGCCAGCAGCCCCAGGGTCGGCCAGGCGCCCAGACTGCCATGGCCGGCGGCTTCCAGGCAGCTCATCAGGGCTGCCATGGCGACCCCGCTGAGCAGGAAGCC
>NZ_JAVERO010000213.1:0-2670 GCF_034007085.1 Castellaniella sp. | reverse complement strand
CCCGCCACGGCAGCGTCGACTGGCACCGACCTGAACGGCAAGGCAGCCGAGGACGCCGCGCTGCAATTGCGCGCGCGCCTGGCGGATTTCGCTGCCCGCACATATGGCGGCAAGCCGGAGGACGTGGTGTTTGCCTGGCGCCAGGTCAATGTCAACGGTCGCAACATCCCGTTCGGCCAGCTGGCCGATGAGGCCTACTGGGACCGCGTGCAGCTGTGGTCCGACGGCTTCTATGCCACGCCGGGCATCGTCTGGGACAAGGCCACCATGCATGGCCGGCCGTTCTTCTACTTTGCCTTCGGTGCGGCGGTATCGGAAGTGGTCGTGGATACGCTGACGGGCGAATGGAAGCTGTTGCGTGCCGATATCCTGCATGATGTCGGGGCGTCCATCAATCCGGCGATCGACCTGGGCCAGGTCGAAGGCGGCTTCATCCAGGGCATGGGCTGGCTGACGACCGAGGAACTCTGGTGGCGCGATGATGGTCGTTTGATGACGCATGCGCCATCGACCTACAAGATCCCGGCTGTCAGCGATTGCCCGCGTGACTTCCGCGTGCGCCTGTTCCGGACGCAGAACCTGAAGAACACGGTGCATCGTTCCAAAGCCGTGGGAGAGCCGCCACTGCTGCATGGCATCAGCACATTCAACGCGCTGTGCGACGCCGTGGCCGCCGTGGGCGGCGGCAGGACCTCGCCCGATTTGCGGGCGCCGGCTACGCCGGAAGCGATCCTGAAGGCAATCGAGGGCCTGCGGAAACGCAGCGCGGCCTGATGCACGCCTGGATCGATCAGGCCCTCTGGTGCCTGGATCGGCGGCAGGCGACGGTCCTGGTGACAGTCGCCTGGATCCAGGGATCGGCCCCGCGCGAGGCCGGGGCGAAGATGCTGGTGTCGGCCGGTCACCAGTGGCTGACCATTGGGGGTGGACATCTGGAATGGCAGGCCGCCAAGTCCGCCCGGGCGCGCCTGCGCGGCGAGGATGGATCCGACCGCTGGGTCGAGCCTTTTCCCCTCGGGCCGGCGCTCGGCCAGTGCTGCGGCGGCATGGTGCATCTGCTGTTCGAACGCCTGCGGGAATCCGACCGCTCTTGGCTGGAGGCCTTGCAGGCTGGCCTGTGCTCATCGGCCGGGTGCGTCCGTGAGGTGGGCCTGGGCGGGGCCGGCGTGGCGCCCTGGGTGCGTGTGTCCACGTTGGATGACGCCGCTGCAGGTGCCTTTGCGGATGAGCTGGCCCCGGGGGCCGACCGGCTGCTGTGGCCTGACCCGGCCCTGGGCTGCCTGACGCTGCGCGAGGCCGTGCGGCCTGATCCGTTGCATGTGGTGATCTTCGGAGCCGGGCATGTCGGCCAGGCTCTGGTGGGCATCCTGGGCACCCTGCCCTGTCGGGTGACCTGGGTGGATGCTCGCGATGATCTGTTCCCGGCCACGGTGCCGGCCAATGTGCAGATCGAAGCGACCGACACGCCCGAGGCCGTGATCGCCGAGGCCCCGCCCGGCAGCTGTTTCCTGATCATGACGCATGACCATGCGCTCGATCAGCGCTTGTGCGAACAACTGCTGCGGCGTGACGACGTGGCGTATTTTGGCCTGATCGGCTCACAGACCAAGCGGCGCAAGTTCGAGCACCGTTTCCGCGCGCGCGGCATTGCGCCGGAACGGATCGCGCGCATCGTCTGCCCCATCGGAGAGCCCGGCATCGAGGGCAAGCAGCCCGCCGTGATTGCGGTTGCGGTCGCCGCCCAGCTGCTGCGATTGCGATCCGAGGGCACGCATCAGGCCGTCACGCCGGCACGGGCCGAGGCTTCTGTCCATTGAGCCTGCCGGACTCTCAGACTTGCATCCCATTGAAGAACGCCGGGCCGCCGCCCCCGCCGTACAGGCGGACTGCGGCCTGCAGACAAAGACCGAGGAGACCTCATGACGACCCCGAACCCGTCCGTGCCCGCCCCGCATCCGTCCGGCCTGCAGGCCTACCGTGCCCAGTTGCTCTATTTCCGCGATACGCCCAAGGCCGAGGACGAAGCCTGCGAATGGATCCGCGATGGCCTGCTGGTCGTGCGCGATGGCCGTATCGAACAGTGCGGCGATCATGACCAGCTGATCGGGTGCCTGCCACCCGGTACGCCGGTCAAGGACTGGCGCGGTTGCCTGATCACGCCGGGCTTCATCGACACCCATATCCACTATCCGCAAACGGACATGATCGCCTCGCCGGCGCCGGGCCTGCTGCCGTGGCTGGAAACCTATACCTTTCCGACCGAGCGGCGCTTCGAGAACCCGGAATACGCTCAGGACGTGGCGCGCTTTTTCCTGGACGAACTGTTGCGTTGCGGCACCACCACCGCGCTGGTGTATTGCACGGTGCATCCGGGTTCGGCCCAGGCCTTTTTCGAGGAAAGCCATGCGCGCAATCTGCGCATGGTGGCCGGCAAGGTCATGATGGACCGCAACTGCCCGGAATACCTGCGCGACACGGCGGAATCCGGCGCGCGCGACAGCGAAGACCTGATTCAACGCTGGCACGGCACGGGCCGTCAGCTCTATGCCCTGACGCCGCGCTTTGCGCCGACCTCCACGCCCGAGCAGCTCGGCTTGTGCGGCGAACTGGCCAGGCGCTACCAGGACGTCTTCATCCAGTCGCATGTGTCCGAGAACCGCGACGAGGTGA
>NZ_JAVERO010000036.1:0-18152 GCF_034007085.1 Castellaniella sp. | reverse complement strand
CGGCACGCCCCGCGACCGGGTCGATCAGGCCCTGGCCAGCGGCACCGACATCATCCTGGAAATCGATTGGCAGGGTGCGCTTCAGGTGCGCCGCCACTATCCCCAGGCAATCGGCATCTTCATCCTGCCCCCCTCGATCGAGGCTCTGGAAGCCCGCCTGAAAAAACGCGGCCAGGATGCGCCCCAGGTCATCGCCCGGCGACTGCTGGCTGCGGGAAGCGAAATGGCGCATGCCTCGGATTGCGAATATGTTATTATTAATCAAGAATTTAGCCTCGCTTTAGAACAGCTTCGCCAAGTCATCGGGGCCGCACGCCTGCGCTATTGCGCGCAATCCGTCCGGCACGCAGAACTGTTCACCCAGCTGGGCATCCGTAAACCACTGTCAACCGCTTCCTGAACCAGGACACCTATGGCCCGCATCACTGTAGAAGACTGCCTCGAACAAGTCCCCAACCGCTTCGACCTGACCCTGGTCGCGACCTATCGCGCCCGCGAACTGGCCCAGGGACACGAAGCCCGCATCCAGAGCCACAACAAGCCCACGGTCACCGCACTCCGGGAAATCGCCCAGGGTCTGGTCGGCACCGAGATGCTGCGAAAAGTCCCGACTTGATTCCGGAGAACGGGCCATGGCGTTTCCAGGTTTGCGCGGCGCGTCCTCCGGACTGCTTGCCGTCCTGCGCAAGGGCCCCCGCCTGAGGCGGCGCAAGCCGCTCTCGGCCCCCGTTTCACAAACAGATCATTCGACACCCGTCCCAATCGCCTCGCTGGCCGGACTCAACCAGATCATCTCCGGGTACCTGGGGCCGCGCGACATCGAACGGATCCGGGAAGCCTACCGCTTCGCCGACAATGCCCACCTGGGGCAGTTCCGCGCCAGCGGCGAACCCTACATTTCCCACCCCATCGCCGTCACCGAAATCTGCGCGGGCTGGAAACTCGACGCCGATTCCCTGATGGCCGCCCTGCTGCACGACGTGATCGAAGATCAGAACGTCAGCAAGCAGGAACTGGCCGAAAAATTCGGTGTCGAGGTCGCCGAGATCGTCGATGGCCTGACCAAGCTCGAACGCCTGGAATACGCCACCAAGGCCGAACAGCAGGCGGAATCCTTCCGCAAGATGCTGTTGGCCATGGCACGCGATGTGCGCGTGATCCTGATCAAACTGGCCGATCGGCTGCACAATATGCGCACGCTGGATGCGGTCAACCCCGAAAAACGCCGCCGCGTGGCGCGTGAGACCCTCGACATCTACACGCCGATCGCACATCGGCTGGGGCTGAATGCACTGTTCCGCGAACTGCAGGACCGCTGTTTCAAGGCCATTCATCCCAACCGCTACGCCGTCCTGCACAAGGCCATGATGGCCGCGCGCGGCAACCGCCGGGAAGTCATCTCCAAAATCGCCGAAGCCGTGCGTGCCGCGTTGCCCGCCGCCGGCCTGGATGCCGAAGTCAACGGCCGTGAAAAATCGCTCTACGGCATCTACAAAAAAATGGTCGAGCAGAAGAAATCTTTTTCTGACGTGCTCGACATCTACGGTTTTCGCGTCATCGTTCATACCTTGCCCGAATGCTACCTGGCCATGGGCACCCTGCACCAGCTGTACCGTCCCGTGCCCGGCAAATTCAAGGACTACATCGCCATCCCGAAAATCAACGGCTATCAGTCCCTGCACACGACGCTGATCGGGCCCTATGGCACACCGGTCGAATTCCAGTTCCGCACCCGCGACATGGACCACGTCGCCGAAGAAGGCGTCGCGTCCCACTGGCTGTACAAGGAACAGGGCACTTCGCTCAACGATCTGCAGAAACGCACCCACCAATGGCTGCAATCGCTGCTGGACATCCAGAGCCAGACCGGCGATTCGGGGGAATTCCTGGAACACGTCAAGGTCGATCTGTTCCCCGATGCCGTCTACGTATTCACGCCCCAGGGAAAAATCCTGTCGCTGCCGCGTGGCGCCACGCCGGTGGACTTCGCCTACGCCATCCACACAGACGTCGGCAACCACGCGGTGGCCTGCAAGATCAACGGCGAATTCTCGCCGCTGCGAACCGAACTGCGCAGTGGCGATTCCGTCGAAATCATCACGTCAGCCGCCTCGCGCCCCAGCGCCCAGTGGCTGAATTACGTGCGCACCGGCCGCGCACGATCGGAAATCCGCCACTATCTGCGCACCGAACGCTACGAGGAATCCGTGGCCTTCGGTCGCCGCTTGCTGAACCAGGCCTTCGACCAGCTGTCCATCCCCTACCCCAAGGACGATGACCCACAATGGGAACGGCTGGCCAAGGGATCAGGCGGTGCCTCGCGTACCGAAATCCTTGCCGATATCGGCCTGGGGAAACGGTTGGCCGCCGTCGTGGCGCGCCGCTTCGCCCCAGAAAATGCCATGCTGGAAACCACGGCAACGGCGGTAGACGAATTCACATCCGTCACCAGCGCGCCCATCGTGATCCACGGCAACGAGGGCCAGGCAGTTCAATTGGCGCCCTGCTGCGGCCCGCTGCCAGGCGATGCCATCATCGGCGGAATCCGCCTGGGTCACGGGCTGGTGGTCCACATGAGCGACTGCCCGGTGGCAAAACGCCAGCAGGCGCGCGAACCGGAACGCTGGATCCCGGTCATCTGGGACACCACTACCGCCCGACACCTGACCACGCGCCTGGAACTGACCGTACTGAACGAACGCGGCGTGCTGGGCCGCCTGGCTGCGGAAATCACCGAGGCCGACTCCAACATCATCCAACTCACCATGCCCGACGAGGCCGCTGCCACGGCCCTGCTCAGCATCATGGTCCAGGTCGACAGCCGCAAGCACCTGGCCCAGGTCATCCGCGCCATCCGGCACGTCCCCCAAGTCCAAAAAATCGTCCGCGCGAGGGGATGAGATCGGACACAGGACAGTCCCTGCGGACTGTCCTGTGCCGATCGAATCCGAGCGGCTTGCAAGCCGCGAGGTGGAGAGATGCCACAACCGGAATGCCCCGCCGATCGAATCCGAGCGGCTTGCAAGCCGCGAGGTGGAGAGATGCCACAACCGGAATGCCCCGCCGATCGAATCCGAGCGGCTTGCAAGCCGCGAGGTGGAGGGATGTCACAACCGGAATGCCCCGCCACCTCGCCCTGTTTACTGGGCGAAAACCAATCAATTCGATCCGCTGTCGCCCTGCGCGACCAGCTTGCGCCCTTCGTCCGTGACCTTGACGCCCCATTGCTGGCGCAATTCAGCCAGCACGGCCTGCTGTTCCGCTCCGCCCCAGAGCCGGGCCATCTGCTGGCCCAGGCCAGCCAGCGCCGGCGTATCCGTGGAACCAGGCTGCACCTTGTCCACCTGCACAATCGCATAGGCACGCGCCAGCGCCACGCCACCGAAGGCTGGCAGGTGCTTGTCCGCCTCGACCGAGAACGCAGTGTCCAGCACATCCTTGGACAGGCCGGCCGAATCCAGGCGGCTGATCTTCATGGAATCCCCGAAACCCTCGGCTGAAGGCTGGGCCTGCAGCGAAGCCAGCACCTGCTCGCCTTCGGCCACGGCAGCGGCCAAGGCGCGTTCATTGGTCAGTTGCGCACGAATGTGGTCCTTGACCTGCTCCAGTGCCGGCACATGCGCGGGGGTCGCTTCGCGCACGCGCACCACGGCCATGGTGTCGGGCGAGATTTCGATCACACCCGAGTTCTGCTTGTCGGTCAGAACCTGGGAACTGAACAAGGCCTGGCGAACGCGCACATCACCCAGAATGGCCGAGTCAGCGGACACAGCAGCCGCACCCGGGCCGGCCTCATCGGCGCTCAACAGGCGGTCGCGCGCAATCCCGTCAGCCTGGCGGATCTGCAAGCCAAGATCCTTGGCGGCGGGTTCCAGGCTGGACGGATTGTCATAGACCAGACTGGTGAGCTTGGTCGCCATGTCAGCGAACCGCTCGGCAGCCAGTTCCCGGCGCACCTCGTCCTCGACCTTGGAACGCGCCTGTTCAAAGGATTCGCCCTGCTCGGGCTGGACCTGGTCGGCCATGAAGATATGGTAGCCATCCGGCCCCTTGACGGGGTCGGAGATTTCGCCCTGCTTGAGTGCGAACACGGCCTGTTCCATCGCCAGCGGCAAGGTGCCACGCTGGATCCAGCCCAGCAATCCACCATCGCGCGCCGTCCCCGCATCCTGGGATTCCTTGCGAGCCAGATCGGCAAAACCGGAGGGTTCGGCACGGGCGCGGGTGACGAGGCTTTCGGCCTTGGCCAGCGCAGTCTTGGCCACGTCGTCAGAGGCGCCTGCCGGCAGCTTGACCAGGATGTGGCTGACGCTGACACGCGCTGGCACCACATAGCGTGACTTGTTCTGCTCGTAGTAGTCCTTCAGCTGGGCCTCGTCGAGGCTCGGCACGCTGGCCAGCGCGGCGGCCTCGTCGAGCACCAGATAGTCGGCGGACACCTGCTCGGGCAGACGCAATGCGTCCTGGTGCGAGTCATACCAGGCCTGGATGTCCTGGGCCGACACCTGGACCTGCTTGGCATGATCTTCGGCCTTGAAGACCCGCAAGCGGATGGTGCGCTCCTCGGTCAGGGCACGTTTCAGGGTATCGAGCACCGGGGCCGGCAGGCCCGCCGTGTCACGCACCGGACCGAGCACGCGGTCCAGCGCCAGTTCGGCGCGCTGCCCGGCCTCGAAATCGCGCGGCGTCAGGCCGTAGGACGCCAGGACCTCGTGATAACGATCGGGCGAGAACTGGCCATCGACCTGCAGCTGCGGCATGGCAGCGATGGCACGGCGCAAGGCGCCATCGGACACGCTGAAATGGTTCTGCGTTGCCACGGCAATCTGCAGCTTGCGATCGATGAGCTGGTCCAGCAGCGCCTGACGGGCCTGCGGATTGTCCAGCAAGGCGGGATCAAAGCGCCCCTGGCTGCTTTCCTGCATCTGCTGCAGCTGATTGCGCTGGGCCTGGATGAATTCGTCGCGATTGACCGAAGCCCGGCCGATTTCGACCAGGGCCGAATCGGCCGTGACAAAGGAATAACCGCTGATCCCGAAGAACACGAAAGACGGCACGACGAGAATCAGGAGAATCAACTGCATCAGGCGCTGATGCGTACGAATGAAATCGAACATGAACGGCTCACCTGCTGGAGACTGACGGCCCCAGGGCCGCGCGAACGAAATGTTCCGCAGTTTACCATCGTGGCACGCCTCTTCGCCAAGGCAAAAGGCCCGCGCCTGGCGGGAAGCGCCCTGCACTGGCTAAAATGCGGACTGCCCCTTTTCAATGATCACCCCATGCCCCCGACCCATTCTGCCTGGCCCTGGCCGGCCTTCATCGCCCATCGCGGCGGGGGGCACCTGGCCCCCGAAAACACCCTGGCGGCAATCCGCGCCGGTGCCGCCGCTGGATTCGGCATGGTGGAATTCGACGTCAAGCTCAGCGGTGACGGCATGTCTTTTCTGCTGCACGATGACTCCGTGGACCGGACATCGGACGGCCATGGTCTGGCCAGCACGCTGGACTGGCGCGCTCTGGGCCGGATGGACTTCGGCAGCTGGCATGGACCGGATTTTTCTGGCGAGCCAGCGCCATCCCTGTATGCCGTGGCCCGTTATACCCGCGCGCATGGCATCCACAGCAACATCGAGATCAAGCCCACCACGGGCCATGACGCCGAAACCGGCGCCGCCGTGGCCCATGAAGCCGCACGCCTGTGGGCAGGCGCCAGCCTGCCACCGCTGCTGTCATCCTTTTCCGAGACGGCCCTGGAAGCCGCCCGCACCGCCCAGCCCGGGCTGCCCCGCGCCCTGCTCATCGAAGGACCGGTCCCGGCCGACTGGCGGGCCCGGCAGCTGGGCCTGGGCTGCATCGGGCTGAATATCGACACGGAACACGCCGACGAAGCCACAGTGCGCGATATCCTGGACCAGGAGGCCACCCTGGCCGTCTGGACGGTCAACGATCCCGCCCGCGCCCGCACGCTGCTCGACTGGGGTTGCCACGCAATCTTCACTGACGAACTGGACCGCGTCCGGGCCGACGCGCCCGGCCTGTCCCGATAAGCAGACGGGCGCCCCATGTTCAGCTATCGCCACGCCTTTCATGCCGGCAACCACGCCGACGTCCTGAAACACGCCATCCTGGTCCAGATCCTGGATTATTTCAATCGCAAGGACGCGCCCTACTGGGTGATCGACACCCATGCCGGCGCGGGCCTGTATGCCCTGGACGGCGCCTGGGCCGGCCAGAGCGGCGAAGTCGTCGACGGGCTGGATCGACTGCTGGGCGCATCCCGGCCACCGGCGCTGGTGGCGCGCTACCTTCGTGCCGTCCAGGATTTCAACCCCGACGGGGTCGCCAACCACTATCCGGGCTCGCCCGCGCTGGCCCTGCACGCCATGCGCACACGCGACAAGCTGCGGCTGTTCGAACTGCACCCTACCGAAATCGAAGTGCTCGAAGACACGCTGCAGCAACTGGGCAGCTCACGCCGCCAGGTGGCCATCGCCCGCGAGGATGGCTTTGCGGGCTTGAAACGGCTGCTGCCGCCGCCGACGCGGCGCGGCATCATCCTGATCGACCCGTCCTACGAGGACAAGCGGGATTACCGCCACACGCTGCAGGCCGTCCGAGACGGCCTGGAACGCTTCGCGTCCGGCTGCTTTGCCATCTGGTATCCCCTGGTGCAACGCGTCCAGGCGCACGAAATGGCCCGCGCACTGGAACGTTTGCCGGTGGAATGGCTGCATGCCACGCTGACGGTGCGCAAGCCGGCTGCCGATGGCCTGGGCCTGCACGGCAGCGGCATGTTCATCGTCAATCCACCCTGGACGCTGCACGAGGAATTGCGCGCCGCCCTGCCCTGGATGGAAAAAACGCTGGCCCAGGACGAGCACGCCCGGCACTCATTGGAAATCAGCACACCACGCCGCACGGCAGACCAGACTGCTGTGCCCAACAGACCCGCCGCCCGGTCGAACCATCCCGCATCTGGACGGCCCATCACTCAGAAACGTTCACCGTCCCGCAAATAGCGCCATTTCCCCACTGGCAAATCGCCCAGCACGATCCGTCCCATGCGTACGCGCTTCAGGCCGACGACCTTCAGGCCGACCTGTTCGCACATGCGACGAATCTGGCGCTTGCGGCCTTCGCGCAGGATGAAATGCAGCTGGTCCTGGTTCTGCCAGGCGACGCGGGCAGGCCGCAAGGCCTGACCATCCAGCGAAAGGCCGTGGTTCAGCAGGGCCAGCCCGCCTGCCGACAAGCGGCCTTCTACACGCACCAGGTATTCTTTTTCTATCGAGGAATCGTCGCCGATGAGCTGGCGGGCAATGCGCCCGTCCTGGGTCAGGACCAGCAGCCCCTGGGAATCGATGTCCAGCCGTCCGGCAGGCGCCAGCCCACGCAGATGCGCAGGATCAAAGGCCGGCCCATGGCCCGGACGATGCTGGGTATGCGCCTGGATCAGGGATGTGGCCAGGCGATAGCCCTTGCCGGATTGATGTGACACGTAGCCGACCGGCTTGTTCAGGATGATCGTGACCTTGTCGGTCTGGCGACGGGCGGCCTGGCGCTCAAGCGTGATGCGGGCGCTGGGCAGCGCCTTGGATCCCAGTTCACTGACGACCCGACCATCCACGCGCACCCAGCCGCGCTCGATGTAGGCATCGGCTTCGCGCCGCGAACACAGGCCACGCTGGGCCATGAGTTTTGAGATTCGGACCGGTTCCATGGTGCTGCGCATTGTAGCGCCACCCAGACAGCGTCGTGAGCATCGGTCATGCTATCGTGAGCCCCTCTTGCAGAACCGTTAGTCATGACTCCGGACACCGCTTTTCCTCGCCCCTGGCGCCACGCGCCCGCCCCCAGACTGAATCGCCCGATACAGGCCTGGTTACGTCGGCCCGGTGCGCTGACCGCCGGCCTGCGCCGCCTGGGCGAGGTGCAGCTGACGGTGCGCCGCGAGGCCGTCGAGGCCCTGACGTCCGGCTGGGCCGCCGAGGCCAGACTGTCGACGGGAGCCCCGGTCTGGTGGCGCGAGATCCTGATGACCATCGACGGCGTGCCCGCCGTCCAGGCCTGCAGTTTCACCCCCCTGCAGGCCAGCCTGGGGGCCTGGAAGGCCATGCGGGGCCTGGGCCAGCGTCCGCTGGCCGACATCCTGTACCAGGACCCCCGCATTGCGCGCAGCGGGTTTCGTTTCGGTCAATTGCGCACACGCCGTCCCGACGGGACATGGGTCGATACCGCAGCGGGCCAGACGATCCTGGCCCGGCATTCGGTGTTCATACGCCTGGGCCAACCCCTGCTGGTGGCGGAATATTTTCTGCCGTCTTTCTGGACGGTCGTGTCACGGCACCGCAGCAGTCCGGCCTGAAGACGCTACAGCGCCTCGATGCCGGTTTCCCCGGTACGAATGCGCACGGCCTGCTCGACCGGGGAAACAAAGATCTTGCCATCGCCGATCTTGCCCGTGCGCGCGGCACGGATGACGGCCTCGATCACGCCCTCGACCTGGCTGGCTGCCACGACGACATCGATACGGATCTTGGGCAGGAAATCCACCACATATTCTGCCCCGCGGTAAAGTTCGGTATGGCCCTTCTGGCGGCCGAAGCCCTTGACCTCGGTCACGGTCAGGCCGTTGACGCCCAGTTCGGACAAGGCCTCGCGCACTTCGTCGAGCTTGAAGGGTTTGACGATCGCAGTGATCTGCTTCATGTCGGGCTGCGCCATGGTATCGGGGTTCCGCTGAAAAGCTTTTAATATAGCGCAGGCCGAGCCTGCCCGGCTGCGGAGCCGGCACCCCCTCCTTTATAATGCGCCCACTATGTCCAATACCCCGTCCGCACACAATCAGTTCGACAACAAATCACAGGCCTGGTCGGCCCGGTTTTCCGAGCCGGTCTCCGATCTCGTCAAGCGCTACACCGCGTCGGTCGACTTCGACCAGCGCATGGCCGCCTTCGATATCCAGGGTTCGCTGGCCCACGCCGACATGCTGGCCGCCGCAGGCGTCATCAGCGCCTCCGACCTGGCTGATATCCAGCGCGGCATGGCGCAGATCCTGGAAGAAATCCAGGCCGGACGCTTCACCTGGTCGCTGGACCTGGAAGACGTCCATCTCAACATTGAAAAACGCCTGGTCGAACTGATCGGCGACGCGGGCAAACGCCTGCACACGGGCCGGTCACGCAACGACCAGGTCGCCACCGACATCCGCCTGTGGCTGCGCCATGAAATCGATCTGGCGATCGAACTGCTGGGGCTGCTGCGCCACCGGCTGGCTTCCCTGGCCCTGGAACACGCCGACACCATCCTGCCGGGTTTCACTCATCTGCAGGTCGCCCAGCCGGTCACTTTCGGCCACCACCTGCTGGCCTACGCCGAGATGTTCGGCCGCGATGCCGAACGCCTGGCCGACTGCCGCCGGCGCACCAACCGCCTGCCCCTGGGCGCCGCCGCCCTGGCGGGGACGTCCTACCCCATCGACCGCGAACGCGTCGCCCGCACCCTGGGCTTCGACGAAGTCTGCCGCAATTCCCTGGATGCTGTGTCCGACCGCGACTTCGCCATCGAATTCTGTGCGGCCGCCGCGCTCATCATGACGCACATTTCGCGCCTGTCCGAAGAACTGGTCCTGTGGATGAGCCCGCGCGTCGGTTTCATCGATCTGGCCGACCGTTTCTGCACCGGCAGTTCGATCATGCCGCAAAAGAAAAACCCCGACGTGCCAGAACTGGCGCGCGGCAAGACCGGCCGCGTGCACGGCCATCTGGTCGCCTTGCTGACTCTGATGAAGGGCCAGCCCCTGGCCTACAACAAGGACAACCAGGAAGACAAGGAAGGCCTGTTCGATACCGCCGACACCATCCGCGACACGCTGACGATCTTCGCCGACATGATGGGCGGCGTGCGCGTCAAGGCCGACGCCATGCGCGCCGCAGCCCTGCAAGGCTATGCCACTGCCACCGATCTGGCCGACTATCTGGTCAAGCGCGGCGTGCCCTTTCGCGATGCGCACGAAACCGTGGCGCTGGCCGTGCGTTCCTGCGAACAGCGTGGCTGCGACCTGGCCGATCTGTCCCTGGACGAACTGCGCGGCTTTCACGCCGACATCCAGGACGACGTCTTCCAGGTGCTGACCCTGGAAGGTTCGGTCGCAGCGCGCAATCATATCGGCGGGACCGCACCCGCACGCGTGCGCATCGAGGCGCAGCGGATCCTGGACGAATCCGGACACAGGACAGTCTCTGCGAACTGATCTGTGCCTGAAAAATCCTAGCTGCTTGCAGCACCGGCCAGGCGCGCGAACGCATGCCCCGAAGGCGCCTGGTACACCCGCAGCGACAATTCCGGCAGAATGGCCAGTAGATGATCGAACAGGTCGCCCTGAACCCGTTCGTAATCGACCCAGGCCGTCAGGCGCGAAAAACAATAGACCTCTACGGGGATCCCCTGGCTGTCGGGTTCGAGCATGCGCACGATCATGATCATGTCCTGGCGGATGTCCGGATTCTGCTGCAAATAGGCCAACGCATAGGCCCGAAAAGTGCCCAGGTTGGTCAAGCGGCGCCGGTTGGCCGGGATTTCGGCGGCTTCCCGGAGAGCCTGGTTGGTGTCCTCCAGGGCCGACTGCTTGGCCGCCAGATAGTCGCCCAGCAATCGGTAGCGGCGCAGCGCCAGGATCTCGGCATCATCCAGGAACCGGACCGATTCCGCATCGATACGCAAGGTGCGCTTGATGCGCCGCCCGCCCGACTCGAACATCTGGCGCCAGTTGCGATAGCTTTCTGAAAAGAGCTTGTAGGTGGGGATCGTGGTGACGGTCTTGTCCCAGTTCTGCACCTTGACGGTGTGCAGGGCCATGTCGATCACGAAGCCATCGGCGCCTGCCTGGGGCATCTCGATCCAGTCGCCGATACGCAGCATGTCGTTGGTGTTCATTTGCGTGCTGGCCACCAGCGAGAGCAGCGTATCCTTGAATACCAGCAGCAGCACGGCGGACAAGGCACCCAGGCCGGAAATCATCAGCAGGGGCGACTGATTCAGCAGGACGGACACCACCAGCACCAGGCACAGCGCCCAGACGGCCAGTTGCGCGACTTCGAGATACCCCTTGATGGGGCGTCCCCGGCCCTGCTGCACCCGCCGCATGTTGATGTCCTGCCAGGCGCGCAGCAGCCGGGTCAAAGCCAGGAACACATAGATCAGGGCGACCGCCTGGATCAGCCGTTCCAGGGAGGATTCGATCGTGCTGCCAATAGCAAGCAGCCGGATGTTGGCAGCGATCAGCAGCAGGGACACGGCGTGGCCCAGATGGCGATAGACGCCGCGATGCGCCACCGCCTGGCTCCAGTCATCCCGTCCGAGGGCCCGCAAGGCGCGTCCCAGGGCCAAGGCCAGCCCACGCGAAGCCAGCAGACCTGCCAGCCAAACTGTCCCCGCCAGCACCAGCACGCCCACCAGGGCCTGGGCCCAGGCGTCCTGAGGCACCCAGGGCAGGATCCAGGTATCCAGCCAGATTTCCAATGGTGTTCTTGCGGTGTTCAGTGTGGGCGGCATGCGTGCTCGGTCCGGATAGGCAGAAACGAGAGACGTTACTATATCCGATCAGCCCCGGCCCAGCCCTGAACCCGCCGTCTCACACCACCTTGCTGCGCCCCACCGGCACAGCCAGCCCCAGCAAGGCAAGCACGGCAAAGACCGCCCCAAGCAGGAAGGTCGCGGCTGGCCCCCAGACCTGCCACAGCCAGCCGGCCAGGACGCTGGCCAGCAGCATGCATAGCCCGCTGGCCAGATTGAAGATTCCGAAGGCCGTACCTTTCAACCCCACAGGGGTCGTATCTGCCACCATCGCGGCCAGGATCCCTTGACTGAATCCCATGTGCAGCCCCCACAGCGCCGCGCCCGCCAGCAGCGCCAGGACGCCGCCGCCCGTGGCCGCCAGGGCCAGATCCGCCAGCACCAGCAGGATCAGGCCGACCGCCAGTACAGCGGTTCGCGGTACGCGATCCGACAGCCAACCAGCGGGATAAGCCGACAGCGTGAAAAACAACGACATCACGATCAACACGGCAGGCGCCCAAACAGCGCTCAATCCCATATCCTGCCCACGCAGGATCAGAAAGGCCTCGCTGAAGCGGGCCAGTGTGAATACCGCGCCGATCGCCACCACCCGCCAGTAGGCAACGCCAAAGCCGCCGGCCATATTCCAGCGAATGGGCGAACGGAAGCCCCCTGGCCGGGCGATTTCCGGGCGCACCTCGCGCACGCCCCAGAACAGCAGCGCCATGGCGATGACCCCTGGCACCACGGCAAACCACAGCACGTGCCGGATATCCGCAAAAACCCACATCAGCACGACTGCCAGCCCCGGCCCCAGGACCGCGCCCAGGGTGTCCATGGACTGACGCAAACCGAAGGCCGCGCCGCGAATTTCCGGCGGCGTCACGTCGGCAACCAGAGCATCGCGCGGAGCGCCCCGGATGCCCTTGCCGATGCGGTCGATGAAACGTGCGGCGAACACCGTGCCCACTGAATGCGCCAAGGGAAACAGGGGTTTGCTCAGGGCCGCCAGGCCATAGCCCGCCAGCAGCAGGCCCTTGCGTCGGCCCAGGGCATCGCTGATCGCCCCGGAAAACACCTTCACGATCAGCGCGGTGGCCTCGGCCACCCCTTCGATGACGCCCACGGCCAGCACGCTGGCACCCAACCCCGACACCAGAAAAATCGGCAACAGGCTGTGGATCAATTCCGACGAAAGATCCATGAACAGGCTGACCAGGCCCAGCATCCAGACCGTGCGCGGGATGGCGCGTTTTCCATTCGCATCCACCACGACATTCCCATGGCCCATGGATTCCCCTCAGGGTTCGAAGACTGCGATCGACTCGACGTGCGCCGTGTGGGGAAACATATTGACCGCCCCCACGGCCTTCAGGGACCAGCCCCCCACATGGTGCAGTATCCCCGCGTCACGCGCCAGAGTAGCGGGATTGCAGGATACGTACACGACGCGGCGCGGACGTTCATCCGGCGCCAGGGCAGACAGGGCCTGCGCCACGGCCAGCGCGCCTTCGCGTGGGGGATCGATCAGCATGCGATCGCAACGGCCCAGGCCGCGCAGCCAGCCGGCATCGACTTCGAACAGATTAAGTTCGGTGAATTCGGCCCTGTCCTGCAGGCCCTGGCGGGCGGCGTCCTCGCGAGCGCGGGCCACCAGGGTGGCGCTGCCTTCGATACCCACGACCGCACGCCCCTGCATGGCCAGCGGCAGACTGAAATTGCCCAGGCCACAAAACAGGTCTGCCACGCGATCATCGGGCTGGACGTCCAGCAGGCTCAGCGCGCGCGCCACCAACGCCTGGTTGATGTACGGATTGACCTGGGTGAAATCGGTCGGACGGTAGTGCATGCGCAGGCCCTGGGCCGGCAACACATAGGCCAGTGCATCGGCCCGTTCCGGGTCCAGGGGATGGGCCGTCTCCGGCCCCTTGGGCTGCAGCCACCAGTCAATGCCATGGCGCACGCCGAAATCGCGCAGACGATCCAGGTCATCCGGCGTCAGAGGTTCCAGATGGCGCAAGCAGAAAACCGTGGACGCATCACCAACGGCCACCTCGACCTGTGGCATGCGGTCGGGGCGCGACAGCCCACCAATCAGGTCGCGCAGGGGCATCAACAGTGCCGAAACATGCGGTGGCAGCACCAGACAGGTCTGCATATCAGCCACATAGCTGCTGGCGCGTTCGCGGAACCCGACCAGCATGCCGCCTTTTTTGGGCACCAGCCGCACGGACAGGCGGGCGCGATGACGATACCCGAAGGCCGGCCCCTGCACTGCCGGCAGAATCTGCTCGGGCCGGACCTTGCCGATATGCGCCAGAGCGTCCTCCAGCGCGCGCTGCTTGACGGCCATTTGCGCGGCCGGTTCCAGGTGTTGCATGGCGCAGCCCCCGCAGACACCAAAATGTGGGCAGGGGGGCCGGGTGCGCTGCGATGACGGTCGCAGGACGCGTTCGGTCCTGGCCTTGTCGAACGATGGCTTGCGCCGCGTCACGCGGGCCAGCACCCGTTCGCCGGGCAATGCGCCCTCGACGAAGACGACTTTGCCCTCGTGGTGGGCAATGCCCTGGCCTTCGAGATCCAGCGATTCGACGTCCAGGGACAACAGAATGGGTTCAGGCATGAGTCCAGGCGGAGAGAAATTCTTTCCAGTGCGGCGCGTCGATCGCCGCCAGGGTGTCGCGCACCAGCGCGAGTTCGGCGGCATAGGCCGTTGCGTCCAGTTCGCCCTTGATCAGGCGGTAGCGACAATAGACCAGCCAGGTGTTGACCACGTCGGTCTCGCAATAGTTGCGCACGTGATCGCGGTCCCCCGCATGCCAGGCCTGCCAGACCTGACCGCCGTCCATGTCGAGCTTGCCGGGAAACCCGCACAGTTTGGCCAGTTGATCCAGCGGCGCATTGGCACGGCCATTGAATTTGGCCAGCACGTCCATCAGATCGATGTGGCGCGTATGGTAGCGATTCAGGTAATTGTTGAAGCGGAAGTCGCGGTCATCTTCTCCTGTGTCCCAGTAGCGCGGCGCAGCCACGCCGTGGATCAGGCTGCGGTAGTGCAGGACCGGCAAGTCAAAGCCCGAACCGTTCCAGCTGACCAGGGTGGGCGTGTAGTGCCCGATGGTCTTGAAAAAACCCGAGATCAGGACGGATTCCGGGTCGTCGGCCTGCCCCAGGGTGCGCACGCGAAAGCCCTGGTCGTCGCGGAACACGCAACCGATGACGGCGATTTTTTGCAGATGCAAGGGCAGAAAATCATTGCCGTGAGTCTCTCGGCGCTGGGCGAGCGCGGCCTCGATCAGATCGGCATCGGGCAGATCGGCCCACTGCGGATTCAGGCGCCGCAGGCCGTCCGCATCCGGGATCGTTTCCAGATCGAAGACCAGCGTCGGGATCATCGTGCCGGCAGGTAGGACAAGGGATTGACCGGCGTGCCGCGGCGGCGGATTTCGAAATGCAGGCGCGGCGAGGTGGTGTCGCTCTGGCCCAGCGTGGCGATCTTGGCGCCTTTTTTGACGGATTCACCGGTCTTGACCAGCAAGGACTGGTTGTGGGCATATGCCGTGATGAAGCCGTTGCTGTGCCCCAGCAGGATCAGGTTGCCCAGACCGCGCACGCCATTGCCGGCATACATGACCTTGCCCTCGGCTGCGGCCGTCACGGGCGAACCCACCGCGCCTTCGATGTCGATGCCCTTGGTGGTGGCATTGAAGCCCTGGATGATCTTGCCATTGCTGGGCCAGCCCCAGGAAATCAGACCCGCATCGCTGGCACGCGCTGCCGAAGTCTGGACCGGTGCAGGCGTGCTGCTGGCAGCCGGCGGTGTCGTCTTGACCGGCGCAGGCGTGGCAACCGAACCGCCCGCAGGCATCGGGGTGCCACTGTCCAGGCGCAGCACCTGACCAATGGCCAGTTGCGTCGGGTCGCTGATGTTGTTCAGTTGCGCCAAGCGCGAGACTTCCATGCCATGATCCTGGGCGATCTTGTAGAGCGTATCCCCCGCGCGCACCACGTAGGTGCCAGTGGCCGCAGCGCCCGCCGTTGCGGCACTGCTGCTGGAGCGATCCGTGACGGGCGCACGCGCCGAACGCGAGGCGCACCCCGACAGAATGGCCACCGCCAGCAGCACGATCAACAGCAGGGCTGTTCTTGCCTGGGGACGGCCATCAGGCAACAGGCGCCCGGTGCGCAGCGATTGGGTGAACGGAGCATCTGTCACCAGCGTCCCATCGAGCATGTGGTTCTCCTACTTAAGTCTGCGTGCCGGGACGCAGCGGTACGAATCGAACATCGTCGAGCTCGATCCGGTGCCAGGACGACGGGCCGGAGCGCTCGATCAGAATCAGCCTTTGATGCGCCGTGCCTTCCGGGGCGATCAGGCGCGCGCCCACGGCCAGCTGGTGCAGCAAGGCTTCAGGGATTTTAACTCCCGCAGCGGCCACGACAATGCCATCGAACGGCGCACGGTGCTCCAGCCCCTGCATCCCGTCACCGAAAGACAGACGCACCCGTCCCCGGACGCGGCTCTGGGCCAGGTTCAGGCGCGCCTGCTCGTACAGTCCGCGCACCCGTTCGATGGCGTGGATCTCGGGGACGAACTGGGCCAGCACGGCGGCCTGATAGCCGCAGCCCGCGCCGATTTCCAGCACCTTGCCCGGTGTGCGGCCATCGCACATGACCGCCAGCATGTGCGCCACCACCCAGGGCTGGGAAATCGTCTGACCATAGCCGATCGGCAGCGCCGCATCCTCGTACGCCCGGCTGGCCAGACCCTGATCCACGAACAGGTGGCGCGGCACGGCCTGCATGGCCGACAGCACGCGCTCATCGGTAATGCCCTGTTCGCGCAGCCGATGCACCATCTGCAGGCGCAAGCGATCCGAATTCAAGCCCAGATTGGCAGCGGGCGCAGCAGGTGCCCGGGCCGGAGCCTGCGGCAGGGTGAATGGACGCGGCCCGTGGATGCGCGTATTGCTGTTGGCCGCCGAATAGCCAGGCCCCAGCGAAGAACCTGCCGGGACGGCGCGTGTGCTGCGCACAGGCTTGTCCAGCGGATGGCGCGGCTTGTTCATCAGTCCTCCATCCAGCGGGCGATCGCGCTGGTCCTTGCATGATCCGTCAAATCGACACGCAAGGGCGTCATCGACACGGCATGCGCCTCGATAGCACCGAAATCCGTCTCGGCCCCCCCATCCAACGCCCGCCCCGCCGGGCCGATCCAGTATACGGCTTCGCCGTAAGGTGTCGTGCTGCGGATCACGGGTTCGGCCGGATGGCGACGTCCCAGCCGGGTGGCGCGCATGCCGGTCAGATCGCGGTAGGGCACCGCTGGAATGTTGACGTTGAGCAGCATCGGTTCGCCCCAGGGTTGGTCGCGGAACCGCGCCACCAGGTCCTGGGCCACCCGGGCCGCGCAATCCAGGTTGCGCCATTCACGATCCACCAGGGAAAAGGCCATGGACGGCACACCGAACAGATAGCCTTCCATGGCCGCTGCGACTGTCCCCGAATACAGGGTGTCATCGCCCATGTTGGCGCCATTGTTGATCCCTGAAACCAGCAGATCGGGCCTGAAATCCAGCAGGCCAGTCAGCGCCACATGGACGCAATCCGAGGGCGTGCCATTGATGTAGTGAAAGCCGTTGCTCGCCTGGCGCACCGACAAGGGGCGGCGCAGGGTCAGGGAATTGGACGCCGCGCTGCAATTGGTCTCTGGCGCCACCACCGTGATATCGCCCAGAGGCCGCAATGCCGCAACCAGGGCCTCGATCCCTGCCGCGTTGTAGCCATCGTCGTTGGATACCAGGATGCGCATTTTCTTCGTTCCCGCCTGAAACCGGATGGTGCGAATTGTACCCGCGCACCGCCACCAAGGCAGACCCGGGGGTTCCTATAAAATACGGCCCATCTCCCACCCCTGCCGGACATCCCGCCGTTTTCCTGCCATGACCTCTTTCACCTCTGTCCTCGGCGTGGCCGCCGCCTTGCTGACCGGCTACCTGATGGGCTCCATCCCCTTTGCCGTCGTGGTCAGCCGCGCCATGGGCCTGCAGGATCCGCGCAGCTTTGGCTCGGGCAACCCGGGAGCCACCAATGTGCTGCGTGGCGGCAACAAGCTGGCGGCCGTCCTGACCCTGATCGGCGACGCGGCCAAGGGTTGGCTGGCCGTGGCGTTGGCCGCCTGGGCCGCACAACGCGGCCTGCTGCCCTGGGCAGCAATACCGCTGGCTGGCCTGGGAGCCTTTCTGGGGCACCTGTATCCGCTGTTTCTGCGCTTTCGCGGCGGCAAGGGCGTTGCCACCGCCCTGGGCGTGCTGCTGGCCCTGCAACCCTGGCTGGCGCTGGCCACCGCAGCCACCTGGCTGATCGTGGCGCTGGTGACACGCTATTCGTCCCTGGCTGCGATCCTGGCCGCTGTCTTCGCGCCTTTCTACTACATCCTGGGGGACAAGGTCGTCTGGCGCGCCGATGCGCTGACCATCTCCACCATCACGGTCATCGGCGTGCTGCTGCTGGCGCGCCACCGGGAAAACATCGCTCGCTTGCTGGCCGGCAAGGAAAGCAAAATCGGCGCCAAGAAAAAATAAACTGATCGG
>NZ_JAVERO010000212.1:0-2671 GCF_034007085.1 Castellaniella sp. | reverse complement strand
TTCAAGGGCAGGCTGTGGGGCAGCATGGGTTCCCGGCCGTATCCCAGCCGAGGGCCGACCCAGCGCGCACCAACCAGGCCGGCCACTCCGGCGCTGATATGAACGACCGTGCCACCGGCGAAATCCAGCGCGCCGCGCAGATGCAGCCAGCCGTCTGCGGCCCAGACCATGTGCGCGATCGGGATGTAGCCCAGAGTGAACCACAGGCCGGCGAAGGCCAGTGCCGCACCGAAGCGGGTGCGTTCGGCCATGCTGCCGGTGATCAGGCCGCAGGTGATGGCGGCGAATGTCGCCTGGAACAGGGCAAACAGCAGTTCCGGGATCGTGCCCAGCAGTGGCATGGGCGCATCGGCATTACCCGCCTGGTACAGGCCTGCCAGCCCCAGGCGGGACCATCCGCCCAGGCCGCCGAAACCTTCGGTGAACACCAGGGAATAGCCATAGGCGAACCACAGCACCGCGACCAGTGCGCAGACCCCCAGTGTCTGGGTCATGACGGACAGCGCATGGCGCTTGCGCGCCAGCCCGCCATAGAACAGCGCCAATCCTGGCGTACACATCAGCCAGACCAGCAGGGCCGAGGTCGTGGTCCAGACCAGATCACTTTTGTCCATGAGGAATGCTCCTTTTGTATGATGCGTCAGAGAGCGGCTTCGCCGGTCTCGCCCGTGCGGATGCGCACGACGTGTTCCAGGGGAGTGACGAAAATCTTGCCGTCGCCGATCTTGCCGGTGCGGGCCGCCTGGGTCAGGCATTCGACGGTCATTTCCACCAGGGCATCCGGGACGGCGACCTGGATCTGCAGCTTGGGCAGGAAATCAACCTGGTATTCCGCTCCGCGGTAGAGCTCGGTATGACCTTTCTGTCGGCCAAAGCCCTTGGCTTCCGTGACGGTCATGCCCTGGATGCCGGCGGCTTCCAACGCGGCATGGGTTTCTTCCAGCTTGAACGGCTTGATGAGCGCAGTGACGAGTTTCATGAGTGCTCCTTTGCAGTGTGCGTGCACACAGGCTTGTAGCAAGGGGCGTGCCAACTCTGATTTTTCGTTGCGTGTGAGGCGGGCTGGGGGAGGGCGGGCGCCGATCAGACGCTGGCGTGATGGTGGCGCCTGCCCCGCACCGCGTGGGTGCGGCGCCGCACTGGATTGGTGCGCATGCGGGTGGCTGATGATGCCCCGCTGTCTGCATCCCCGGCAAGCAATTCGATGCTTGAAGCGTTGATGCGGCTGATCGGCACCGGGAATGGCCTTGGTTTTGTGTCCAGTTGTTGATCCCGCTGCCGGCTGCCGTCAGGTATTCCAGGAGATTTTCCCTGCTGGCAGAGCGGGATGGCGGCACTTTATGCGTGAAGCTGTCCAGTCATCAGTCATTACAAGTCAGGGTTTACCCGTTTTCCAGGGTCGCTAGAATTGTAACTACCCCGGTTGTAACAGACCGGTCTTTGAAAATGATCCGCATTTCATACAGCGGAATTTTGCATAGGGAAGATCATGAACATGACGCGTAAAACGCTGACTCTGGCTGCCATGGTGGCATCGCTCAGCCTGCTGGCTGCGTGCTCCAAGAGCGATGACGCTTCTGCGCCGCCTCCGGCGGCTCCCGCGCCTTCGACGGCGCCGACCCCGGCTCCCGTGCCTCCCGCCACGCAAGAACAGCAGAGTGCTCCGGCCGACTCACAGTCCATGCAGGACAAGATCAAGGAATCGGCCGAGGCCGCCAAGGACAAGGCGGCTGAAGTCGGCCAGGCCGTGTCCGACAAGGCGGGTGAACTGGCCCGCGAGGCCGGTGAAGCCGCCAACAGCGCCCGCGAATCCGTGAAGGAAGGCGCAGCCAAGGCTGATGCCGCCATCCAGGACGCCGTCGGCAACTCGAACAGCGGCTCGAAATAAGCACGTCAAGAGGCGGGACGTAATTGTCCCGCCGGCCTCCTGCGATCCCTTGGTGTCCTCTATAGTGGGCGCGGAGCATGCGGGAGGATCTGATGTCGCTTGCCGTTCTATCCAGCCGGGCCCTGTTCGGGCTGCGGGTCTGGCCTGTGCAGGTCGAGGTCCATGTGGGCAGCGGCCTGCCTTCTTTTTCCATTGTCGGCTTGCCAGGCGTGGGCGTGCGCGAAAGCCGCGAACGAGTGCGTTCGGCACTGCTGAGTTGCGGCTTCGAATTTCCGGCTGGTCGGATCACCGCCAATCTGGCCCCCGCCGACTTGCCCAAGGATTCCGGCCGTTTCGATTTGCCAATTGCGTTGGGCGTGCTGCTGGCCTCCGGGCAGATTGTCGACGCCCGGGGACAGGTGCCCGATGTGCGGCATTATGTGCTGGCGGGCGAATTGTCGCTGACCGGCAGTGTCGTGCCAGCGGACGCTGCGCTGGCGATTGCGCTTTCGGTTGCCCGCCACGATCCGGATGCCGTGTTGGTCATGGCGCCAGCTTCGGCAGGCGTAGCTGCCCGGGTGCCGGGTCTGCGGGTGCTGGCGGCTGGCGGCCTGGACGATGTGGTGGCCCATTTTTCCGGTCAGCAGGTGCTGCCTGATGCGCTGCCGATGTGCGATGAGCCGACAGACGATGAGTCCGTGCCGTGCCTGTCGGACGTTCGTGGTCAACAGGCGGCGCGGCGTGCCCTGGAGCTGGCGGCTGCCGGCGGACATGGTCTGCTGATGACGGGCTGCCCAGGGGTGG
>NZ_JAVERO010000035.1:0-18169 GCF_034007085.1 Castellaniella sp. | reverse complement strand
TTCACACAGGCGCTGGATGCGCTGGACGCCAGGGTCTGGCCGCCCCTGTTGGCACAACACGCGTTCCTGGCGGGCCTGGACGCACAGGAAACCGAAACGCTGCGCCAGCACACGGCCTGGATCCTGGCAAACAAGGATTTCCACGGCGCCCACGACCTGCGGGTGACGCCGGACATGCGCCGCTCGATCGCGGTGCAGGCCGCCTTGCCGATCCTGGGGCTGGACACGTCCCTGTACCGGGGCTGGACGCAGATCGTGGTCTACCCAGGCGGCTTCCTGGTCCAGCGCACCGAGACCGACGAGGCCGGCGTGGTCCACGAATACGAGCAGGCAAGTGCGGGGGAATCCTGGGAAGGCGGCCCGGTGATCCTGTCCTGGGAAGACGCACGCGCCGGAACGGATGCCCAGGCAAACGTGGTCATCCACGAATTCGCCCACAAGCTCGACCAGCGCAACGGGGGTGCGGACGGCATGCCGGGGCTGCATGCACACCGGGATCTGGATCCACGCCAGTGGCGCGCAATCCTGGACCAGGCCTTTGACGATTTCAACGACTGGCTCGACGAGATCGAGGCACTCATTCCGCCCGACGTGGACCCGGAATCCGACGCAGCGGCCGGATGGTATGCGGAACTGCCGCTGGACCCCTACGCGGCGCAAGACCCGGCAGAATTTTTCGCGGTCAGTTCAGAAAGTTTCTTCATTGCCCCCTGGGCCATGGCAGCGGCCTGGCCCGACTGGTATCAGCTGCTGGCCCGATATTACCGGCAGGATCCCCTGCGCCGCCTGGAAGCCGCAGGCGTGCCACGCCCCGTCCGCCCTTGACGCGGCCCCCTCCCCTATCAGAAGGAATCCGATCATGGACATCACACTCACAGCCTCCGACGGCCATGCATTCAGCGCCTATCTGTCCGGTCCGGCCGATGCACGGAATGGCGTCGTCGTGCTGCCGGAAATCTTCGGCATCAATACCCATATCCGCCAGATGGCAGATCGCTTCGCAGCGCAGGGCTACCGGGTGATCTGCCCATCCCTGTTCGATCGGGCAGCAGGTGCCGAGATCGGTCTGCAACTGGACTACAGCAAGGCGGACCTGGACCGGGGCCTGGCCCTGCGCAAGGCGATCCGCGACGAAGATGCCCTGCTGGACATCGAAGCCGCGGCCGCTGCGCTGCAGGATCAGGCTACCTGCCTGGTAACAGGCTACTGCTGGGGCGGCTACCTGTCCTGGCGCAGCGCCTGCCTGAGCAATGCCTTTGCTGCAGCGTCCTGCTGGTATGGCGGCGGCATTGCGCGGCATGCCCACGACACTCCCCGGATTCCGGTGCAGATGCATTTCGGCGGGCAGGACGATTCGATCCCCATGGCGGATGTGCAGTCCATCCAGGCGGCACAGCCCCACCTGCCGATCCACGTCTATCCGGAAGCAGGCCATGCGTTCGGGCGTGCAGGCACGGCAGCCTATCATGCCGCTTCAGCGGCGTTGGCCTGGGAACGAACACTGGCGTTTTTTGCCGAACATGCGGCATGATCCAAGCCGGCACACCTGGGACACACGCCCCGCCCTGCAGCCGGCAACAAACGTGAAGAGTTGTTCCAGCTGAGCCGGCAAAGCCGCGTGCCGGTAGCCTTTTGAAGCGACTGTCCTGCATGCATACACAATCCAGCCATCCGGACAGGCCACAATGGGGGCTCCTCGATCCGCAGGACAATCCAATGAAAAAAGGCATCGTTGCGGCTACCCTGCTGGCCGGCGCGCTGATGGCAGGACCTGCCGCCCAGGCAGGCGACGTGGACGTCGGCATTTCCATCGGCATCCCTGGCGTCATCTGGGACGGCCCGGCCTATTATCCGCCACCGCGCTACTACCATCGCCCACGCGTGGTCGTGGTGCCCGAGCCCGTCTATGCGCCCGGCCCTGGCTACATCCAGGGCTGGGTCGATCGGGGCCACTACGACCGCCACCAGAAAAAACACTGGAAAAAAGGCTGGAAACGCGCCTGGGGCCACCGCGATCGCGACTGGGACGACGACTGACGGTTCAGGCGGCCTCGGCGATGGCCTGAGCCGCTTGCAGTCGCTGCGTATGGGCGGCCAGCGCAGCCAGCAGCCGGTCCAGCCCTTCGCGGACCGTGCTGTCCGTCAGTTCACCGTCGGCGGAAAATTTCTCGTGCGCGGCAGGCACGAACAATTCGGGCTTGTTCAGCACATGCAGGTCCAGATAGATCAGTACCTGGCGCAGGTGGTATTGCGCCCGAGCGCCACCTAGCGCTCCCATGGAAGCGCTGGCCAGGGCCGCAGGCTTGCCCTGGAAGGGCGCCTCGGGCACACGCGACAGCCAGTCGATGGCGTTCTTCAGGACGCCCGGGATCGAATAGTTGTATTCCGGCGTGGCAATCAGGAATGCATCGGCACGGGCAGCCTGGGCAGCCAGGCGCTGGACGGAAGCCGGAAAGCCCTGGGCCTGCACATCCCCGTTGTACAGCGGCACATCGGACAGATCGGCCATCTCGATGACCATGCCATCAGGGGCCTGGCGTCGCGCCTGTTCAAGCAGCAACTGGTTGTAGGAACCCTGGCGCAGGCTGCCGCCAATGGCGAGGACATGAATGGACATAATGACTCCTGTCGTTGATCAAGATTGGATGGTTCACTGCGCCAGCACACCGTCCCGGTAATCGCGCAGGGCCTGCTCGATTTCCTCGGGGGTGTTCATGACGAAGGGCCCATACTGGGCAATGGGTTCGTTCAAGGGCTTGCCGGCCAACAGCAGCACCCGCACACTCTCGCCGGATCCGGGCGTCGGCTGGATCTGCAGGGTGTCTCCCTGGTCTCCGAACCAGACGGTGTGACCAGGCACAACAGCCTGACCATTGGCATCGAACTGCCCTTCGAACACGTACAACAGCGCCTGGTGCGTCGACGGAACCGGAATGGCTACCGTCTGATCCGGCATGACCCGGATGTCGGCAATCAGCGGCTGGGTCGCGACATGCCCCTGGCCTGGCCCCTGCAAGGGGCAGCTTGTCCAGGGGATGATGCCAGCGATCAGTTTGATGAAGCCGCCTTCCGGCAGTTCGGCCACCGCCAGCGTCTCTGCCGGGATGTCACGATAATGCGCAGGCTGCATCTTGTCCGCAGCCGGCAGGTTCAGCCAGATCTGGAAACCGCGCAGCAGGCCGTTTTCCTGCTGGGGCATTTCTTCGTGGATGATGCCGCGCCCGGCGGTCATCCATTGCACACCGCCAGCCCTCAGGTCGCCTTCGTTGCCCAGATGATCCCGGTGGCGCATATGGCCATCGACGATATAGGTCACGGTCTCGAAACCACGATGCGGATGGGGCGGAAACCCCGCGATGTAGTCGTCCGGGTCGTCCGAGGAAAACGCATCCAGCATCAGGAAGGGGTCCATGCGGCACTGCCGCTGCTGTCCCAGGGCGCGCAGCAAGCGCACGCCTGCACCGTCCTGGGTCGCTTGCGCAGGCAAAATCCGGGTGATGGCTCGATGAGACATGATCGGCTCCAGAAATGGCTTACCGTCATTATCAAATCATATAATTGGATGATCAACCGTATAAACTAACATTTTTTAATCTAAAAATTAGATATGAAAGACATCATTCCGATTGCCTGGTGGCAGGCCCTGCTGGCCGTGATCGACCAGGGTGGCTATGCACAGGCCGCCGAATTCCTGGGGAAAAGCCAGTCTGCCGTCAGCTATTCCATCCAGCGGCTCGAAGACCGGCTGGGCCTGCGTATCTTTCGCACGGAAGGACGGCGCGCCGTGCCCACCCCGGCTGGGCAGGTCCTGCTGCAGCGCGCCCGCCTGCTGGTCGATCATGCCCAGAACCTGGAATCGGCAGCACGCGAACTGGCCGTTGGCCGCGAATCACTGCTGCGACTGGCCGTGGATGCCCTGTTCCCTGACTGGTTGTTGCTGCAAGCCCTGGCTGCATTCAGCGCAAGCTGCAGTTCGACCCGGATCGAAGTCCTGGAAACCGTCCTCAGCGGCACCGACGAGGCCCTGGCGCGCCACGAGGCCGATCTGGTCATCACGCCTCGCATCCCCCAGGGGTTCAGTGGCGAACCCCTGCTGCAGGTCCGGTTCGTGGCGGTCGCCGCGCCCAGCCACCCCTTGCACGCGCTGGGGCGACCTGCCGAATGGACAGACCTGCGCCAGCACCGGCAGCTGGTGGTCAGGGATTCGGGAAAACGGCGCCAGGACGCGGGCTGGCTGAACGCCGAACAGCGCTGGACCTTCAGTCACGTCACGGGATCCATCCGCGCTGCCTGCGCCGGCCTGGGCTTTGCCTGGTATCCGGAACTGCGCATTCGTGATGAACTGGCCGATGGCCGGCTGCGCCCCCTGCCACTGGCCGAGGGCCGCTACCGTTATGCGACGCTGTACAGGGTATTGGCCCGGCCGGAATTCCCTGGCCCGGCCTGCAAGGAACTGGCAGACGTCCTGGAACGCCTGACGCGGGAATTGGCTGGCAGCGCTGCGATCCAGGCCTGAACAGCGCGCGGATCAGAGCCCGACGTTGTCCTTTTCCAGCACCTGCTCGGCACGATAGCTGGAACGCACCAGGGCGCCGGAGACGACCTCGCGGAAACCCTTGGACAGGCCCAGATCGCGATAGGCGCGGAATTCATCGGGGGTGACGAAACGGCGCACCGGCAAATGGTTGGCCGTGGGACGCATGTACTGGCCGAACGTCAGGATATCGACATTGGCAGCGCGAATGTCGTCCATGGCCTGCTCGATTTCCTGGTCCGTTTCGCCCAGGCCCAGCATGATGCTGGTCTTGGTCAGCGTGTGCGGTGCGTAGGCCTTGGCGTGGGCCAGCACGTCCAGCGTCTGGCGGTAGCCGGCGCGCGCATCCCGCACGACATGGGTGAGGCGTTCTACGGTTTCGACGTTCTGGGCGAACGTCGTCAGACCGGCATCCAGGATTTTTTCCACGCAGCCGTGATCCCCCCGGAAGTCAGGCGTCAGGGCCTCGACCGATGTTTTCGGGGAACGCTCATGGATGGCACGGATGCAGGCTGCGTAGTGGCCCGCCCCGCCATCGGCCAGGTCATCACGGTCGACCGAAGTGAGCACCACGTATTTCAATTGCATCAGCGCCACCGCATCGGCAACGCTGGTGGGTTCGTCGTGATCCTGCCAGCCGTGGGGATTGCCGGTGCTGACGGCGCAGAATTTGCAGGCCCGCGTACAGACCGAGCCCATCAGCATCAGGGTGGCCGTGCCCCGTCCCCAGCATTCGGCGATATTGGGGCATTTGGATTCGGCGCAGACCGTGTTCAGCCTGTGTGCATCAACGATTTCGCGGACTTCCTGATAGCGCGCACCAGCCGGGATTCGTACCCGCAGCCAGGATGGCTTGGGGGCGGAATCGGGGATTTCGGTCAGTTCGCTGGGGCGCATGCCGTCCTTGACGGCCCTGGTGCCTTGTGGGCTGATGAATTTGGACCCCGAGCGGGCACGGATGATGGGGACTTCGGTCGTCATGGAAAACCTGCGGGAAAAGGTCGAAAACGGGCGCCCGTCACCCCCGGCGAGCGCCTGTGCGATAGTACCACGCGCACGCCTGCGGCCCGGTATACTCCTGGCCATGCGTCTGGCTGTTCCCCCCAAGATTCCCCTGCTCGCCCGCCCGCCGGGCACTGCCTTGGTGCTGCTGTGCCTGCTGGGCATGGTCGCGCTCTGGACGGTGCTGTCCGCCCTCAGCCATTCGGCCCCCGACCTAGACGGCATGGAAGAACTCGTCTGGGCCGCCAGTCTGGAACTGGGCTACACCAAACACCCGCCCCTGCCCTCCTGGTTCATGCACCTGGCCACGGAACTGCTGGGTCGCCCGGTATGGCTGCCCTTTCTGATGGGCCAGGTCTTTTCGGCACTGGGGCTGTGGTTCGTGTGGAAACTGGGGCGCGACATCACCACGCCTCACCGGGCCCTGATCGCCACCCTGCTGGTCTCGGTCACCGCCTATTTTTCGCTGCGCGGCACGATCTACAACCACAATACGGCGCAACTCTGGTCGATCACCGCTTCGATCTGGCTGTTCCACCGGGCTCTGCGCGGCGGCCGGATGCGCGACTGGATCTGGCTGGGCGCGGTCGGCGGCCTGTCGATGCTGACCAAATACAGCGCCCTGATCCAGTTCGCTGCCTTCTTCCTGTACGCCTTGCGCTGCGGGGCGCTGCGCCGCCCCGACGTCTGGCGCGGCATCGCCGTCGCGACCGTGGTGTTCCTGATCGTGCTCAGCCCCCATCTGTGGTGGCTGGGTCAGCACGATTTCGAACCGCTGCGCTACGCCGACAGTTCATTGGCCGCAGGCGGGCGGCTGGCCGCCCTGAAAGACTTGCTGGACTTCAGCCTGGATCAGGCCGGACGGCTGTCGCCCATGGTGCTGGCGCTGGCCGCCTGGGCACTGTGGCGCAAGCGCCGGGGCGACCGTGCCGCAGGCCATGCCGCCAACGACGAACGCTTTGCGGGCGCCGCCAGATCCGTGCGCTACTGGTTCGACCTGGACGCCCAGGACCGGCAATTCCTGCTGTGGGTCGGCCTGGCCCCCTTTTGCAGCACAGTGCTGATCTCGATGGTGCTGGGCTCACGGCTGGAAGCGTCCTGGGGCAGCACCTTTTTCGTGCTGTTCGGCTTCTATGGCCTGGGCTGGCTGCGCGGCCCCGAAGCCGTGCAGCTGCGGCGCATCCTGATCCTGACGGCGGCATTGCATGTCCTGATGGCCGTCGGCTACGCCGCCGCCCGGGGACCGCTCGCCCAATGGGCGGGCCACCCCGCCCGCTCGACCTATCCCGGGCCGGAACTGGCCGCGCACGCACTGCGGCACTGGCAGGATCACCAACCGGGACGGCCCCTGCGTGTCGTGGTCTCCAATACCTGGCTGGGCGGCAATATCGCCGTGCATATCGGCCCCGGAACCCGGGTCTGGATCGACGCCAACGACGCACAGTCCCCCTGGTTCTCCCCCGGCACAGCGTTGCGCTGCGGCGCACTGATTGCCTACAGCGAACAGGGCCGTGCCGCGCCGGCGCCCGCCGTGCAGGCCCTGTATGACGCCGCCCCCTGGAAAGGGGTGGATGAAGTGCCCTGGTCCGGTCCCAAGGGCAAAACGATCGATCTGCATTGGGCGGTATTGCCCGCCACACCGGATTGCTTGCAGCGCAATCAGGAGACCGCCCAGGCAGAGCCCCCCTCCGGGCGCAGATCCGTGCCATTGGCCAGCAGCGGGGCAAAATCGATGGGCGGCAGCGGCCTGGCGAACAAATAGCCCTGGCCATAGTCACAGCCGGCGGCCGCCAGAAGTTCATACTGTTCACGCGTTTCAATGCCTTCGGCCACCACGCGCAGGCCCAGCTTGTGGGCCAGCAGGATGACTGCCTCGCACAACGCCAGATCCGGGCCGTCCGGGTCCAGATTGGCCACGAAGGACTGGTCGATCTTCAGGAAATCGATGTTGAATTTGCGCAGATAGGACAGCGAGGAATACCCGGTACCAAAGTCGTCCAGCGCAACCTGCATCCCGACATCATGGAATGCATCCAACTGGCGCTGAATGCGTTCATCGCCTGAATCGATCAACAGGCCTTCGGTGATTTCAACGATCACCTGGCTGGGCGACAGGCCCAGCGTATCGAGATGGCTGCGCCAGAACACATGATCCAGTCCTTCGTGACGCAGTTGGGCCGGAGAAATATTGACGCTGACCTGGATGTCCAGCCCGTATTGACGGCGCCATTCGGCCAGTTGGCGAGTGGCCTCGCAAAAAACCCAGTCGCCAATGGATCGGATGATGCCGGTTTCCTCGGCCAGGGAAATGAATTCATCGGGCGCGACCAGCCCTCGCACTGGGTGGTGCCAGCGCAGCAGCGTCTCGGCCTTGACGATACGGCCGCTGGCCAGATCGACGATGGGCTGGAAATCCAGCGAGAACTGGCTCTGGTCCAGCGCCAGGTGCAGATCGTTGACCAGCCGCATGCGGGTCTGGGCCTGTTCCTGCATCGACAGCGTGAAATAGCAGCTGCGGTTGCGGCCCTCGGCCTTGGCGGCATACATGGCCTGGTCGGCGTTGTTCAGCAGAGTTTCGGCATCGGCGGCATCGTCCGGATAGAACGTGATGCCGATGCTGGTGGAAATGAACACGGTCTCGACGCCCAGGCGAAAAGGTTCTGCCAGCCGACGCAGGATATTACGGGCCAGGCGCTCGACATCGCGCGGTTCGCGGATGTCGTCCAGCAGCACCGTGAATTCATCACCCCCCAGCCTGGCCACGGTATCGCTCTGGCGCACGCAGCCGCTGATCCGCCGGGCGGCTTCCTTCAGCAGTTCGTCGCCCATGGCATGGCCCAGGGTATCGTTGATTTCCTTGAAACGGTCCAGATCCAGGAACAGCAGCCCGGTGCGGCTGCCGGTGCGGCGAGACTTGCGAATGCTCTGTTCCAGGCGGTCATGGAACATCTGCCGGTTGGGCAGGTCGGTCAAGCGGTCGAAATTGGCCTGCTTCCAGATGATGGCCTCGGCCTGTTTGATCTCGGCAATGTTGGAAAAGATCATCACCCGGCGGTGGACTTCGTCGTCCACGCCATAGGATGTATTGATGCTGAGCCATTCGGGATAGAGTTCGCCGTTGGCGTGCTGGCCCCAATGTTCGCCCTGCCAACTGCCGGTTTCCATCACCGCGCGCCACATGGCCCGGTAGAACTCGCGATCGTGGCAGGGGGAATTCAGGCAGCGGACGTGCCGGCCAATGACCTCTGATTCGGAACGCCCCCGCAATCTCACGAACGCCGGGTTGACGTCCAGGATGAAGCCCTTGGGATCCAGCACCAGCATGCCTTCGCTGGTACTGCGGTAAACCAGGGAAGCCAGTTCGGCCTGACGGTCCGTATCGGGCTGACCTGCCCGGCGCGGACGCATGACATACAGGTGGCTGTGCCCTGTGGGCGCGGGAATGTGCGTGACCGCCCCAGCCAGCATCAGCGGCTGGCGCTGGCGATCCAGGCCCTGGCCACGCCACGGCAGGGTGTCGCGCATGCCAGGCTGACGCAACCGTTGATTGACTTCGCCGATGTCGGGCAGCAGCACTTCGACATCCAGTCCGATGGCTGTCCCCTTGCGGTAGCCGAACAGGCGTTCGGCGCTGCGGTTCATGTAGGCAATGACGCCATGCGCATCGGTGGCCAGAAAGGCGTCATGCGCATAATCACCCAGGCGGATCAGCGCCAGGATGTGGGACCGATCGACATGTCCCGAAGGCAGCAGGGCTGCGTCAGGACCCGGGGCCTGGACATAGAGTGGCAAAGCGGGCTTGAACAGGGGGAACATCACGCGGGGCACAATAGGTGCAGATGGGTCGTCACGCTGAAGTCCGCTGGAAAAACCTCAATCTGAGATTTTTAACACAAAGGTACGGTTGGTCATTATCGGTATTATCCATGAGAAAACGCAACATGTCGCATCAGGGGGCCTCGCCAAAATATTCCTTGAACCGATGGCCCAGCTTGCGCGCCTTGGTGCGCAAATACTGTTCGTTATAGGGGTTGCGATTGACCTGCAACGGGATGCGCTCGACAACCTCGATACCCAAGTCCGCCAGCACGCGTTCCTTGCGCGGATTGTTGGTCATCAATCTCACACTGCGGATGCCGAAATGATCCAGCATCGGCCGACACAGGTCGTAGCGGCGCATATCGGCCGGAAACCCCAGGCGTTCATTGGCCTCGACCGTATCGGCGCCTTCGTCCTGCAGCTGATAGGCGCGGATCTTGTTCAGCAGCCCGATGCCGCGGCCTTCCTGGCGCAGGTACATGACCAATCCCTGTCCCTCCTCGGCGATACGCTGCATCGCGGCTTCAAGTTGGGCGCCGCAATCGCAACGCTGGCTGAACAGCGCATCCCCTGTCAGGCATTCGGAATGGATGCGCGCCAGCACCGGCGCATCCCCGAATGGCTCGCCCAACGCCAGGACGACATGTTCCTTGCCCGTGGCAGGTTCGGCAAACGCATGGATCCGGAAAATGGCCCAGGGGGTGGGCAGTTGGCTGGAAGCAACATAGTGCAGGGCGCCGCCGTCTGCGGCAGGGGCGGCACCGGGGGAAGTGGACATGGAAAACGTGTCTTGGCAGGAGTGAAATCTGCTATAGAGTAACACCAGCGCGCAATGTTCCAATCCGTATCCTGGTACTCAATGACGCGACAATAGGCACAAGGAAAACACCGATTCCTTGTCCAGCCCCATGCAGCAGGAGACACTTTGACAGCAGCCCAAAACACCCGCACGCACGACGGCGCCTGGCGTGTTTTTCTGATCTTCCTGCGCCTGGGGCTGAGTTCTTTCGGCGGTCCGATCGCGCATCTGGGCTATTTCCGCACGGAATTCGTCGAGCGCCGCCGATGGCTGGATGATCACAGCTACGCCGATCTGGTCGCCCTGTGCCAATTCCTGCCAGGCCCGGCCAGCAGCCAGGTCGGCATGGCTCTGGGCCTGGGCCGCGCGGGCTGGTCCGGGCTGCTGGCCGCCTGGGCGGGATTCACCTTGCCATCGGCCATCGTGCTGATCCTGTTCGCCATCGGCATCACCCTGCACCCAGGGCTGGCCGACTCGGGCTGGGTGCATGGCCTGAAGATCGTCGCCGTGGCCGTCGTGGCGCAAGCGGTGTGGGGCATGGCCAAATCACTCTGTCCGGATCGCCCCCGGGCCGCACTGGCCATCCTGGCGGCGCTGTTGACGCTGTCCCTGCCATCGGCCATGGGACAGATCGGTGCCATCCTCATCGCGGGCCTGCTCGGCTACTGGGGACTCAAGGTACCGCAGCCGATCGGCGGCCAGGCGCATGTCTATCCCATCTCTCGCAGACTGGGCATCGTGGCCCTGTTGCTGTTTGTCCTGCCCCTGGTCGGCCTGCCGCTAGGGGCGGCGGCCAGCGGGTCATCCGTTCTGGCCCTGCTCGAAGGCGTGTACCGCGCTGGCGCACTCGTCTTTGGCGGTGGCCATGTCGTGCTGCCGCTGCTGCAGGCCACCGTGGTTCCCAGCGGGGCCGTCAGCAACGCCGACTTTCTGACCGGCTACGGCGCCGCCCAGGCAGTCCCGGGGCCGCTGTTCACCTTTGCGGCCTATCTGGGGACCATGGCCCAGGGGCCGCTGCACGGCTGGTGGGGAGGCCTGGTGCTGCTGTGGGTGATTTTCCTGCCGGCCTTGCTGGTGCTCATAAGCGCACTGCCATTCTGGGAAGGCCTGCGCCACCGCCAGGGCATGCGGGCCACGATGGCGGGCATCAATGCCGGGGTGGTGGGCATCCTGCTGTCGGCACTGTACGACCCGGTGTGGACCAGCGCGATCCACAGCCGTGCGGACTTCGGGCTCGCGCTGGCCGCATTCGGCTTGCTGGTCATTGGCAGGATGCCACCCGTCCTGGTCGTCATCCTGACCTCGGGCGCCGGCTGGCTCCTGGCGCATTAGGGAAGCGCTGAACCTCAGGCCTTGACACCAAGATAGCGTTCGATGATCTCGCCGTTTTCGTGCAGATCCTTGGGCGTCCCTTCGTACACCACATGGCCGTTGTTGACGATATAGGCACGATCGGCCAGCGACAGCGCCGCACGTACATTCTGTTCGACGATCACGATCGTCTGGCCGTCATCCGCCAGTTGGCGGCACACGGCCATCAGATCACGCACGATCAGCGGCGCCAGGCCCTCGAACGGTTCGTCCAGCAGAATGATGTCTGCATTGCGGATCATGGCCCGTGCAATCGCCAGCATCTGCTGCTCGCCACCGGACAACTGCTTGCCGCGGTTGCGCTTGCGTTCGGCCAGGCGCGGAAAGGTCGCATAGATTTCGTCCAGGCTGCGGGGCCGCGCCGCCGTCATGGCGGCCAATTGCAGGTTTTCCTGAACCGAGATCGAGCCGAACACGCGCCGTTCCTCGGGCACCAGCTGGATGCCCAGCGCCGCGCGGCCATAGGGTGGCAGGTGCTGGATCTCGACGCCCCGGTGGCGGATGGACCCGGATTTGACTTCGACCATGCCCATCAGGGATTTCATCGTCGTGCTCTTGCCGGCCCCATTGCGCCCCAGCAGCGCCACGACTTCGTGTTCTTCGATCCGCATCGACACGTCGAACAGAATGTGCGAATCACCGTAGTAGCTGTTGATCTTGTCGACTTCAAGCAGACTCATCGTCCATTCCTCCAAGATACGCGGCCTGGACCGACGGATCCCTGCGAATCTCATCCGGCGTGCCTTCAGTCAGTTTGCGGCCCTCGTACAGGACCGTGATGCGTTCGGCCAGTTCGAACATGGCGTCCATGTCGTGCTCGACGATCACCATGCTGCGGCCCTGGCGGATCGATTTGAGCAGCGCCACCACCAGCACGCGTTCCTCGGGCCCGAGACCCGCCAGCGGTTCGTCGAACAGCAGCACATTGGCGCCCGTGGCCAGCGCCAGGCCAATTTCCAGTCGGCGCTTTTCGCCGTAGGACATTTCTGAAACCTGGGTATCGGCATGGTGGCTGAGGTCCACCAGAGCGATGGCCGCATTGACCTGGGAATCCAGATGGTCGGAATGCAGGCTGCGCAGCAGGTCGCTGCGGTAGCGCCCGCGCAACCGCGCCAGCACCGGAATCATCATGTTCTGGCGCACGGTCAGGTGCTCGAACAACTGGTTGATCTGGTAGCTCTTGCTCATGCCCAGCTGACACACCGAGGTCACGCCGATGCCGGTGATTTCCTGGCCGCGAAAGAAAACCTTGCCGGTCGTCGTCGGCAGTTCGCCGGCCAGCATGGCAAAGAAGGTCGACTTGCCCGCGCCATTGGGCCCGATCACACCATGCAGTTCGCCTTCGCGCAGGGTGAAATCGATATCCGAGTTGGCCTTCAGGCCGCCGTAATGCTTGCTGACGCCACGCGCTTCCAGCACAGGTGCGCCCGGGCGGGTCGTGGCCAGAGGGGGCACGATGTCCAGCACACTGGCCACTTTGCTGCTGGCATCGGCATCGATGTGGGCGGGCAGTGTGCGCGTCCGTTGCCAGAACTGGATGAGCGCGCCGGCCACCCCCCGCCGGAACACCGTCACCAGCACGACGAAGACCACCCCCAGAATCAGTTTCCAGTAGGGCCCCAGGCTGCCGATCTGCTGCAGGCCATCGTACAGGTAGAGCCAGATGGTCGCGCCCAGCAGCGGCCCCAGCAGCGTGCCGGCCCCGCCCATCACGGTCTGGATCACCAGCTGCGCCGAAGTATCCAGCGAAAACGCATCGGGCGGCATGTAGGACTGGAACAGGCCCAGCAGGCCGCCCGCCAGCCCCCCGTACGCCGCCGCCACGACAAAGACCATGAGTTTGTACGATTGGATCGCATGGCCCAGCGCCATGGCGCGCTTTGGATTGCCCTGAATGGCCTTGAGCACGGCCCCAAAGGGGGAGCGCACGATGCGACGGGCAATGAGATAACCGACGAAGAACACCAGGGCCACGAACCAGTACATGGGCCAGCCGCTGCTGACCTTGATATGGATGAATCCCAGCGCGATTTCAGGCGAGGGCACACCCGCAATGCCGTTTTCGCCCCCGGTGTACTCTTTGAAGACCGAGTTTTCCATGAAGAAAAACATCTCGCCGAAGGCCAGCGTGCTCATGGCGAAATAGATGCCCGTGCGCCGCAGGGTGAGATAGCCGATGAGCAGACCGGTGACAGCGGCCACGACTGTGCCAATGGCCAGTGCCAGCAGCATATTGCCCACGACCCCGTCGGTCAGCAGATAGGCCGTGACGAAGCCGCCCGTGCCGAAAAAGGCCGCCTGGCCGAAAGACAGCAACCCCGTGTAGCCAAACAGCAGATCGAAACCCAGGCCGAACAGGCCAAGGATCAGGATCCGGGTCAGCAAATCGGGACTCATGCCGATGGCCGGCAGGACGAACGGCGCCAGGACCAGGCCAAGCCCCACCCACATTTCCGGCAGCCGGCCACGCATGACCAGGCCGCCACCCCCTGCCTGTTTGACGGACCGGGCCGAAGCTGCGGACGCGGCCGTCGTTGTGTGTACTGAACTCATTCCCGACCCTCCTGACCCATGAGACCTTGCGGACGGAACACCAGCACCAGCGCCATGGCGACGAACAGCATCACATCGGAATACTGGGGATTGACCATGGCCGTGAGGCTGAGGATTTCTCCGGCGATGATGCCGCC
Source organism: Castellaniella sp. (assembly GCF_034007085.1). Taxonomy (GTDB): domain Bacteria; phylum Pseudomonadota; class Gammaproteobacteria; order Burkholderiales; family Burkholderiaceae_B; genus Castellaniella. The sequence continues at coordinate 3,954 of NZ_JAVERO010000035.1, read as the reverse complement.
CACGATGGCGCCCGGGAACGACCCCACGCCACCGATCACCACCACCACAAAGGACTCGACCAGATAACGAAAGCCCATGTCGGGCGTCAATGCCACGATGGGCGAATTGACCACGCCGGCAAACCCGGCCGCCATGGCGCCCAGGCCGAACACCACCAGAAAGGCCCGCTTGATGTTGATGCCCAGAGCATCGACCATCTGCGCATCCTCGATACCCGCACGCACCACCAGGCCCAGGCTGGTACGATAAAGAATGAAATACAGCACCAGCAGGGTCACGGCCGCAATGGCGAGCGTTTCCAGCCGGTACATCGGATAGATCAGCGAACCGATCCTGGCAATCCCCATGCCCCATTCGGGGGGCGAGACCGACAGGCTGACGCCCCCGTAGATGCCACGGATGATCTCGATCAGAATGATGCTCAGGCCAAACGTGACCAGGATCTGGTCTTCGGGTGGGCGGCTGTAGAACTTGCGCATCAGGCCGCGTTCCATGACCAGGCCACAGGCCAGCGCCACGGCGGACCCGCCGGCCAGGGCCAGTACGAACGAATCCGTCAGGCCGTAGACCGTATAGCCCGCATAGCCCCCCACGACGAACAGGGCGCCGTGCGCAAAATTGATGACACCGAGCGTGCCGTAAATGATGGTCAGGCCGGTACTGATCAACGCCAGCAGCAAACCGGTCGTCAGCCCATTGAACAATTGCGAAAAAAACAATGACATGCTCGGGTCCCTCCTTCAAGTCCCGGACAGCGGCTGCTCCCGGGGCCACAAGGCCCCGGGGAAACAGGGATGGCTCAGACGTAGTCCCCCAGCTTGCAACCCAGCACCCCCAGATCCGGCAGGACGTCCTTGCCCTCGACGATCTGGATGATTTCGTAGTAATCGTCCGGATTTTTCATATCGGCTTTTTTCTTGCCGCGCATGACCGGGAAATTGACGATGCCCTGGTGATCCTCGGGACGAATCGAGAACGGTCCGGTGGCCAGGTTCAGCACCGCCCCCGATTCCAGCGACTTGATGACGTCGGGCGGATACAGCCCCCCCGCGCGTTCGACCGCCGCAGCCCAGACCATCACGGCCAGGTAGGCATAGAAAGACGAATCGCGCGGCATGCCCTTGAATTTCTTCTGATAGGCTTCGACAAAGTGCTTGGCCTGGGGATACTTGTCCTGCATGGTCCACCAGAACCCCTGGGCCAGGATGACCCCCGCCATCAGGTCGGCGCCGACTTCCTCTTCGATATAGGCCGAACTGTACGGCACGACGACTTTCATCTTGTCGAGCAGGCCGAACTGCTTGGCCTGTTTGATGGCATTGGCGGCATCCGCGCCATAGGCCACACACACCAGCACATCGGCATCGGTATTGGCGATGTTGATCAGGTAGGAACTGTAGTCCTTGGCCCCCAGCGGGTGGACCTGGTTGGTGACCGTCGTCCAGCCTTCTTTTTCGGTGAATTCCTTCATCGACTGCGTGGTGGTATGGCCGTACGTATAGTCGGGCGTCAGGTACGCGGCCTTGCGATTCTTGCCAAGTTCCTTGGCCGCCACAGGCGCAACCGCCTTGCAGGCCATGTAGGCGAAATAGCAAGGACGAAAGCCATAGCGCTGGCAATCGACGCCGGTGGTTTCGTTGGAACCGGAAATGGCCGTGAAGTACGGCGTATGTTCGCGGTTGCAGACTTTTTCCAGGGCAATGGCCACCGCGCTGCTGGTGCTGCCCGAGATCATCATGGCCTTGTCATCGTGGATGAAGCGCGTGGCCGACTGCACGCCCGTGTTGGGTTTCGTTTCGGCATCGGCCGATACGATTTTCAGCGGCTTGCCCAGCACGCCTTTCTTGAGATCCGGGGAAATTTCCTTGAGGATGGGATCCCCATTGTTGATGTGCTCGACGGCGAGTTCATAGCCGCGCTGCTGCGCGGCGCCTTGCGCCGAATACGGACCGGTCAGATCGACAGTAAGGCCCAGGACGATGGAGTCTCCTTCTGCCCCTGCTGGCCAGGCTCCCAGGGGTTTCTTGTCATCGGCCAGCGCCACTCGGGCCGCGCCGGGCATCAACAGGCCGCCCGCCACCCCAGCGGCCCCGGCCTTCAGCACCGAACGGCGCTTGACCGGCGTCTGCAAGGCATGCCCCAAAGTCTTGTTGTCTTTCATTGTCTCGTCTCCTGGTAATGGGTTCCGGGCGCCGAATACACCCGGTTTGAACACAGTCATCCCAGTTGGAACTTGCGATTTTTTTATATGTAACAGCTTTGTTTTTATGTCTGCATTCAGCCGCAGATCGTATTTTCAAAGGACCGGATTCCTGCGTGATGCTATTAGTAGAATTCGAAACTTACGCAGAACTTACGCTATCGCCAGGGGCCTGCCAGAAGCCGGAAACAATGAGGCCCCGCCATTCATGGCCGTTTTGAAACGTGCTTCACATCCCCTTGATTCGATACGGAAAATTGTTTTAGACTTAAATGATGCACTGCGACAAAATAAGGGTTTTTGCTTAAGGGAAAACCGCAGCTATGAATTACCATGAATATTGCAACGCATCATGAAAAACGGGACCCCAAGGTCCCGTTCATTCAAGTCGAAAATATCTGTCTCAGAACAGTGTTCAATCCAGCCGGATACGTGCGGCATATTCCCGCAGGACCTCGATGCCCGGATCCTTGCGCGGCCAGATCAGGCCCACGCCATCATGCTCGTAGCGTGGCAACACATGGATATGGGCATGCGGCACGGTCTGCCAACCCGCCGGACGGTTGGCCTGCAGCAACGTCAGGCCCTCGGGCTGGAACTCGGCCTGAACGGCGCGGGCGACACGGTGGGCCAGCCGCATCAGGTCAGCCGCCAGATCCTCATCCATGTCGAGCAATGTCGCGTAAGGCGCGCAAGGCGCCACCAGGACATGGCCCGGGTTCAGCTGGCCAGCATCCATGAAGGCAAACACGCGGGCATCGCGATACACGATGGCGGCTGGGATTTCACCAGCCAGGATACGGGTGAAGACGGTTTCCCTGCTCATGATTTCAGATCCTGTTCAACGGCAAAGCAGGCCACCTGCCGCCCCCCCTGCGGCAGCAGCGCAGGCAGGCGCTCGCGGCAGACTGGCATGACCCGGTGGCAACGTGAACTGAACGGACAGCCCGGCGGGGGATTCAGCGGACTGGGCAATTCGCCCGACAACTTGATGCGCTCACGCCGGGCCGCCGCATTCAGGCGCGGCGTGGCCGACAGCAAGGCCTGGGTGTAGGGATGCAGGGGCCGCTCGAAAATCGCGTCCTTTGTGCCCTGTTCCACCACCCGGCCCAGGTACATCACCAGGACTTCATCGGCCAAATGCTCGATCACCGACAGGTCATGGGAAATGAAGACATAGGACAGGCCCAGATCGCGCTGCAAGTCCTGCATCAGGTTCAGCACCTGGGCGCGCACCGACACGTCCAGCGCGGACACGGCTTCGTCGGCCACCAGGATTTCAGGGTCCAGCATCAGGCCACGGGCAATGGCGATGCGCTGGCGCTGGCCACCGGAGAACATGTGCGGGTAGCGGCCGTAATGTTCCGGCCGCAGGCCGACCCGTTCCATCATGGCCAGCCCCCGCGCCCGGCGCGCACGTGCGTCCAGGTCCGTATTGATCAGCAGGGGTTCTTCCAGGATGTCGCCGATGCGCTTGCGCGGATTCAGTGACGCGTAGGGATTCTGGAAAATGATCTGGATCTTGCGGCGGCGCAGCCTGGCCAGGGCCGGATCGGCCCGGGACACGTCCTGGCCCCGGTACAGCAGCTGCCCTGCGCTGGGTGGTTCGATCATGGTGAGCACGCGCGCCAGGGTGGACTTGCCACAGCCCGATTCGCCAACGACTGCCAGGGTGCGTCCAGCCTGCAGGCTGAAGGACACGCCGTCCAGGGCCTTGACGGTTTTGCCAGGCTTGAGAAAACCGCCATCCACA
>NZ_JAVERO010000211.1:0-2674 GCF_034007085.1 Castellaniella sp. | reverse complement strand
CGGGATCGGACCACCTAGTGCGGGCCTGGCACCGTACCTACGGACTGCCCGTACTGGTGACCAACTGCTCGAACAACTACGGCCCCTGCCACTTTCCGGAAAAACTGATCCCGCTGGTCATCCTGAACGCCCTGGAAGGCCGACCCCTGCCCGTCTACGGCCAGGGCCTGCAGGTCCGGGACTGGCTCTATGTCGAAGACCACGCGCGCGCCCTGCTGCGCGTGGTCGAATCGGGCGTACCCGGGGAAACCTACAACATCGGCGGCCACAACGAACAGCGCAATATCGACGTCGTGCGCGCCATCTGCGACCTGCTGGAAGAACTCGCCCCCCGCCACCCGGCCGGCGTGGCGCATTACGCCGACCTGATCACCCACGTGGCCGATCGCCCTGGGCATGACCTGCGCTATGCCATCGATGCCAGCAAGATCGCCCGCGAACTGGGCTGGACGCCAGAGGAAACCTTTGCCAGCGGCCTGCGCAAGACCGTGCAGTGGTACCTGGCAAACCGCGACTGGTGCCGCCGTGTGCAGGACGGCAGCTACCAGCGCCAGCGACTGGGCCTGGGCCTGGGCCATGCGGCAGGCTGAGACACCACGCATCCTGGTAGTCGGCGCCGACGGCCAATTGGGACGGTCGCTGCGCATGCTGGCCGGCTTGCGTCCCCATGAAGCCCATTATGCATTCCTGAGCCGGCCCCAACTGGATATCACGCAGGCCAAAGCAATCTCCGCCTGGCTGGACGCGCATCCGGTCGATTGCCTGATCAACGCCGCCGCCTATACCGCTGTGGACCGCGCAGCCACCGAGCCGGCACGAGCCCATGCAATCAATGCACACGCGCCCGGCCTGCTGGCACAGGCCTGCACGGCACGCGGCACCCGCCTGCTGCACGTGTCCACCGACTACGTCTTCGACGGACGGCTGGATCGCCCCTACCGGGAAGACGACCCAGTGGCCCCCCTGAACACCTATGGGCGCAGCAAGCAAGCAGGCGAACAGGCTGTCCAGGCTGCCGACCCGCACGCGATCATCGTGCGCACGAGCTGGGTGTTCAGCGCCTGGGGCAGCAATTTTGTACGCACGATGGTGCACCTGGGCGCGCAGCGCGACACCTTGCGTGTCATCCACGACCAGGTCGGCGGCCCGACCTGGGCCGGCCACCTGGCCCTGGCCCTGCATACCCTGGCCCTGCAGCCCACCGGCAGCGTGCCGGGCGGCCCATACCACTTCGGTGGTCAACCGTGGGTCAGCTGGCACGAGTTCGCGCAGGAAATCCTGGCACGGGCCCATGCCCGTGGCCTGATCGCCCAGCGGCCCCGGGTGGAAGCGATCGTGGCGGCCGATTGGCCCTCGCCCGAACCCCGGCCCGCCAACGGCCGTCTGGACTGCACTCGGCTGGAAGCCCTGCTCGGGCCGCTGGAGCGCGACTGGCGTATCGGCCTGGATCAGGTCCTGGACGCCTGGCAGGCCGGGCAACCCTGAAACCCGCCGCCCATGCGCAGGGATACAATGCCTGCATCCCATTGCAAGCCACAAGAGGCACCCGACATGGCACGCATGATCCAATGCCACAAACTGAAACGCGAGGCCCAGGGCCTGGACTACCCACCGTATCCAGGTGAACTGGGCGTGCGCATCTGGCGCGAGATTTCCAGGGACGCCTGGGCCAAATGGCTGGACATCCAGACGCGCCTGGTCAATGAGCACCACCTGAGCCTGGCCGACCCCGAAGCGCGGAAATTCCTGACGGAACGGATGCAGGCGTTCCTGTTCGACGATCAGGACGTCGAGGCCCAGGGCTACGTGCCGCCTTCAGCCTGATCCCCCAGCAAACCGCCGCGCCCTGGCTTATTGCCTGGGCGGATCGGCGGGAGGTTCCAGCGGTTCGCCACGCGCCAGGCGTTCGGTATTGGTCACGCCCGTGTGGCGCACATCATCGCCGCGCACCATGTAGATCACACGCTCGGACATGTTCTTGGCATGATCGCCGATGCGTTCCAGCGCCCGGGCAATGAAGATCAGATCGATGGAATGCGAAATCGTGCGCGGGTCCTCGATCATGTAGGTGATGATGTGGCGCAAGGTGGCCTTCCATTCCTTGTCCACATCCTTGTCGTTGCGCACGACCTGGGCGGCAGCAATGGGGTCCGCGCGGGCAAAGGCATCCAGGGCGGCACGGATCATGCTGGCCACGGCGTCGGCCATGTGGCGCAGTTCGACCACGGGTTCGTAGGATGTATTGGATTCGTGCAGGCGGCGTGCGACCTTGGCGATCTTTTCGGCCTCGTCGCCACAGCGTTCCATGTCGGTCAGCATCTTGGAGACGGCCAGCAGCAGGCGCAAATCGCCCGCTGTGGGCTGATTGCGAGCGATCAGCTGGCTGATGCGCTCGTCGATGTCGACTTCGAACTGATTGACCTGCCGTTCATGTTCGCGGACCCGGTCCACCAGGTGCAGTTCGCCCCGGGTCAGCGCATGGATGCCGTCCAGCACCATGGACTCGACCAGCCCACCCATCTGCAGAAACATGGATCGCGTGGTTTCGAGTTCGCTGTGAAATTGCTTGTTGGTATGTTCCGGCATCCGGGACCCCTGTCTGCCTGCGGTCAGGCGCGTTCAACGAGCGCCAAGCGTACCATCACGCCCGCCTGTTGGAAAGAATGCCCCAGCA
>NZ_JAVERO010000210.1:0-2679 GCF_034007085.1 Castellaniella sp. | reverse complement strand
GCGTTCTGGCCGGTCGGTCAATCAGCGTGGTCAGTTGCTGGACCGCCTGGGTGATGTCAGCCCGTTGCCGGGTGGTGACGGCTTCGCCCTGGCGTTCGGCCAGGTAGATGACCAGACGCACCATGAAAGCGACATTGCCCTTGGTGGGTTCCATTTGAAAGGGGTTCCAGCCGGTCGGCTCCCCCAGGCGGATATTGAAGTACCGCCCGCCCAGGGCCATGATGAGTACCTGCATGCCCTGGTCTTTGTCCCAGACCACGCAGGCTGCCCCGAATTTCTGTGCCTGGGTCAGCAACATGCCTTGCAGCACGGTTTTGCCGGTGCCCGTCATGCCGATGATCAGGGTGTTGCCCGGGCGGCGTTTGCCGGTTTCGTCCAGGTCTTCCGTGGAGGCATGGAAGTTGAAGAAAAAGGGCGATCCCGTCTGCGTTTTCAGCATGGTGACGGCTGGCCCCCAGGGGTTTCCGGCAGGCTTGCCCGTCAGCTGGTTGTGCAGGCTGGAAAAGCACAGGAAATTCAGGGAGGTCACCGGCACGGGCCGGGGCCGCCAATGCCAGTTGCCCGGCAGTTGCGCCCAGAACCCGGCTTCCAAGGCCCGGTCCAGGGGCCGAAAGCCTACGGCGTCTTCGGCCAGGGCGGTGGCCGTCTGCGCCAGCGCCTGACGCACGCTGTCTGCCGAGGTGCCATACACCAGGAGAGTGGCATGATGATCCCCCAGGCCCAGGCGGGCCGAGGTCAGATCGTCCATCACATCGGCCAGTTGCGTGACCTGACTGACCGAATCGTCACCCGAGTCCAAAAGCAGCTTGTGGTGTTTCTTGACGAGTTTTTTGGCGGCGGCTCCTGTGTGACTGCCCCAGGATTGCGTCAGCACAAACTCGTGGGGCAGGCCCAGCAGTCGGTCCAGGTGGCCTGGTTTGGTAGCTTCCGGGTAGTCGCGCAATTCCATCATGCCAAAGAGGCGTGACCCGGCGACGGTGCGCAGTTCGCCCAACTCGCCGTGGCGGCCAAAGATGGGACGGGCCTGCGGCAGGGTTTCGCGCAGCCGTTCCCGGCTGATCGGCACGGGCCGATGGGTGCCCGACAGCAGGAACCCCAAAAATTCAGCCGTTTCGCTGAACGCCAGCCCCCGGCAATCCACGATGCCGAGGATCTGCGGATCATAGCGGTACAGGCCTGCGGTCAGTGCCCGCACGGCGCTGTCCAGGCGTTCGATGGATTCATCCTGCCAGTGAGCCAGGCGTTTTGCATCCGCCTTTTCCAGGCTGGCGAAGGTGCCCAGCACAGGGTCTGCGACGGGGTGAATCAGCACACTCAGGTACAGGTCATTGACCATTAGCCCCGCGGTGTCGAACGTCGCCCGGTAGGCCGCATCAAAACGGGTGGCGAAAGGTTGTGCAAACGTGCTGTCGGGATATTCCGTCACACGCCTGCGGATGATGTGCGAATACAGGCCGAGCGAGCCCATGGGTAGGCCGCGCAGCACATTGTGCAGGGCCTCGATCCAGTCTTTCAGTTCAGCCTGGCCGTAGGCGTCCGGTGCCCGACCAGCGACCTTGATGACCGCCAGGTATTCGTGGTTGTCGCAGGCAATGATGCGGTCGGTGACATGGTGGGAATAGGGCAGATAACGGGAAACCAGCCGTTCATCAACGGCCAGTGCGGTGGCTGCGGTCATGGCAGAGTCCTTCGGGAAAGCAAACGGCGCCAGGGCCGGTTGCGGTGGTAGCCCTGCGGGGCATAGCTGGAACCGCGCCAGAATCGCTGCTGGCGATTCGTGCGACGGGTCTTGAGTTCCAGCCAGAGGATGTCGATGGCTTTGTCGTCATCGCGGGTGAGCATGGCCAGCGTGGGCATCACGACCAGCAGTAGCCCCCACCAGGCCAGCCCGGCTGTCATGGCAATGATGGCCACGCATGCGAACGCGCCGAGCATCAAGGTGGTGGGGATGCCCATGAAGGTCGCCTTGCGGCCCAGGCCCTTGAACACGGGATAGGTGTTCGGGGGCTGATGGTCGGGAGACTGGTCTGTGTGGCCGGTGCGGGCGGCGCGTGTGCTGCTGGTGCGGGTCGCCATGGCTTACTTCCAGAGCAGCACAACGAGTTCGGCTGCGGACCCGGCCAACAGCACGCCAATGCCCCAGCGGATGGCGTCATCCTTCCTCATCACTTCAGCTGAGTACAGCACGAAGATGATGACGCCGATGATGACGGCGGCAATCGGCAGAATGATGTCTAGATTGTCTTTGAGGGTTTGCAGCGTGGTCCGGGCGCGAGACAGGCCGCCCAGAGACTGCGCCCATGTCGCGTGACTGACCATCGCCAGTGTCCAGAGTGTCACCAGCCTGTCCATGAAATGTCGCGGGGTTGTCTGGAGTGTGAGGTGTGGCAATTTCTGCATGGCATGATTCCTGCCCCAAACGCCGGCAGGCGTGTTGGGGTGTGGGGTGGGAAAAGAAAGAGAAGGTCAGCGGGCCGCAGGATGCGGTGCTGCGGGGGATCAGTGGGCCGGTGGCTGAAAGCCATCGGCGATGGGATGTGCCGTAAAGCCGTCCGGGGTGCCGGGTGGCGGGGTTGGTGTCTGGGCGGGTGCGGTATCCGGGCTGTCCGGCGTGGTGGGTTGCGCGTCGTCAGCGGATGCCGCATCGTCGGGGTCTGGCTTGAGAGCTGGGACCACGAT
>NZ_JAVERO010000034.1:0-18589 GCF_034007085.1 Castellaniella sp. | reverse complement strand
TCTCCACCGTTTTCGGGGTGAATTGCGCCTGGCTGGCCACGAAGGACACCTCGGCCGGTATCACGTATGCGGGCGCGGCGTCCAGAATGATGCGGACCTCGCTGCCCATCGCCAGGCGTCCGGCGGCGGCCTCGGGCATGAAAAAAGTCATGGAGACATCAGCCAGATCCAGCATGTTCAGGATCCGGCCACCGGCGCCCAGGACTTCGCCGGGCTGGGCCACGCGCAGTTGGATGCGGCCGTCGCGCGGGGCCTTCAGGCTGCTGTCTTTCAGGTCGGATTCGATGCGGGCCACGGTTGCAGCAGCTGCCGCCACGGCGGATTCCGCGCCGACCAGATCGGCCTTGGCCGCCGAGACACCCGCTTGCGCGGAGATGACCTGGGCCTTGGCGGCGGCCAGACCGGCTTCGGCGCTGTGCAGCCGGGCCTGGTCGTCGTCCAGTTCCTGCTGGGATGCGGCACCGCGCCGTGCGAGAGACTGTGATCGGTTCAGGCGCTGGCGGGCGGCGAACAGATCGCTTTCCCGCTGTTTGACGACCGCTTGTTGGGCGGCGACGTCGCTTTCTCGCAGCGTGACCTGTGCCCGGGCGGCCGCAACGGCATGATCGGCCTGGCGCTGCCTGGCGCTGGCTTCGTCAAGCTGGGCCTGCAGGGAATCCAGGTTCATGACGGCCAGGACCTGGCCCGCCTTGACGAAGTCGCCTTCGTCGACCAGGATCTGATCGACCCGGCCCGGCAATTTGGTGGCAATGTCGATTTCAGTGGCTTCGATGCGGCCATTGCCCTGCGCGAAACCAGGGCCAGGCCCACGATCCTGGGTGCTGCGCCAGACGCCATAGGCACCTGCCGCGACGGCGATGATCAGGATCAGGGGCAGTCGTTTCTTGATTTTTTCAGTCAGATTCATGGTGGATTCGGGAGTCGGTCAGCAATGCCGTCTTGGGGTGGCGGTTCAGGGGTCGGTGGGGACGGGGTCCATGCCGCCGCCCAAGGCGGCGAACAGGGCCACTTGGCTGGATAGCCAGGCGCTGCGGATCTGTACCAGCTGCTGCTGGGCAGTCAGCAGGTCGCGCTGGGCGTCGAGCACTTCCAGGTAGGGTGCGGCGCCGCTGTCATAGCGCAGTTGCGCCAGGGCCGCGCGCTCGGCCTGGGTTTGCGCCATGCGAGCCTGGATTTCCATTTGTGAAGCCAGCCACTGGCGCGAGGACAGGGCGTCCGAGACTTCCCGGAATGCCGTCTGGATGTCCCTTTCGTAGGTGGCTACCGCCATGTCGCGGCGGACTTCCGCGACGTCCAGATTGGCCCGCAACCGGCCAGCCGTGAAGATCGGGATTTCGATGACCGGGGTGAACAGCCAGGCACGGCTGCCGCTTTCGAACAGGCCGTCCAGTTCGGTGCTGGCGGTTCCCAGGGATGAGGTCAAGGCGATGCGCGGCAGGAACGCGGCCCGTGCGGCCCCGATCCGGGCGTGGGCTGCGCGCAGCTGGTATTCGGCGGCGCGGATGTCGGGGCGGGCCAGCAGCACATCGGCGGGCAGGCCGGGCTGCAGAGTGGCCAACGGGGTCGCATCCAGTGTGATGGCGCTGGTGGGCGGCACGTCCGGGTCGGTGCCGACCAGCAAGGCCAACGCGTGCCGGGCCGCCGCGCGCTGCTGTTCGACCTGGGCGCTGATTGCCTGGGCCTGGATCAGCAGGGTGCGGACCTGGGTGAGTTCCAGTTCCGAGGACGAGCCGATTCTGCGTCGCTGTTCGAAGATGTCCAGCGATTGCTGGCGATTGGTGACGGCGTCCCGGGCCAGGATGGCCCGCTGGTCCAGTTCGCGCAACGACAGCACGGCATCGGCCACCTGGCGAATCAGGGCGATCTGCACGCTTTGGCGGGCGGCGTCAGTCGCCAGCCATTCATCCAGGGCGGCGTCCTTCAGGTTGCGGACCCTGCCCCAAAAGTCGAGTTCCCAGTTTGTCAGGCCGACGGCGGCCTGATATTTGGACTGCACCACGGTCTGGTCCGGCAGCGGTGCGGCGATGTCGCGGGTGCGGACGCCCTGGCCCTGGACACCGATCGAGGGCAGCTGTTCCGAACGCTGGATCCGGTAGGCGGCCTCGGCCTCGCGCACGCGCAGCACGGCCAGCCGCAGATTGCGGTTGTGTTCCAGCGCCAGGCCGATCAGCCGGCGCATTTCTGCGTCCTGGAAATAGCGCGACCAATCCAGGTCGGTCAGCGCCTGGGTGGTTGAGGCATCGGTGTCGGCCGGCCAGGCGTTGGCCACCGGCAAGGGCGGGGTTTCGGTCCGGGGCGCCAGGTTGACGCAGGCCGTCAAGGCCAGCGACAGGCCGGCTGCGCCCAGGGCGCGGAAAATCGGAGTCATGTGGCTTGGCATGGGGCAGGGTTGGTGGGTCAGGTTTCCAGCACGTAGCGTCCAGGGGCGTCGCCCAGGGGCCGGAGGCCGGGGGCGCCCAGGGACGGCGGGGCAACGGGCGCGCCCGAGCGTTCCGCCAGCCATTCAGACCAGGCGGTCCACCAGGACCCCTCGTGGATGGGGGTGGATTCCATCCATGTGTCAGGGGGCAGGAAGGGATCGCCGGGCTGGCGGGTGCGGATGCGGTATTGGCGCCGAGGGTGACCGGGTTCGCTGACGATGCCGGCGTTGTGGCCGCCGCTGGTCAACACGAAACTCAGTTCACCGGGGAAGAATTGATGCAGCTTGTAGACAGAGCGCCAGGGGGCGACGTGGTCGGTGATGGTGCCTACGGCAAAGATCGGCAGGCGGATGTCGCCGATCGATACGGGGCGTCCGCCCACGGGGTAGCGCCCGGCGCTCAGGTCGTTGTTCAGGTACAGGCGCCGCAGGTACTGCGAATGCATGCGGGCCGGCATGCGGGTGGTGTCGGCGTTCCAGGCCATCAGGTCGTTGATGGGGCGTCGCTCGCCCAACAGGTATTCGTGGATGATACGCGACCAGAGCAGGTCGTAGGACCGCAGCATCTGGAATGCACCCGCCATCTGCTCGGCGCTGAAATAGCCCTGTCGTTCCATCTGGGCTTCGAGCAGGTGGACCTGGGCCTCATCGATGAACAGGCCGATTTCCCCCGGTTCGCTGAAGTCGACCTGGGCGGTGAACAGGCTGGCGCTGGCGAGTCGCGTGTCGCCGTCACGCGCCATGGCTGCCGCTGCGATCGACAGCAACGTGCCGCCCAGGCAGTAGCCGGTGGCATGGATACGGCATTCTGGTTGAACGCGTCCGATGGCGTCCAGGGCGGCGAAGAATCCATGACGCAGATAGTCGTCCATGTCCAGTTCGGCGTCCTGGTCGGTGGGGTTTTTCCAGGATATGCAGTAGACGGTGTAGCCCTGGTCAAGCAGGAAGCGGACCAGCGAGTTGTGCGGCGACAGGTCCAGAATGTAGTACTTCATGATCCAGGCTGGCACCAGCAGGATCGGCTCTGGGCGCACGGCCGCAGTCGTGGGGGCATATTGGATGAGTTCGATCAGCCGGTTGCGCAGGATGACCTTGCCCGGTGTGGCGGCCACATCGTGCCCGACGCGGAATTTGTCCGCCCCGGCGATCGGCAGACCGGCCTGGTGGCGGACGATGTCTTCCAGCAGGTAGCCGCCGCCGCGCAGCAGATTCATCCCGCGTTCCTTGAGCGTACGTTCAAGCGCGACAGGGTTCGTCCAGAGCTGGTTGCCGGGCGACATCATGTCCAGCCACTGCCGCGCCCAGAACGAAATCTGCTGCACATGGTGCGGATCGGTGCCGTGCAGGCCGGTCGTGGCTTCTTCCCACCAGGATTGGGTCAGCAGGAACCCCTGGTGCCACAGGTTGTAGGGCCAGCGGCACCAGGCGGGGTCCTTGAAGCGGCGGTCGGTTTCGGGGGGCGTGACGCAGACGCGGGATGGGTCCCCGGATGCTTTCAGGCAGTCGTACAGATAATGTGCCAGATCGAGCTGGTGCCTGGCGGCCAGGCGCAGCAGTTCGGTCCGCTTGCCAGGCGAGGCTGCCAGGTGCATGGCCCAGTCCAGCCATGCCAGACTGAGCGATGCGGGCGAGAGCGCCCCGAATGCACGCGCCTGGCTGGCATGAAAATATTGGTCGGTGATCCGGGCGGCAGCTTGAGTATCCATGGGGGGGCTGTTGGGCGGTGATGGCATGACAGTTCCTCTTAACGACTTTTTAGTCGATAATTGACATTGCGTTCATGATGCAGATCAAATGCACGTGAAAATTTTCTACTTGAAGTAATAATTGCCATGCCGAAAAAGCCGCCCTCGATTTTGCATGCGGTCGCTCAGGATCCCGGCACTGCACGCCGTGCACCCCGGAACCGGCGATTACCAGCCCATGAGCGCCGCGACCAGATCCTGGATGCAGCATTGCATGAATTTTCGGAACGGGGATTCGGCGCGGCGCGGATGGAAGACATTGCTGCCCGGGCCGGACTGTCCAAAGGGGGGCTGTATGCGCATTTCAGCAGCAAGAGCGCCGTATTCAAGGCGCTGATGCAGCGCATGCTGCTGCCCAACCTGTTGTTTGACGATCAGCAGCCTCTGGCGAATACGCGACCGTCGGGCACTGCCTTGGCGGCCCTGGTGGATGGCTTTCTGGAGGGCGCCTACGCGCGGTTGGAAGATGATCGTTTCATCCGCACCCTGCACTTGCTGATTGCCGAAGGGTCAAGATTCCCGGAGGTCATCCGGGACTGGCGTGCCGACCATGTGCGGCTGATCCAGAGTCAGCAGGCCATGGTCCAGCGCGCGGTTCAGGACGGCGTCCTGCGCGACAGCGCGCTGACCGATATGGTGCAGCTGATCCATGCGCCCATTCTGCTCGCGGCGGTGCTGAGGATACTGCAGGATGATGCGTATGCGCGTCAGGTGACCCCCAGGTTGCGGGCGACCCATCGTCGTTTGTTGATGGAACTGCTGCCGCCCGATTCGCCCTGAGGGCGGTTGGGGCGGGTCAGTTCCTGCGCAAGCGTGCGAAGGCCTCGGCCATCGCACCCTGGGGCGCAGCGGATCGGCCGGGCCGTTCGCCATGCTGTCCGGCACGCTTGCCCGACCGGCCCGTGCCGCCTGCCGCCGCGCGAGGTTCCGGATCGTCCTTGCGCATGCTCAGGGCAATGCGCTTGCGCGCCACGTCCACTTCCAGCACCCGCACCTGTACCGTCTGGCCGACTCGGACCACGTCGCGCGGGTCCTTGACGAAGCGATCGGCCAGGGCGGACACGTGCACCAGGCCGTCCTGATGCACGCCGATGTCCACGAATGCGCCGAAATTGGCGACGTTGCTGACCACGCCTTCGAGGACCATGCCGGGCGCCAGATCCTTGATGTCCTGGATGTCTTCGTTGAATTTCGCCGTCTTGAATTCCGGGCGGGGATCGCGACCCGGTTTTTCCAGTTCGGCAAAGATGTCGCGTACCGTCGGCAGGCCGAACCGCTCGTCGGTGAAATCCGCTGGGGACAGGCCTTTGAGGGAATCGGCGTGGCCCATCACTGCCGCAGCGGGTTGGCCGATTTTTTGCAGGATGCGCTCGACCACGGGGTAGGCTTCGGGGTGCACGGCCGAGGCGTCCAGGGGGTTGTCGGACTCGGGGACGCGCAGAAATCCGGCAGCCTGTTCAAAGGCCTTGGCGCCGAAGCGAGGGACATCGAGCAGGGCCTTGCGGTTACGGAACGCGCCGTTGGCCTCGCGCCACTGGACGATATTGCGCGCCAGGGACTGGTTCAGTCCGGACACGCGCGTCAGCAGCGGCGCCGAAGCCGTGTTCACGTCCACGCCGACGGCATTCACACAGTCTTCGACCACGGCGTCCAGGGAACGGGCCAGCTCGCGCTGGTTGACGTCGTGCTGGTACTGTCCCACGCCGATGGCCTTGGGTTCGATCTTGACCAATTCAGCCAGTGGATCCTGCAAGCGACGGGCGATGGAGACGGCGCCGCGCAGGCTGACGTCCAGTTCGGGGAATTCCTGGGCGGCCAGTTCAGAGGCCGAATAGACCGAGGCGCCGGCCTCGGACACGACCACATGCTCGAAGGACAGTTCTGGGTGGCGCTCGCGCAGCGTGGCGGCCAGCCGCTCGGTTTCACGCGAGGCGGTGCCGTTGCCAATGGCGATCAGGCGGATGCCGTGGCGTGCGACCAGGGTGGCCAGGGTGCGCAAGCTGCCTTCCACGTCGCGGCGTGGCTCGAAAGGGTAAATGGTGGCGGTTTCCAGCAGCTTGCCGGTGGCGTCGATGGCCGCAGCCTTGACGCCCGTGCGGATGCCGGGATCCAGTCCCAGCACGGCCTTCGGGCCGGCGGGTGCCGCCAGCAGCAGGTCCTTCAGGTTGGCGGCGAACACGCGGATGGCTTCGGCTTCGGCCGTTTCCCGCAGCCGCCCGATCAGCTCGGTTTCGAAGCTGGTCAGCAGCTTGACCCGCCAGGTCCAGCGGCAGACTTCGGCCAGCCAGTGCTGGCGGGGTGTGGCATGGGCATCGAAACGGGCGTCGATGCCCAGGATGTCAGCCGTGCGTGCCACGAAGGGGTGCGGGGTCTGGGCCTCGCGCTCGGGATCCAGACCCAGACGCAGGTCGAGGATGCCTTGCTGGCGGCCGCGCAGCAGTGCCAGGATGCGGTGCGAGGGCAGGGTCCGCAGGGTTTCGCTGAAGTCGAACCAGTCGCGGAAATTGGCGCCTTCGGTTTCCTTGCCGGCCACGACCTGAGCCGTGATCTGGCCCGTGTGCCAGAGTTCGGTGCGCAATGTGTCCAGCAGCGTGGCGTCTTCCGCGAAGCGTTCCGCCAGGATGTCGCGTGCGCCGTTCAGTGCGGCACGTGGTTCCTCGAAGCCGGCTTCCGCATTCAGGTAGGTGGCCGCCAGGGTTTCGGGGTCGGCCGATGGGTCGGCCAGCAGGGTGTCGGCCAGGGGCTCCAGGCCTGCCTCCCGGGCGATCTGGGCGCGTGTGCGCCGTTTTGGCTTGTAGGGGGCGTACAGGTCTTCCAGGCGCTGTTTGCTGTCGGCGTCAAGGATCTGCGCACGCAGCGCGTCGTCCAGCTTGCCCTGTCCGGCGATCGAATCCAGGATCGCCACGCGGCGGCTTTCCAGTTCGCGGATGTAGAGCAGGCGCACTTCCAGCTGGCGCAGCACGGTATCATCCAGCCCGCCGGTGGCTTCCTTGCGGTAGCGGGCGATGAAGGGCACGGTGGCGCCTGAATCCAGCAGGTCCACTGCCGCTGCAACCTGGGCGGGGCGGGCATCGAGTTCCGCCGTCAGCAGCCGCAGAACGCGGGCCGGGTCGACGAGATGGGTCTGGGAATCGGGAAGAGTCATGGTCATGAAGCATGATACGGGTACAAGCGGCGCATTTTGCCATACCTGATCCGCCGCCCTGGAACGCCTGGCGTATCATCCAGGGGTTGACCCGCATTCCCGCCGCTTCCCGCATCATGTTGAACGATGAGCTTGCCGAGATCTTTGGCCCCGACGGCCCGTTGGCCCGTCAGTTGCCAGGCTATGTCCCGCGTGCGGCCCAGTTGGAACTCGCGCAGGTCATCCGTACCACGCTGGATGGCGGTGGCGTGCTGATTGCCGAGGCGGGCACAGGCACGGGCAAGACCTGGGCCTATCTGGTGCCGGCCTTTCTGTCGGGCAGCAAGGTGCTGGTGTCCACCGGCACCCGGACGCTTCAGGACCAGCTGTTTCGCCGCGACATTCCGCGCTTGCGCGCCGCCCTGGCCTTGCCGGCGGATGTCGCGTTGCTCAAGGGGCGCGGCAACTATGTCTGTCATTACCATCTGGAACGCCTGGAGCAGGACGAGCGCGGCCTGAAATCACGCGACGAGATCGACCAGCTGCGCGCCATCCGCCGTTTTGCCAGGGAAAGCGACTGCGGTGATCGCGCGGACTTGCCTGCAGTGCCCGAAACCGCCGATATCTGGAGCCGGGTGACTTCGACCCGGGAAAATTGCCTGGGCCAGGATTGCCCCCATGTGCGCGACTGCTTTGTGCTCAAGGCGCGGCGCCATGCCCAGGATGCCGATGTGGTGGTGGTCAACCACGCCTTGTTCATGGCCGATCTGGCGCTGCGTGAAGAAGGCATCACCGACCTGTTGCCGGAAACGCAGCTGGTGGTCTTTGACGAGGCGCATCAGTTGCCCGATACGGCCACCCGTTTCCTGGGGCAGAGCCTGTCGCTGCATCAGATCCTGGACTGCGCTCGCCAGGCCGAGGCGGCGGGCCTGGCCCATGCCCGCGAGACCGTTCGCTGGAGCGATCTGTGCCAGGCCCTGGATGCGGCTGCGCGCGGCCTGCGTCTGGCCAGCGCGCCTGTGGGGCGGTTGCCAGGTGGCCGGGCGACCTTTGAACAGATTCCGGAAGCCGACGCCTTCGATCAGTCCCTGGACCGCCTGATGCAGGCCCTGGATGGGTTGGCGGAATCCCTGGGTACCCAGGAAGAACGCCACCCGGACCTGGCGGCTGCGGCCCGGACGGCGCGTGACCTGCGGGCCAGGCTATGGCAATGGGCGCATCCGGTTCGCGGCGGTGATGCGGTTGGGCAGGGCGCAGTCCCCGCAGACGGTGTTGCGCCTGACGGATCCGGACCGCAGGCAGGCGGTGAGGCAGATCACCAGGCCGCTGTTCGCTGGGTCGAGCACAGTGCGCATTCGGTACGGCTGCAGCGGGCGCCCTTGTCGGTGGCGCGTATTTTTTCGGGATTCCGGCGGCCGGGCCAGTCCTGGGTGCTGGCCTCGGCGACGTTGTCGGTGCGCGGGGATTTTCAGCATTTTCAGCGCCAACTGGGGCTGGGCGATGCCGAGACCCGCATCTGGGCTTCGCCTTTTGACTATCCAGCGCAAGGGTTGCTGTATGTGCCGCAGGGTCTGCCGTGGCCAAGCGATCCCGGCTTCACGGACGCGTTTGCGCGGGCCTTGCTGCCGCTGGTGGATGCGTGCGCGGGCGGGGTGCTGGTGCTGTGCACCACCCTGCGCGCGGTCGATCGGGTGGCCGATGCGTTGTTGCGCGGCATGTTGGCTTCGGACCGGCCGGTGATGCGCCAGGGGGAAGCCTCGCGCGGCGTGCTGCTGGAACGGTTCCGCGCTGCGGGCAATGCCGTGCTGGTGGGCAGCACCAGTTTTTGGGAAGGCATCGATGTGCCGGGGGATGCGCTGACCTTGGTGGCGATCGACAAGCTACCGTTCGCGCCGCCCGACGACCCGGTCCTGGAAGCGCGCCTGAACGTCTGCCGGGCCGAAGGCGGCAATCCGTTCATGGAATATCAGCTGCCGCAGGCGGCCCTGCTGCTCAAGCAGGGGGCAGGGCGGCTGATCCGGTCCGAGACCGATTGGGGAGTACTGGTGGTGGGCGATGGGCGCCTGGTGGACAAGCCCTATGGGCGGCTGCTGTGGCAGGGCTTGCCACCCTTTGCCCGGACCCGGGATGCGGGGGTGGCATTGGATTTTCTGGCAAATCCGCCTGAGTCCGCCGCTGGTTGGCTGCCCCTGGCCACAGAATCTAGAACCAGTTGATCGGATTCCAGAGATTGACCGGCTCGTCGAGGCCCTGTTTGTAGTATTTGCTGTCCGGGAAGTTCTGGTCCAGCACGCGCTTGGCGTCGTCGCGCAGTTCAGGCAGATTCAGCTTGTCGTAGCTGAGCATCATCAGGTAGAGGGCCTTTTCCGCGATGGGCACGCCTTCGAAGTCGGTGACCACGGTCTGGGCGCGGTTGGCCGCCGCGACGTAGGCCCCGCGTTCGTAGTAGTACTGGGCGATGTGGACTTCGTTTTCGGCGATGGTGTTGACCAGCCAGGCGGCGCGCTTGCGGGCATCGGGCGTGTAGCGGCTGTCGGGGTAGCGCTTGATCAGTTCGTTGAAGGCTTCGTAGGATTCGCGCAGGCCCTTGGGGTCTCGTTCGCTGGGATTCTGGCGCGTGAAGTTGGACAGGATGGCGCTGGGCGGCGTGAAGGTGATCATGCCTTTCAGGTACAGCATGTAGTCCGTGCCGGGATGGTTCGGGTACTGCTGCATGAAGCGGTCGATCGCCGCCTTGGCCTGTTCGGGTTCTTCGTCTTTCCAGTTGACGTAGGCCTGGTCGATCAGGGACTGCTGCGCATAGATGCCAAAGGGATAGCGGGCTTCCAGGGCTTCGAGATTTTTGCGGGCGTCAGACCAGTTGCCCGAACTGATGTCGGAACGGGCCTGGCTGTAGAGGCGTTCTGCGCTCCAGCCGGCGGTCGGGTCGACGTTGGTCTTGGTCGAGCTGCAGCCCGCTGCCAGGATCATGCACAGGCCAGCCAGGATCAGCCGGACAGGAGTTGACAGGGCTTTCAGGAAAACAGGGGCATGCGCGGCCACGGGGCGTCCTTGGTCAAGGTGTTAGCATTGTCGGCAGATTATATGATTTGTCGCCATGCCGTACACGGATATCGCTACCGAGGACGCTGACCCCGATGCGCCCGAGGCCTTTCGCCTGCCGCTGGACCACTTGCCGGACCGGCTGGACAAGGTCCTCGCAGGCCTGATGCCGCAGCATTCCCGCAGCCGTTTGCAGACCTGGATCGAAGGGGGCCATGTCGAGGTCGATGGGGTCGTGGGCAAGGCACGTACCCGGGTGGGGCCCGGCGCGCTCATCCGGGTCTGGCCGCAGCAGGCGCCCGAGGATCTGGCTTTCGTTCCCGAAGACGTGGCCTTTCGTGTCGTGGCCGATGCACCCGATTGGATCGTGGTGGACAAGCCCGCCGGACTGGTGACGCATCCAGGCGCAGGCAACTGGCATGGCACGCTGCTCAATGGCCTGTTGTACCGTTACCCTGAACTGGCCCGTGTGGCCCGGGCCGGCATCGTCCATCGGTTGGACAAGGATACGTCCGGGCTGCTGGTCGTGGCCCGCACGGAAACCGCCCAGACGCAACTGGTGCGCCAGTTGCAGGCCCGCACGGTCAAGCGCGAATACTGCGCATTAGTGCACGGCGCACTGTCGGGGAAGGGCACGGTGGACGCGCCGATTGGCCGCGACAGCCGGGTGCCGGTGCGCATGAGTTCGGACCGGCCGGTGGCGCCCAAGCCCGCGATCACCCATTACGAATCCCTGGGGGTGGGGCGCTGCGGTGACGTACTCCTGTCTCGGGTGCTGTGCCGCCTGGAAACGGGGCGTACGCATCAGATCCGCGTGCATATGGCCCGTTTGCGACACCCCCTGCTGGGGGACACCTTGTACGGGGGGCGCCAGCAAGCCGGCGCGGCACGCCAGATGCTGCATGCGCGCGCCCTGGGTTTCGACGATCCCGTCAGCGGGCGGCCATGCGCCTTCACGGCCGAGCCGCCAGATGATTTTCGCCGGGTGCTCGACGGCATTCTCTGGGAAAGCCATGGTGACGACCGTACTTGAACTGGCCCCGGAACTGCGGGGCGTGACAGGGGCCCCCTGGCCGGGGGTGCGGTATTTTTCGACCTGGCGTACTGGTGGCATCAGCCGGGCGCCACGCGACAGCCTGAACCTGGGCGCGCATGTGGGGGACGATCCAGAAGCCGTGCGCGAAAATCGCCGACGTGTGCAGCGTGCCCTGCCGGGGGAACCCCTCTGGCTTGATCAGGTGCATGGCACGGCCGTATTCGATGGGGATGTGGATACGCTGTCAGCGCCTTGCGCGGACGCCGCCGTGACCACCTTGCCAGATCGTCCGTTGGCCATCCTGACCGCTGACTGTCTGCCGGTCGTTCTGGCCGACGGCGCGGGTACTGTGCTGGGCGTGGCCCATGCGGGCTGGCGTGGATTGGCAGCTGGGGTACTGGAAAATACCCTCGATCTCATGCGCCGCCGGGCGCCGGCCGCCAACGGCTGGCGTGCCTGGATCGGCCCGGGTATCGGGTCTGGGGCCTTCCAGGTCGGGCCGGACGTGCGCATGGCTTTTCTGGATCGGGACCCTGAATTGGCAGAGTGTTTTGTCCTGGAACGCCAGGGCGGTGATCGCTGGCTGGCCGATTTGGCTGGCCTGGCGCGCGCCCGGCTGTCGCGTGCCGGTGTGAAACAGGTGGAATCCAGCGGGGAATGCACATGGACGCGGGCAGACCGGTATTTTTCCCATCGGCGTGACCCGGGGTCCGGCCGCCAGGCCACGCTGGCATATCTGACGAGTTCGGATGTTTCGCAAGGCGCAGGAGGCGCTTGATTTGAGCTAGCGACTTACCCGAATTGACGAGATTTGCCACAATGACAGAATAGTCAGACAAAAGGCTTCGGGTTGTTTCGAGGGCTTGGTAGTACAAGGGATGGTGGAATGACTGATCGGAATTCTTCACAAGTGCAGGCACCGTCCTGGGTCTCTCCCGTCCAGCTGGCGGCCATTCAGTCAGATTTCATCCAGGCCTGGCAATCGTTGCTGGACCGATTCCGCCAAGGGCTGCTGGCCCCGCCCGCCGACCGACGGTTTTCGTCGGATGCCTGGGCGGGCGACCCCCGGGCGCTGCTCTCGGCGCATGCCTATCTCATCGTGGCCGACACCTTGCAAAGACTGGCACAGGCCGCCGATCTCGAGGCTGCAGCGCGTGAACGCCTGAAATTCACGGTCATGCAATGGGTCGAGGCCGCAGCACCATGCAACTTTCTTGTCTCCAATCCTGACGCCTTGCAGGCAGCCGCCGACAGCGAGGGCGATTCCCTGCAGCGCGGGTTGGTGAACCTGATGCGCGATCTGGCGCGGGGCCGTATCACGCAGACCGATGAGTCCGCCTTCACGCCAGGCGAAAATCTGGCCCTGACGCCTGGGGCGGTGGTCTATGAAAATGCCCTGATGCAGCTCATCCAGTACCAGCCGCAGACACCAAAAGTCCGCCGTCGCCCTTTGCTGATGGTGCCGCCCTGCATCAACAAGTACTACATCCTGGACCTGCAACCGGCCAATTCATTGGTGCTGCATGCCGTGCAGGCCGGCTTCGAGGTCTTCATGGTGTCCTGGCGCAATCCGCTTCCGGGGGACACGGATGGCATCCAGCGCAAGACCTGGGATGACTACCTCGAAGAAGGCGTGCTGCGGGCCATCCAGGTCGCACGCGATGTGACGCGCCAGCCACAGATCAATGCCCTGGGCTTTTGCGTAGGGGGCACGCTGCTGGCCAGTGCGCTGGCCGTGGCGCGCGCTCGGGGCGAAGACCCGGTGGCCGCCTTGACCTTGCTGACCACCTTTCTTGATTTCCGTGAAACCGGTATCCTCGACGTTTTTGTCGACGAACAGCATGCGCGCGTGCGCGAACGACAGCTGGGCGCAGGCGGCCTGATGACGGCAGGCGAACTGGCCACCACGTTTTCGTTCCTGCGGCCCGCAGAACTGGTATGGAATTACGTTGGCTCCAACTACCTGATGGGCGAATCGCCGCGTCCTTTCGATCTGCTGGCCTGGAACGCCGATGGCACCAACCTGCCGGGACCGTTCTTCACTTGGTATTTCCGCAACACCTACCTGGAAAACCGTCTGAAGACCGGGCAGTTGCGCATGTGCGGCACAGCCGCCGACCTGCAGGCCCTGGACATGCCGGCCTATCTGTACGCCTCGCGGGAAGATCACATCGTGCCCTGGACTTCGGCCTATGCCTCGACGCGCTTGCTGCGCGGGCCGCTGCGGTTCGTGCTGGGCGAATCCGGCCATATCGCCGGGGTCGTCAACCCTCCGGCACGCGGTCGCCGAGGTTATTGGGCCTGTGGCCAGGATGCCGCTTTGCCAAGCGACCCGCACGTGTGGCTGGACCAGGCGGAGCATGCCAAGGGCAGCTGGTGGCCCGATTGGCTCGATTGGCTGGCCCAGCATTCCGGGGATTGGAAAGCGATCCGGCGCGGCCTGGGCAATCGCAAGTATCCTGTCATAGAACCCGCCCCTGGGCGCTATGTCAAAGTCAAAGCAGTCTGAAAAGGAGAACACCATGAGCGGCAAACTGGCTTATGTGACAGGGGGCATGGGCGGTATCGGCACATCGATCTGCCAGCGCCTCGCAAAGGAAGGCTTCACGGTGGTGGCTGGTTGCGGTCCGAGCCGGGATTACACCAAGTGGCTGGACGAGCAGGCCGCCCTGGGCTACAAGTTCAACGCCTCGGTCGGTAATGTGTCCGACTGGGATTCCACGGTCGAGGCCTTCGTCAAGGTCAAGGAACAGTTCGGTCCGGTCGACGTTCTGGTGAACAATGCGGGGATCACCCGGGACGGCGTGTTTCGCAAGATGAGCCAGGAAGACTGGCGCGCCGTCATCGACACCAATCTCAACAGCCTGTTCAACGTGACCAAGCAGGTCATCGACGACATGGTGGATCGCCAGTGGGGGCGGATCATCAACATCAGTTCGGTCAATGGCCAGAAGGGCCAGTTCGGCCAGACCAACTATTCCACGGCCAAGGCCGGCATTCATGGCTTCACCATGGCCCTGGCCCAGGAAGTCGCCAGCAAGGGCGTCACCGTGAACACGGTTTCGCCGGGCTACATCGGGACCGACATGGTGCGCGCCATCCGCCCCGACGTGCTGGAAAAGATCGTTGCCACCATCCCGGTCAAAAGACTGGGCACGCCAGAGGAAATCGGCTCCATCATCGCCTGGCTGGCATCCGATGATTCAGGCTTTGCCACCGGGGCGGATTTTTCGCTGAACGGTGGCCTGCACATGGGCTGATCATGACTCGGAACACCACTGCACCCAAGGCAGAGCGGCTGATCAAGAAATATCCCAATCGCCGCCTCTACGATACCCAGTCCAGCGCCTACATCACGCTGGCCGACATCAAGCAGCTCGTCCTGGGCAACGAGGTCTTCAAGGTCGTCGATGCCAAGACTGGCGATGACCTGACCCGCAGCATTCTGCTGCAGATCATCCTCGAAGAAGAATCCGGTGGCGTGCCCATGTTCTCGGCCGAGTCGCTGGCGCAGATCATCCGGTTCTATGGCCATGCCATGCAAGGCGTGATGGGCACGTTCCTGGAAAAGAACATCCAGATACTGATGGATATCCAGGACCGCATGGCCGAGCAGTCCCAGGGCCTGTATCAGCAGCACTTCGGCCCCGAGGCCTGGGCCCAGCTGATGAGCCTGCAGACCCCGGCCCTGCAGAACATGATGAACAACTACATCGAACAAAGCCGCAGCCTGTTCGTCCAGATGCAGGATCAGATGCAGGACCAGACGCGTTCCATGTTTTCGGCCTTCCCTTTCCCCGGATCCCCCCCCGAAAAGGGACACAAGAAAAAATGATCGCGCATGCAAAGCGCCGGCCCTCGGGCCGGCGCTTTGCCGTTTCTGGCCTGGCTCCGGTCCATCCGTGTTTGGTGCTATATTACTCAGGTAACGAGAATCATTATCCTTACAATAAACTGACTGACACGGAGAGCGTCACATGGTGAGCAAATTGTGCATTGCGCTGGCTGGCATCGGCCTGGCTTCTTCTGCCCTGGCTGCTGAATATCCTATCGGCGAACCCAGCGAGATCAACGGGCTGGAAGTTGCGGCAGTCTACCTGCAGCCGGTCGAAATGGAACCAGAGGGCATGATGCGCGCCGCCAAGGAATCCGACATTCACCTGGAAGCCGACATCCACGCCACAGCCGACAACAAGAATGGTCTGCCCGAAGGGGCCTGGGCGCCGTACCTGAATATCCAGTACGTGCTGCAGAAGCAGGGCAGCGACAAGGTCATGAAGGGCGACCTGATGCCCATGGTGGCCAATGACGGCCCGCACTATGGTGACAACGTCAAGCTCGAAGGCCCGGGAAAATATCATCTGACCTTCATCATCGGCTCACCCGAAACGGCGCACAACAATCACTTTGGCCGCCATGTGGACAAGGAAACCGGTGTGGCCCCGTGGTTCGAGACTTTCGAAGTCAAGTACGAGTTCGTGTACGCTGGCACCGGCAAAAAGGGCGGCTATTGATCGCCGGGAGAACTTCATGACGCGCATGCGCATCTGGATTGCGCTGGTGGCCCTGGCCTGGGCGGGTGGCTTGGCACCGATGGCGGCGGCCGGCGCCGCCGACCTGCCGGTCTACACACTGACCTTCAAGGCCGACGGCACCTTCGAGCCGGCCCGCCTGGAAGTGCCGGCAGGCCGTTTCAAGATCATTCTTGTCAACGAAAGCACCGAAGCGGTCGAATTCGAAAGCCTGCCGTTGCGCAAGGAAAAAGTCCTGGGGCCTGGGGTCACCTCGTTCGTGGTGCTGTCCCTGTCGCGGCCAGGCGAGTATCCTTTTTTCGATGATTTTCATCCCCAGGTGAAAGGCACCCTGGTGGTGCTGCCCAAACCCTGACCTTAGCATCGCATCATGGAACAAGTTGCATTCATCGTCTGGCGGGAAAGTGTCGAGGCCCTGCTGGTCGTCGGAATTCTGTATTCCTGGCTGCACGCTTCGCCCGAAGGCCGGCGCGGGCTGCCCTGGCTGTGGGGCGGTGTGGGCGCCGGCTTGCTGCTGGCCGGTGCGCTGGCTCTGGTGCTGCTGGGGGTGTCCGCCTGGCTGTCCGACGAGGGGCAGGAATGGTTCCAGGCCCTGATGGCGCTGGCGGCCTGCGGGCTGGTGGTCCAGATGGTCGTCTGGATGCGTGTCCATGGGCGGGGCCTGAAACGGGAATTGGAATCCGGCGCATCCGAGCAGATCGGCAGCCGCCATTGGTGGGGGTTGCTCGCGCTGGTCATGATTGCCGTGGCGCGTGAAGGCAGCGAGACCGTGGTCTTTCTGTATGGTTCCGTCCTGTCTTCGCAGGCGTCGGGCGGTATCGGTGTTTTGGCGCTGGCTGGTCTGGGTGGTTTCGCCGCAGCGCTGCTGACTTTCTGGCTGTTGCAACTGGGTGGACGGATCATCACCTGGCGGCGCTTTTTCAGGCTGACGGAAATCCTGCTGCTGTTGCTCGCCGGTGCCTTGCTGGTGTCGGCCACGGACCGCTTGATTTCCCTGGGTGTGCTGCCGACCCTGATGGACCCGGTGTGGGATAGTGCCGGGCTGCTGGGGACCGAAGACGGATTGGGCAAGATCCTGGCCGATTTTGCCGGTTATCGCGCCTATCCCGCCTTGTCCCAGCTGCTGATCTGGCTGGCCTACTGGGGCATCGTGGCGTGGTTGCTGCGCCGCGCTTCGGACGGGACGGTGCCGGTCTCGACCAACCGCGCCAAGGCAACCATGGCATAGTGGCATGATGTTGTCGCAATCGTTTCGTACCGCTGCCGCGCACACAGGGGATTTTCTGCGCGATCATCAACCCGCGATCCGGCGGATGCAGTGGTGCATCGTTGCCGTCTACATCGCCTTGCTGGCGATTCCGGCGGCCATGCCGCTGCCGGGCCGTACCGCATCCATTTTCAACAACCTCACCATTCTGGCCCAGTTCGTTTTCTGGGGCATCTGGTGGCCGTTCGTGCTGGTGTCCATCCCCCTGTTCGGACGCGCCTGGTGTGGCCTGTTCTGTCCCGAGGGCACGCTGACCGAATGGGCCAGTCGGCATGGGCGCGGCCGGTCCATCCCGCGCTGGATGCGCTGGGGCGGCTGGCCTTTCGTGGCCTTCAGCCTGACCACGATCTATGGCCAACTGGTCAGTGTCTACCAGTATCCTTGGGCGGTTGCCGCCGTGCTGGGCGGCTCATCCGTGGCGGCCATGGTCGTCGGCTGGCTCTACGGGCGGGACAAGCGCGTCTGGTGCAGGTACCTGTGTCCGGTCAACGGAGTGTTCAATCTGCTGGCCAGGCTCGCTCCCTGGCATTACCGGGTGGATGCCGCCGCCTGGCGCGCCCCCGTGCGGCGGACCGAATCCATCAACTGTGCGCCCCTGCTGCCCCTGCGCAATATGCAGGGTGCAGCCGAATGCCATATGTGCGGGCGTTGCAGCGACTACCGGGGCGCCATCGCCCTGACCCCCCGCTCGCCCGAGACCGAGATCGTCCGCGTGGCGGCGGGCAGCGGCTGGCAGACGGCGTTGATCGTTTTCGGCCTGATGGGGCTGGCGGTGGGCGCTTTCCTGTGGAGCGCCAGCCCCTGGTTCGTGTCGATCAAGCAGTCCGCCGCAGCCTGGCTGGTGGCGCGGGACATCTACTGGCCGTTGGCGGATAATGCCCCCTGGTTCATCCTGACCCATTATCCGGATGTCAATGACAGCTTCAGCTGGCTGGATGGCGCCGTCATCCTGCTGTTCATTGGCGGCGCGGCCGTCGTCGTGGGCGGTGCTGTGTTCTGTGGCCTGTGGCTGGCGGACCGCCTGCTGCCCACAGTAGAGGCGCCAGGGGTGCGGGATGCGGGCGGGCAACTGTTGCGCAGCCGCCTGGCAGGCGTACACAAGCTCGCCCAGGGCCTGATTCCGGCGGCGGGCGTGGGGGTGTTCCTGGGGCTGTCGGCCACCACGCTGACCCTGCTGCAACACGAGGGCGTGCCTACGGGTTGGGCGAATGCCGTGCGTTTCACCTTGCTCGCACTCGCGCTTGCCTGGAGTCTGCGCTTTGAATGGCGGCTGGCCGGCCTGCGCACGCTCCAGCCGCTGCGCAGACTGGGGGCTGTTGCGCTGGTGGCGGGGGGGCTGCTGCCATTCTCCTGGGCTTGGGTCCTGTTCTTCGTGCGTTGGTGACGGGCGCGCCCACCTGTGGATTCGGGTGGTCTGCTGCGGT
>NZ_JAVERO010000208.1:0-2778 GCF_034007085.1 Castellaniella sp. | reverse complement strand
TTCACATGGATGTCGCCGCTGCCGCTCTTGCTGCCCGCCGACGACTGGACCTCGTAGTCGCCCTGCGTGTTCAGGTAGTTGCTCAGGAAGGCGCCGCTCGTGTCGCCGCCGCTGGCGGCGATGGTGAAGTCGGTCGGATCGACCAGCCACTTCCCGTTCTTGCCGGAGGCCGATTTCGTCAGGATTTGCGCGCTGTCGGCGATTTTGACCCGATCGCCGCTGGTTTCGATGAAGCCGCCGTCGCCCGCGGCCGGGGCGCTGGCGTCCAGCGTGCCGTCCACCCGGGCCGTGCCGCCGTGGGCGTACAGTTCGATTTTTCCCGTCAGGTCGTCGAGGGTGCGCGCCCGGACGATGCCGCTGTTGTTGACCTGGGCGCCCAGCAGTTCGTCCGCCGCCTTGGCGGTGAGCAGCACGGTGCCGCCGTCGGCGTGGATGGCCTGCTTGTTTTCGACCAGGGCGGCGAGCGTACCTTCGTCGAGGGTCACGTTGAGCAGTGAATCGCCGTTGAAGTTGAGCGTGATCCGGTTGCCGGCGCTCATCGCCACCGTGCCCTTGGTCGCTGCGATCACCCCTTGGTTGGAAACGCTGTTGCCCAGCAGGGCGACGTAGCCGCCGTCCTTGGCTGTGATCGTGCCCATATTGATGACCGAACCGTTGCCGTCGCCCTTGAAGACGAAATGGCCGGCGTTGAAGTCGGCGTCGCTGATGTCGCGGGTGCTGGCGACCAGTCCGCCGACGTTGACGCTGCTGCCCTTGCCGAACAGCACCCCGGCCGAGTTGATCAGAAAGACCTGGCCGTTGGCGTTCAGTGCGCCGTTGATGACGCTGCGTTCGTTGCCGATCACGCGGTTCAGGGTGATGGCCGACGCATTGGGCTGGTTGAAATTGACGGTTTCGCCCGCCTGGATGCCGAAGCCTTGCCAGTTGATGGCGGCTTTCTGGGTGGACTGGTTGATGTTGGTGACGCTGCCCGCCTGTTCGATGATGGCCGAACCGCTGGTGACGACACCCCCGTGGGGAGCTGCCCATGCCGCCAGGGGCGAGAACAGGAGCGAAATGATCAGGCCAAGCTCTGTGCGCTTGAATGGGCCTGTGGGCAGGTGGGTGGCAGTGCGGGACATGGGGACTCCTTTGATCGGCATCGAAGGGTTTGCGATCATTACGGTCGTGGTGGATCTGGGGGTAGGCAAATTTGATCGCTGTAGACTTTACTATATAGCCAGAATGACATTGATGATAATGGGTATCACGGATGTGCTATTTGGCGGGCGCTTGTTCTGGGTCAAGTCGTGGGGCGGGTGGACAGGCCTTGCCGGGCCTGGGCTGCGCCTGCCGCAGGCGGGGGATCGTTCCGGGTCTTTCAGACAATCCGCTTGCTGTGCTAGAATACCGGGTTACTTGCTCGACCGTGCTTGTGGCGCGTTTTTTGCGCGCCCGTGGTTTCCGTAGCGGAAACCACATCGTGCCGGCGGGCTGTCTGTCAACATCACAGATATCCACAAGGAGTCTTACATGCGCCACTACGAAGTAGTGTTCATCGTGCATCCCGATCAGAGCGAGCAGGTGCCCGCCATGATCGAGCGCTACCAGGCCATGGTCACCGGTCACGGCGGCCAGATCCACCGCGTCGAGGACTGGGGCCGCCGCCAGCTGGCCTACCCGATCCAGAAACTCGTCAAGGCCCACTACGTGTGCTTCAACATCGAATGCGGCCAGGCTGCGCTGGATGAACTCGAACACTCGTTCCGCTACAACGACGCGATTCTGCGCCACCTGTTCGTCAAGACCAAGCACGCCCACACCGAACCGTCGATCATGATGAAATCGGTCGAGCGCGAGGAAGCCCGCAAGGCGACCGCTGCCGAATCCACGAATTCCTGATCCGGGGTCTGCGCGTTCCGTGAACCGGGTCGAAATCGCAGCGCGTGTGGCCGAGGCCGAACCGCTGCGCCACACGCCGGCAGGCACGCCGGTGCTGCGGCTCCGGATGGCACACGAATCCGAGGTCCTGGAAGCCGGATCCCCCCGTCTCATCCGCATGGAATTGCAGGCGGTGGCTTTGGGGGATGTGGCTCGGGAACTGGCCCAGGCGCCGATCGGCGCGCTGATCCAGGCCGTCGGGTTCCTGGCGCCGCTGCGGCAGGGATCGGATCGGCTGGTGTTCCACATCCAGCGGGTCGCGCAGACACACTGAATGAACATGCCAGGCAGGTGCCTGGCCACAGAAAAAGGCAATCCAAATGGCTTACTTCAAGAAATCCAAGGAAAAGCGCAAGTTCGGGCAACAGAATCCGCTGTTCAAGCGTCGCAAGTTCTGCCGCTTCACCGTCGCCAAGGTCGAAGAGATCGACTACAAGGATCTGGACACCCTGCGCGATTTCATCCAGGAAAACGGCAAGATCATCCCGGCCCGCCTGACCGGCACCAAGGCGCACTACCAGCGCCAGCTGGATACCGCGATCAAGCGCGCGCGTTTCCTGGCCCTGTTGCCGTACACCGACAACCACAACTGATCCGAGGTCTCCCGTCATGCAAGTCATTCTGCTTGAAAAAGTCGTCAATCTCGGCAACCTGGGTGATGTGGTCCGCGTGCGCGATGGCTACGCCCGCAATTACCTGATCCCCCAGAAAATCGCCCGCCGCGCGACCGATGCCGCCCTGAAGGAATTCGAGGCCCGCCGCGCCGAACTGGAAAAGCAACAAGCCGAAAAGCTGGCTGCGGCCCAGGCGGTCGGCGAAAAACTGTCCGGCTACGTGCTGACCATCAGCCAGAAGGCC
>NZ_JAVERO010000207.1:0-2792 GCF_034007085.1 Castellaniella sp. | reverse complement strand
ATCGTGGTGATGATGATGGCGGCTTCCAGGTCGTCGCTCAGAAAGGAAATGACGGCCAGCGTCGTGAGCAGCAGGTTGAACGGGTTCTTGTAGCAGTACCACAGGTGCAGCCAGCCCGGCAGCGGTTTTTCATGCTCGACTTCGTTCGGGCCCACGCGGCTGCGGCGATCATCAGCTTCTGCCTGGGTCAGGCCGTTTTCGTGCGAGGCCAGGCGTGCGATGGCTGCCGCGTTGTTGTCGGCCGCGATGCGGCGCATGTCACGGGACAGCCTGCTGGAAACGGCCCAGCCTTCGCCGGCGCCCGCATTGCGCAGGGTCTCCAGGATGGCCTGCCGCTTGAATTGGCGGCTGGTGTGCCGCCGGGCCAGGAAGCCGCTGAACAGGTGCTTCAGTTTGAGATCGAAAAAGCGCATCGTATGCGGCTCCTATGGACGAGGCAGGAGCAGGGATGCCCAGCGTGCCGTGGGTTGGGTGCGTGCCGAATCGGTGGCATGCCGGTGTTCGATTTCCTGCAGGCGCAGGAGGGCTGCGCGGGACAGATGGCGCCGGACGGCCATGCGATCCGCCGCGCTCAGCATCGACAGTGCATCGGCGATGACGCGGCCGGACAGCCCGGCCAGTGCGCGGGCGAACGCCGGCTCGCCATGGCAGGCCAGCAGGGTGCGCAGATCGGTGGGACGGTGCATGGCGACGGCGGTGCGCAGGGCGCGCAGCAGACCGTCGCTGGGACGGGTGAAACGAAACAGCATGAGACTCTCCTGGGGCGCGCGGCCACGGAGGTCTCTCATGCGTTCAGGCGAGTGAGTGCCTCGGGGCCGATGCCCGCAACATTGCGTTCAAGGATGAATTGGGTGAGTAGAGATGCGCGCAAGGGCGCGAGCACGGTTCTGGGTCCATACATTGCCTCCTGTAGGTACCACGAACGGAAACGCGTCATCGAACGCAGGGGATCGACGACAGCGGGTATTTTCCCATTGCCGGCCGGCTGCGGCCAGCAGGCAATGGGATGGTCGCACGATACCAAGGTATATCTTCGGGTTCAGATCCGCAGCAGGCGGTTCAGCAGATACAGGCGTTCGCGGCTCAGCCGTTCGCGCAGGGGCAGTCGCGGTCGGCCCGGGGGCGGGTCGGCCGCATCGATCTCGCTGAGCGCCTGCCGGATGTGCGTTTCGTGGGCCGGCCACCAGTCCGCCAGTTTGCGATCCGGCGTCAGCGCGGCCAGGCCCAGGCGGCGGAGTTCTGAGCGGTTGAAGTCCTTGAGATTCAGCGTCAGGATTTCCACGGATCTGTCGGGATGCCGAGCACGCATTTCCCGGGCGACCGCGACGACGTGCCAGTCTTTGGGGTCGCTGTAGCGCAGCCCCTGTTCATATTGATCGATCTGGTGTGCCATGGCCTCGGGAAAGGCCGATTGCATGGCGTCCCAGTCCGCCTGCAGGTTTTCTGCGGGGATATCCCAGATGCGCCGGGCGTTGCGCTGCCACTCGTCGCCGATGCGCTCGCTCCAGGCAGGACGGAAGACGCCGCATGTGCCCAGCGCCAGCATCAGGCGGCGTTGCAGGCCGGACATCATGACGCAGGCGTCCAGGACCAGGATGGGGGGTGATATCAATTCAGCCAAGTGGTCTGCGCCTGGACTGGGCACGCTGTGGCATCAGGCGCGGCAGGCCATGGGGTGTTGTTGTGGTGCGAATGGCTGCCGGAAGGCGCGTTGCGCCCTCCGGGACAGGCGATCAGGCCCGGGCGGCCTGTTCGGCCTTTTTCACCTGCCGCCAGTGGTGCAGCAGCGGCTCGGTATAGCCGTTGGGCTGTTCCAGGCCCTTGAAGACCAGATCGCTGGCGGCCTTGAAGGCGCAGGATGTGTCGAAGTGGCCGGCCATCGGTTCGTAGGCGGGATCGCCGGCATTCTGCTTGTCCACGATGGCGGCCATGCGGCGCAGGGTTTCCTCGACCTGCGGGCGGGTCACGATGCCGTGCAGCAGCCAGTTGGCGATGTGCTGGCTGGAAATCCGCAGCGTGGCGCGGTCTTCCATCAGGCCCACATCATGGATGTCGGGGACTTTCGAGCAGCCGACGCCCTGGTCGATCCAGCGCACCACATAGCCCAGGATGCCCTGGCAGTTGTTGTCCAGTTCCTGCTGGATCTGTTCGGCCGTCCAGTTCGGTGTGCGGGCCACGGGCACGGTCAGGATCCGGTCGAGATAGTCCTCGTGGTGGCTTTCCAGGGATTTCTGCACTTCGACCACGTCGACCTGATGGTAGTGCAGCGCGTGCAGGGTGGCGGCGGTGGGCGACGGCACCCAGGCGGTGTTGCCGCCGGCTTTCACGTGGGCGATCTTTTGCTGGAGCATGTCGGCCATCAGGTCGGGCATGGCCCACATGCCCTTGCCGATCTGGGCATGGCCGCGCAGGCCGCATTCCAGGCCGGTCTGCACGTTGTTCAGTTCGTAGGCCTGGATCCATTCGCGGTGCTTCATGTCGCCCTTGCGTTCCATGGCGCCGGCTCGCATGGAAGTATGGATTTCGTCGCCCGTGCGGTCCAGGAACCCGGTGTTGATGAACACGACGCGTTCGGCGGCTGCGGCAATGCAGGCCTTGAGGTTGATGCTGGTGCGGCGTTCTTCGTCCATGATGCCCATCTTGAGCGTGTTGGGCGCCAGGCCCAGCAGCTGTTCGACGCGGCCGAACAGTTCGCTGGCGAAGGCGACTTCGTCGGGGCCGTGCATCTTGGGCTTGACGATGTAGACCGAGCCGGTCCGGGAATTTTTGCGTGCCTGCAGATCGTGCAGGGC
>NZ_JAVERO010000206.1:0-2822 GCF_034007085.1 Castellaniella sp. | reverse complement strand
CCCAGCCGCCAGATCGTTCCAAGGGATCGGGTGCTCATGTCAGCGGTCCTGCTTGCGAAGCAGCGCGATCGCGCTGCCCAGGATGAATGGGATCGACAGCGCCAGCAGCCCGATGGACGGCCACAGGTCCTGGAATCCCAGTGCCTTGTTGAATACACCGCGGCTGATGGTGAACATGTGTGCGGCCGGATAGACCTGGCCGATCAAACGGCCCAGCCCTTCCAGGGAACTGACCGGATCCAGCAACCCGGAAAACTGGATGGCGGGGATCAGGGTCGCGATCAGGGTGAAGAACATGGCGGCCACCTGGCTGCGCGTCATGGCCGATGCCAGCAGGCCCAGGCCGGTCGAAGCCGTGCAGAACACGGTGGCAGCCAGCGCCAGCGTGGCCAGGCTGCCCTTGATCGGTACGCCGAATACGGTGACTGCCAGCAGGCACATGGCGGCGAAGTTGACCAGGGCCAGCCCGATGTAGGGGATCTGTTTGCCCAGCAGGAATTCCGTGCGGGACAGCGGCGTGACGTACAGATTGATGATCGAGCCGATTTCCTTTTCGCGCACCACGGCCAGGGCGGTGAGCATGGCCGGCAGCATGATGAGCATCAGTGGGATCACGACCGGGACCATGGCCGGCAGACTGCGCACGTCCGGGTTGTAGCGGAAACGGGTTTCCAGGCTGGCCAGCTGGCCGATCGGCATGCCCAGGCGTTCGCGGGCCTGCTGCGCCAGCCATTCACGGTGCATGGCCTGGACGTACCCCTTGATGGTTTCGGCGCGCAGCGGCATGGCGCCATCGATCCAGGCACTGATGTCGGCCGTGCGCCCATGCAACAGATCGGCGCCGAAGCCGGGCGGAATTTCGATGGCCAGGGACAGTTCGCCGCTGCGCATGCGGTGGTCCATGTCGGCTTCGTTCAGGATCGGCGCATGTTCGATGAAGTAGCGTGATCCAGACAGGTTCAGCGCATAGTCGCGGCTGATCGTGGTGTTGTCCCGATCCAGGACGGCGAAGCGCAGATTTTCCACGTCCAGGCTGATGCCGAAGCCGATGACGAACATCAGGACCAGGGAACCCAGCAGGGCCAGGGTACCGCGCACCGGGTCGCGGCGCAGTTCCATGGATTCCCGATGCAGGGTGCTCAGCAGCCGGGCCAGACTGAAGGCCGGGATGCGGGATGCGCGGGCAGCAGGCTGGGGGGCTGCCGCCGTGACGGCAGGCGTGTCGGGCACGCTGGGGGGCTCGGGCGTGGGGGTGTCGGGTGCCGTGGGGCCGGATGGCGGGGTTTCGCCGCTGGCCTCCAGCAGATAGCCGATGAAGGCTTCTTCCAGTGTCTGAGCCCCGCGCTTGCGCACCAGTTCGGCTGGCCGATCGCTGTCGAGCACGCGCCCCGCGTGCATCATGGACATGCGGTCGCAGCGTTCGGCCTCGTTCATGAAATGGGTGGAAATGAAGATCGTCACCCGGTTGCGGCGCGACAGGGTGATCAGCAGACGCCAGAAATCATCGCGGGCGATGGGATCCACGCCGGATGTGGGTTCATCCAGGATCAGCAGCTCGGGTTCGTGCACCATGGCCACCGCCAGCGACAGCCGTTGGCGGATGCCCAGTGGCAGGCTGTCGGGCAGCATGTCCAGCACGTCGATCAGGCCAAAGCGTTCTGCCATGGCCTGGACCCGGTCCGGAATGTGCTCGGCGGGCACTTGGAACAGGCGGGCATGCAGGACCAGATTCTGGTGGACCGTCAGTTCGCTGTACAGTGAGAACGACTGGGACATGTAGCCGACCCGGCGGCGCACGTCCAGATCGTCCGGGTCGATTTCGTGGCCGAACAGCCAGGCACGCCCCTCGCTGGCCGGCAACAGTCCCGTCAGCATCTTCATGGTGGTGGATTTGCCGCAGCCGTTCGATCCCAGAAAGCCGAAAATCTCGCCACGGCGGATGCGGAAACTGACATGGTCGACGGCGACGAAATCGCCGAAGCGCATGGTCAGGCCTTCGGCTTCGATGGCGATGTCGTCCTCGTCGCCGTCAGGCAGCGGCGGAATTTCCACCGGCGCATAGCCTTCGCGCCGGGAAGCAGGCAGCAGGTGGATGAAGGCCGATTCCAGCGTGCTCTGGCCCGTGGAGGCCAATAGTTCCGCTGGCGTGCCGGTGGCCAGGACATGCCCCTGGTCCATGGCGATCAACCAGTCGAAACGCTGGGCTTCGTCCATGTAGGCCGTGGCCACGATCACCGACATATTGGGCTGGTCGGCGCGGATGCGGGCAATCAGGTCCCAGAACTGGGCGCGGGCCAGTGGGTCGACGCCCGTGGTGGGCTCGTCCAGGATCAGGAAATCCGGATCGTGGATCAGGGCGCAGCACAGGCTGAGTTTCTGTTTCATGCCGCCCGAAAGCTTGCCGGCCGGGCGTGCCAGGAACGGGTCCAGCCCTGTGCTGCGGGTCAGCAGGTCGATGCGCCGACGTCGTTCGGCGGCGCCGTGACCGAACAGCCGGGCGAAGAACTGCAGATTTTCCTCGACCGACAGGGTGGGGTACAGGTTCTTGCCCAGGCCCTGCGGCATGTAGGCAATGCGTGGGCAGGCGTGGTCGCGGTGGGCGCGCTGGGCCATGTCGCCGCCCAGGACCTCCACTTTTCCTTGCTGAATGATCCGGGCGCCCGCCAGGATCGACAGCAGTGTGGATTTGCCCACCCCGTCGGGGCCGATCAGTCCGACAATCCGGCCGGCCGGGATGTCCAGGTCGATTCCGTCCAGTGCGCGGGTCTTGCCGTAGTGGTGGCTCAGATTCTGAATCCTGGCCGTGAGAGCAGGAGATGCCA
>NZ_JAVERO010000205.1:0-2830 GCF_034007085.1 Castellaniella sp. | reverse complement strand
CCGTGACGCAGTCTATGAACAAGCCATGCAGCGTCTGCAAGTCCTGGGCGCAGGTGTGCGCGGACTAGAATTGCCGGGCTGTGACGAGGCCTATGCGATCTTTCTCCAGGGAGGGTTGGCGGCACCGGAATTCTGCGCCTTCCTCAAGGCTGAACTGCCGGGTCGGATGGAGCGCCTGGACCCAGTGGTGCGGCTGCGCGTTGAAGGAGCAGAGTCCCTGTCTGCGGTCGATTACCTGTTGCGGGTGCGCGCCTTGCGCGAAGCAGCGCGACTGGCCCTGCCCGCTTTCGAGGCGGTCGATGTGCTGGTGATGCCGACTGTGGCCATCACGCCTCCGCGCCTGGATGCGATTCAGGATCCCGAGGCCTATCGCCGCGCCAATATGCAAGTGCTGCGCAATACCTGCATGGCCAATCTGCTGGGCCTGTGCGCCATGACACTGCCGATCGGGCTGGATGCCCAGGGCATGCCGGTGGGGCTGCAGCTGCTGGCCCCACCACAGGCTGAAGAGCGCCTGCTGGCCGCCGCCCTGCTGATTGAATCCCGCCTGGGGAAACCCGTCGATGTGCTGGGATCCCCGTGCTTTTTGCAGTGAGCTGTTCTTTGCTTTCGTTCCCCCCTTTTTTGATGCATAGACAAGGAGTGAGACATGATCCGTTTCCCCATCGGCAAGCTTTCCTTTGCCCTCGCCGGCGCCTTGGTCAGTGTTTCTCTGGCCCAGGCGGCCGACTACACTTTCACCTTTGCCCATGTGCTGACCGAGCAGACGCCCAATGCGCGCGCGGCGGTCAAGTTCAAGGAAGAGGTCGAGAAAAATTCCAACGGTCGCATTGAAATCAACGTCCGGCCCGCCGCGCAGCTGGGCGGTGACGTCGAAATCATTGAGCAGACCCAGATGGGACTGGTGCACATCGCGATTCCGCCGACGGGCAATCTGGCCAATTTCGAGCCCAAGATGTTTCTGTTCGATCTGCCTTTCCTGATTCAGGGCGAGCAGTCGATGAAACAGCTGCTGGATGGTGATGTGGGCCGCGAACTGCTGGACACGCTGGGCAAGAGCAATCTGTATGGTGTGAATTACTGGGGTGCGGGGTTCCGCAACATCACCAACAACATCCGCCAGATCAACCAGCCCGATGACCTGAAGAACATCAAGATGCGCACGCTGCAGGCGCCGACCATCCTGGCGACCTATCGGGCCTGGGGTGCCAACCCCACGGCCATGGCGTTCACCGAGGTCTACAACGGCTTGCAGCAGGGCGTGGTCGAAGGCCAGGAAAACCCGCTGGCCAACATCGACTCGATGAAGTTCTACGAGGTCCAGAAATACATGACCCTGACCGGCCATGCGTATCACACTTATGCGGCGGTGATGAACAAGGCGGCCTGGGAATCCCTGCCGGCGGACCTGCAGAAGGTCATGACCGATGCCTTTGACGTTGCGCGGGACTATGGCCGTGAATTGACCAAGGAAGACGAGAACCGCATCCTGGAAAAGATCAAGGGTCAGATCAAGATCGTCGAACTCACGGACGAGGGGCGTCAGAAATTCATCGAACGCTCCGAGCCGATCTACAAACAGTTCGAGGCCAACATTACGCCGGAACTGCTGCAACGCGCGGTCAAGGCCGCAGCGGTGCACTGATCGCATTCCTTTCCTGGAGACCCCCATGCTTGCAGGGATCAACCGGTGCCTCGACCGTATCGAGTCGTTTGCCATGATCGTGCTGATGCTGGTGGCCACCTGCGTGGCCATCATCCAGGTCATCGCGCGCTATGTGTTCAACAACTCGCTGTACTGGTCCGAGGAGACCGTGCTGTACACACTCATCATGATGAGCTTTCTGACCTGCAGCATGGGCGTGCGCTACGCAGCGCATATCTGTGTCGAGGTCCTGCCCTTGATGGCAGGGCCTCGGCTGGCCCGGCTGCTGCGCTACCTGGCCAATACCCTGGGACTGGTATTTGCTGTGGTCCTGGTTTATTACGGCAGCCGTCTGGCAATCAACACGCTGAACATGAACCAGCTGTCTCCGGCCATGCGCATTCCAGTCGGCTATGTCTACATGGTCATCCCGATTTCCGGTGCCTTTATGGGGCTGCGTTATCTGTGGATTCTGTGGAGCATGATCACGGGCAAGAAGGAATACCAGCCGCTGGCCATTGACATGACTTCGGCGGGCTGACGCGGCGCCCGGAGCGCCTGCCCTGAATCATTCCCATGAACGGAAACGGATAAAGAAATTCCATGATTGCCGCCCTGGTTCCTATTTTTTTCGCGCTGCTGCTGTTCGGTCTGCCGATCTTTGCCTCTCTGTCGCTGGCTGTGGCGCTGGCGCTCAAGGGTTTCGGCTCGATCGACCCGCTGGTCGTGCCGATGCGCATGTTTTCGGGGATGAACAATTTTTCCCTGATGTCCATCCCTTTTTTCATTCTGGCCGCCGAGCTGATGCGCATTGGAGGCCTGTCGGACCGGCTCATCGGTTTGGCTCGTGCCCTGGTCGGCTGGCTGCCCGGTGGCCTGGCGGCTGCCACGGTGCTGGCGTGCCTGTTTTTCGGTTCGATTTCGGGGTCCAGCCCCGCAACGGTGATCGCCATTGGCAGCATCATGTTTCCGGCGCTGGTGGCGGCTGGATACAACCGCTTCTTTGCCATCGGCCTGATCACGACGGCCGGCACCCTGGGGCCGATCGTGCCGCCCAGCATCGCCCTGATCATCTATGGATCGGTGACAGGTTCCTCGGTGGGCAAGCTGTTTGCCGCTGGCGTGTTGCCGGCCATCCTGATTGCGACCCTGCTGATCACCTACTGCTGCTGGTATGCGATCCTG
>NZ_JAVERO010000033.1:0-19265 GCF_034007085.1 Castellaniella sp. | reverse complement strand
GGCGTGCCTGCTGCGCTTCCGGCCCATCATGATGACGACGCTGTGCGCCCTGCTGGCCGGCTTGCCCCTGATGCTGGGGACCGGTGCCGGGGCCGAACTGCGCCAGCCGCTGGGCTACACGATGGTGGGCGGCCTGATCCTGTCCCAGGCGCTGACCTTGTTCACGACCCCGGTGGTGTACCTGTATCTGGACCGCCTGCACCGCCGCTGCAGTTCGACCCGTTCTGCACGGAAGGTACCGGATGTTGGTGCTTGATCGGATGGATGAGGCCCTGAGAGAATTCAGTTTTTCCGATCCGATTTTGTTATGTTATAACATTGCAAAATTAGATTGATGAAATGTGAGAGTGGCTGGTAGGAGATGTCCGTGCAACTCCATGAAGACGAAGCCATGACGCTGAATACCGCAACCCCGACGCCTGCAAGAAAACTCCCCGTTACCGTTCTGTCCGGTTTCCTCGGTGCGGGCAAGACCACGCTGCTCAATCACATCCTCAACAACCGCGAAGGCCGGCGCGTGGCGGTCATCGTCAACGACATGAGCGAGGTCAACATCGACGCTGCGCTGGTGCGCGATGGCGGGGCCGAACTTTCACGGACTGACGAAAAGCTGGTGGAAATGAGCAATGGCTGCATCTGCTGCACCTTGCGCGAGGATTTGCTGGTAGAAGTCGATCGGCTGGCCAAGGAAGGCCGTTTCGACCAGCTGGTCATCGAATCCACGGGGATTTCCGAGCCATTGCCTGTGGCCGAGACCTTTACCTTCGAGGGCGAGGATGGCCGCAGCCTGGGGGAAGTGGCCCGGCTCGACACGATGGTCACGGTGGTCGATGCCTACAATTTCCTGCGTGACTACAGTTCGCGCGACAGTATCCAGTCCCGCGGCGAATCGCTGGGCGACGAGGATCAGCGCACGGTCGTGGATTTGTTGATCGATCAGGTCGAGTTCTGCGATGTCATCGTGCTCAACAAGACCGACCTCATCAGCGACGAGGAACGCGAACGACTGATGGCGATTCTGCACAGCCTCAATCCGCGTGCCCGTATCGAGACGGCCGCGTTCGGTCAGGTGCCACTCGATCGTGTGCTGAATACCGGCCTGTTCGATTTCGACGAAGCCGCCCGGGCGCCGGGTTGGCTGCAGGAACTGCGTGGCACGCATACGCCGGAAACCGAGGAATACGGTATCCGCAATTTCGTCTATCGGGCGCGCCGGCCGTTTCATCCGCAACGTTTTTTCGACTGGGTGGAAAGCGAATGGCCAGGCGTGGTGCGATCCAAAGGCTTCTTCTGGCTGGCCAGTCATCCGGCGCTGGCAGGCAACTGGTCGCAGGCGGGGGCCGTGGCCCGACATGGCGTGGCGGGCTATTGGTGGGCCGCCGTGCCGCCCGAGCGCTGGCCGCAAGATCCGGAATCCGTCGCCCTGATCCGCCAGAAATGGGATGAGCGGGTAGGCGATGCCCGCCAGGAACTGGTGCTGATCGGCATGGGCATGGACGAGGCCGCGCTGCGGGCGCGCTTTGATGCCTGCCTGTTGACGGACGCCGAGATGGCCCAAGGGCCAGCGACGTGGGCAACCTGGCGCAATCCGTTTCCCGACTGGGCCTGATCTGACCATGCGCCCCGTACCCGGTATCAGGTGGAGGACGCGCATTCCCACAGGACTTTCCGCATGATGGCCGAATCCCCTTCCAATCTGATCCCCGTCACCCTGCTGACCGGGTTCCTGGGCAGCGGCAAGACCACTGTGCTCAACCACCTGGTGCGCCAGCCCGAACTGGCCGATGCGTTGGTCATCATCAACGAATTCGGCGAAATGGCGCTCGATCATCTGCTGGTTGCCCACAGCACCGAGAATCTGGTGATGGAAATGAGCAGTGGCTGTCTGTGCTGCTCCATCCGGGGCGATCTGGTCAAGACCTTGCGCGACATCACCTGGCGGTTTGCGCGCGGTGGCCAGCGGCAGTTCCGGCGCGTGTTGATCGAGACGACGGGCCTGGCCGACCCCGCCCCGATCATCCACACACTGATGAGCCATCCGCAGATTGCGCCGCAGTACCGGCTCGACGGCATCGTCACGGCCGTGGACATGGCTGCGGGCATGCAGACCCTTGACCGGCATCCAGAAGCCGTCAAGCAGGCGGCAGTGGCCGATGCACTGCTGCTGACCAAGGCCGATCTGGTTTCGAATGTCCAGCGCCAGGCGCTGCTGCGCCGGCTCGACGGCATCAATCCGGCGGCGCTGCGCTGGGATGTCCAGGGCGGTGCAATCGCACCGGACAAGGTGCTGAATCTTGGGCTGTTCTCTGCGGATGGCAAGACGCCTGAGGTGGCGCGTTGGTTGCGCGAGGAAGCCTATGCGCTGGCGCAGGAACACGACCATCCAGGCCATGGTCATGGCCAGGCCGCGCATGAATCGCACGGCCATCACGATCACAGCCACGATCACAGCCACGATCACGACCACCGCCATGACGTGAATCGCCACGATGACCATATCCGCGCATTCTGCTTCCAGGTCGATGAGCCGATCCCCGATGCGGTGCTGAGCCATTGGCTCGAACTGCTCATGGGCTTTGTGGGCAGCAACATCCTGCGCGTCAAGGGCATCATCAATGTGGCGGGCAGTCCGCAGCCGATTGTCGTGCACGGCGTGCAGCATCTGTTTCACCCGCCGGTGCCGCTTCCCGCCTGGCCCAGCGAAGACCGCCGTTCGCGCCTGGTGTTCATCACCCAGGACGTCGAGCGGGAACTGGTCGAGCGTATTTTCGATGCGTTGCGTCAGGTGCTGCCGCAAGCCGGAGCGCCGCGCGCATGAATCCGCCCATCCAGCTCTACAACACGCTCGCCCGCCAGAAACAGCCCCTGCGCACCGAGCGGCCCGATCGGGTGACGATGTACGTATGCGGCCCCACGGTCTACAACTTTGCCCATATCGGCAATGCGCGGCCTGCCGTCGTGTTCGACGTGCTGGCTCGCTTGCTCAGGCACGATTACCGCGAAGTGCGCTATGCCCGCAATTTCACTGATGTGGATGACAAGATCAATGCGGCCGCCGCAGCCGAAGGGGTACCCATCGGCACCATCACGGATCGCTACATCGACGCCTACCACGAGGACATGCAGGCTCTGGGCGTGCTGGCGCCGGATCTGGCGCCGCGTGTCACCGAACACATCCCCGCGATCATCGATCTGGTCCAGGCGCTGATCGAGCGGGGCCACGCCTATGTCGAACAGGCGCATGTGCTGTTTCATGTGCCGTCCTATCCGGCCTATGGGCAGCTCTCGGGCCGCCGTACCGAGGACATGCTGGCCGGCGCCCGTGTGGAAG
Source organism: Castellaniella sp. (assembly GCF_034007085.1). GTDB lineage: Bacteria > Pseudomonadota > Gammaproteobacteria > Burkholderiales > Burkholderiaceae_B > Castellaniella. Next base: position 15,934 of record NZ_JAVERO010000033.1, on the reverse strand, counting down.
TCGCGCCCTACAAACGCGACCCGCTGGACTTCGTGCTCTGGAAGCCATCGTCGCCGGCGCAGCCGGGCTGGGACAGCCCCTGGGGTCGTGGCCGCCCTGGCTGGCATGTCGAATGCACGGCCATGATCGGGCAGCACCTGGGGTTCCCCATCGACATTCATGGCGGGGGGCAGGATCTGATCTTTCCCCATCACGAAAATGAAATCGCCCAGGGCGTCTGCGCACACGGCACGTTGTACTGCCATACCTGGGTGCACAACAGCTTTGTCACGGTGAATGGGCAGAAGATGTCCAAGTCGCTGGGCAATGTACTGCTGGTGCGCGACCTGCTGGCGCATGCGCCGGGCGAGGCCATCCGCCTGGCCTTGCTGTCCACGCACTACCGCCGGCCGCTGGACTGGAATGCCCGGCGTCTGGCGGCGGCACGGCAGGCCCTGATGCGTTTTTACGCCAGCCTGGCCAAAGCCGGGCAGCTTCCCGTCTTGGCGGGGGTGCCCCCCGATGCCCAGGTGCTGGCGGCGCTGCGCAATGATCTGAATGTCCCCGGGGCGCTGGCCCGGTTGCATGCGTTGCGCGTGGACCTGGACGATGCGACGACGGACACGGCGCGGATCCAGGCCAAATCGTGTCTGCTGGCCTCGGCTGCCGTGCTGGGCCTGTTGCAGCAGGCGCCAGGCAGGGCCATGGCGGCATTGGCCCCATCAGATGGGGGGCGCACGATGAGCGCCCATCGTGTCCAGGCGCTGCTGGACGAGCGCCGGCAGGCGCGGGACTGTCGGGATTTTGCCCGTGCGGATGCGCTGCGGGACGAATTGGAGGCCGCTGGATTCATGGTGGAAGACACCCGTCAGGGCATGGTGGTGCGCCCCATGGGCAAGGAACCGGCATGACGCGCTGGCCTGCCCGTATGTTGGTGCTGCTGGTGCGTGGGTACCAGTTGTTCATCAGTCCGATGCTCGGCCCGCGCTGCCGTTTTCATCCCACTTGTTCGCAGTATGCCGTCGAAGCCCTGCAGACGCATGGGGCCATCAAGGGCAGCTGGCTGGCATTGCGGCGTGTGCTGCGCTGCCATCCCCTGCATCCAGGCGGGTATGACCCCGTGCCGCCGATCAAAACGCAGCGGCAGGCCAGCGACACCGGAGAACAGGATGATGGACAGCCCTGAACGGCCACAGGAATCCATTGAGCAGGCCCGGCAATCGATCATTGATGGTTTTCAGTGCTTTGAAGGCTGGATGGCTCGCTATGAATACCTGATCGAACTGGGGCGTTCGCTGCCGCCGTTTCCTGAGGCGCTGCGGACCGACACTCATCGCCTGCACGGCTGCCAGGCCAATGTGTGGTTCGTATCCAGGTCATGCGGCGGGCGGCTGCATTTTCTGGCAACCAGCGATTCGGCCATCGTGGCCGGCCTGGCGGCCCTGCTGCTGAAAGTCTATTCGGGCCGCACCCCCGAGGAAATTCTTGCCTGCCCGTTGGACTTCGTCCAGGAAACAGGGCTGGCGCACCATCTGTCAGCCAACCGCGCCAATGGACTGGCGCATATGCTGGCGCGCATCCAGGCTGCGGCACTGGACGCAGCCGGCATCAACCAGGAGCAGAACAGCCCATGATCCGCAAAAATCCGCGCGGCGACCTGCCGCAGATTCATCCCAGCGCCTTCGTCGATCCGACGGCCATTCTGTGCGGCCTCGTGGTCGTCGAGGAAAACGTGTTCATCGGCCCTTATGCGGTCATCCGCGCCGACGAGATGGATGCCGACGGGCAGATCGCCCCCATCGTGATCGGCGCCCATTCCAATATTCAGGACGGAGTCGTGATCCATTCCAAGTCCGGGGCCAGCGTGCGCATCGGGCGGCGTACCTCGATTGCCCATCGGGCCATCGTGCATGGACCCTGTGCCATCGGCAACGGAGTCTTCATCGGCTTCAACAGCGTGTTGTTCAACTGCACGGTCAATGACGGCTGCGTGGTTCGCTACAACGCCGTGGTCGATGGCATCCACCTGCCTGCGGGCTTTTATGTGCGTTCGACCGAGCGTATCGGCCCTGAAACCGACCTGGCGTCAATGCCGCAGGTGTCTGCCGATGCCAGCGAATTTTCCGAGGATGTGGCGCGTACCAATAATGGGCTGGTGCTGGGCTACAAGGCGATTCAAAACGAATTCTGAACCATGGGTACCACACACGGGCAGAAAGCCATTGCATCGCTGGCAGGCCGGCACGCCGATCTTCTGGTGCGGGGCGGCATCGTCATGACACCGAGCGGCGCCGAGCACATCGACGTGGCCTGCGCGCAAGGCCGGATCGTAGCGCTTGGGGACTTGCGCAGCACCTGGAGCGCCGAGACCACAATCGACGCCACCGGCCTGCATGTGCTGCCCGGCGTCATCGACAGCCAGGTGCATTTTCGCGAACCGGGCCTGATGCACAAGGAAAACCTGGAGGCAGGGACGCGCGGGGCAGTTTTGGGCGGTGTCACCGCTGTTTTCGAGATGCCGAACACGGCCCCGTTGACCCTGAGCGCGGCTGACCTGCAAGCCAAACTGGATGCCGCCCGTGGCCGCGCATGGTGCGATCACGCTTTCTATGTCGGCGGCTCTGCCGTCAACGCGGAGCAGCTGGCCGAATTGGAGAATCTACCGGGCTGCGCGGGCGTCAAGGTCTTCATGGGCAGTTCTTTCGGCGACCTGCTGGCCGACGACGATGAGGTGCTGCGCCGCATCTTGCGTCATGGGCACAGGCGGCTGGCCGTGCATGCCGAGGACGAGGCCCGGCTGCGTGCGCGCCAGCACATCGCCGTGGACAGCGCGGACGTGCGCCAGCACCCCGTCTGGCGCGATGTGGACAGTGCCCTGATGGCGACACGGCGCATTGTGCGGCTGGCCGCCGAGTGTGGCCGACGGCTGCATGTCCTGCATGTCTCCACTGCCGAGGAAATGGCCTTCCTGGCGGCGTGCAAGTATCGCGTCACGGTGGAAGTCACACCGCATCACCTGAGCTTGCAGGCGCCCGAATGCTATGAACGCCTGGGTAGCCTGGCGCAGATGAATCCGCCCGTGCGTGAAAAGCCCCATCAGGATGCGCTATGGCAGGCGATCCGCACTGGGCTGGTCGATGTCATCGGCAGCGACCATGCGCCGCATACGCTGCAGGAAAAGGCGAAGCCCTATCCGCAATCGCCCAGCGGCATGACAGGCGTGCAGACGCTGCTGCCCGTGATGCTCGACCATGTGCATGCCGGACGCCTGAGCCTGCAACGGCTGGTGGATTTGACCAGCGCCGGGCCGGCCCGCATCTTCGGCATCGAGGGCAAGGGGCGCATCGCGCTGGGCTACGACGCGGATTTCAGCATCGTTGATCTACGGGCCCAGCGGGTCATCCGCAACGGCTGGATTGCCAGCGTCAGTGGCTGGACGCCGTATGACGGCCAGGCGGTCACGGGTTGGCCCATTCACACGGTGGTCCGAGGGCATTGGGTCGTCCGGGATGAAACCCTGGCCGGCAAGCCGCAAGGCGCGGCGATTCGTTTCCTGGAGTCACGGGCATGAGCGCCCCGGTCCTGGCCTACCGTTCGGAAACCATCACAACATCGGCTGGGCCACGACGTGCCGTGCGCCCATGCCATGACAGGAGAAGAACCCATGAAATCCCATCTTGATACTGAATCGGCGCGGGTCACGCTGCACGCCCGGGCATCTATTGAGCAAGTCGAAGAAGGCCGGGAATTGGCGCCCAGGTTCGATCGCGATGGCCTGATTGCCTGCGTGACGACTGCCGCCGACAGTGGCGAGGTCCTGATGCTGGGCTACATGAACCGCGAAGCTCTGGAAAAGACGCTGCTGACCGGCGAGGCGCACTACTGGAGCCGGTCGCGCCAAACGCTCTGGCACAAGGGGGCAACGAGCGGTCTGGTACAGGTGGTCGAGGAAATGCGCGTCGATGACGACCAGGATGCTGTCTGGTTGCGTGTGCGCGTGGCCGGTTCTGGCGCGAGTTGCCACGTAGGCTATCGGTCGTGTTTTTATCGGCGGGTCCCGGTCGGGGAGCAGCGCCAGGCGGGTGCCGCGCTGGTGTTCACTGAATCAGAAAAGACGTTCGACCCGAAACAGATCTATGGTGATGCGCCCAATCCTACGGTGCTGTAGCAGGTCGATGGCGGCCGGTGGCCTGTGTGCCCGATCTTCTGGTGACGGGGTCAGTGCTTTGCAGAGAATGATTGGACGTCGGCCCGAAGCCATTTTTATTCTGTGATTTCGTGCGTTGTACGCATGCTGCATCGAGATAGAAGCATAGGGTGCAAGGCAGGTAGGGTGCAAGGCAGGTAGGGTGCAAGGCAGGTCCAAATAGGATTTGGCCTGTCTTGGCATTGGCCGATGCGGCGGCTCAGGAAATCTGCAAAGACCCTGTCGCGCCCATGAGCAGGCTGATCACCTCGGGCGCAGTAATGATCTCGAAACGTGGGTCCATCTGCTCGGCGCTCAAGCCGTTATGCAGCATGCAGGACTTGCACACGGCCACGCGCCCGCCTTGTTCCAGGTATTTCTTCAGCAGGTCTGCGGCTGGTTCAAAAGGCTCACCAATGCGGATTGGATCAACGGCGCCGGGTACGCCTAAAGCGACCCCTTCGGCCATCAGAATCAGGCAGGCGCTATGTCCTTGTTGAACAGCATTGACAGCCATGGTCAGGGCCACGGTCACCTTGTCTGGATTGCCCAGCGCATGGAACAACGTGGCTACGAAAGCAGCGGGTTTGGGCATGACAGTGCTCCTTGTTGCGGATTGAGAATTTGAGTTGAGTCGGCTCGGTAATCGCGGGGGCGTAGAGAATGATTGTTCAAATGCAAAAAGGCCCAAACCGTAGTCTGGGCCTTTTTTGAATCTGGAGCGGGAAACGAGTCTCGAACTCGCGACCTCAACCTTGGCAAGGTTGCGCTCTACCAACTGAGCTATTCCCGCGTTGTTTAGCTATTCAGCTAAGCCATGCATTGTATGGCGCATTTTTCAGTCTGTCAAATCACCCGGCTTGCGCCTTGTGCTTTTCCAGCAGCGGGGCCCGGGCCTGTTCAGGTGCCGATGCCCATGTCCAATCAAGCAAGAGGCAGAAATATAAAAGATGAGAGTAGAACCTGTCAAATGGGTCGCGTGTGCGGGCGCTGCTCGAACCTCTGCCATCCGGACCTTGCGCGGTATGCTTACGCCTTTCTGTTCGAGTCTTTCGCATCATGTCCGCCTCGCCCCTCGTTTTTTCCGATCAGGACCTGCAGGACTGCAATACCCTGGGCCTGCCGGCGCGGGCTGCCGTGGCGGTGCTGGATGATGAATCCTCGATCCCGGCCTTGTGCGCAGCCCTGGCCGCCTCGGCAGGAACGGCAGCGGCTGCGCCATTGTTCGTCCTGGGGGGGGGCAGCAATCTGGTCATGGCTGCGCGTCCTCGCCATCGTATTCTGCGCGTGGCGCTGCGCGGCATCCGGCTCTGGGACGAGACCCCTGGCCATTGGGTGGTCGAGGCCGCTGCGGGGGAATCCTGGCATGGCTTTGTCGACCACTGTCTGACTCAGGGTTGGCCGGGACTGGAAAATCTGGCGCTGATCCCGGGGACGGTGGGGGCAGCGCCAGTGCAGAACATCGGCGCCTATGGACTGGAACTGGACCAGCGCCTGCATTCGGTGGTGGCCTGGGATTTGCGTGCAGGGCGGGTGCGCGAACTGCATCCGCGCGAATGCGGCTTCGCCTATCGCGACAGCATGTTCAAGCGCGATGGGGCAGGGCGTTGGTTGATCGTGCGAGTGCGATTCATGCTACCCAAGGACTGGACGCCGCGTCTGGATTATCCGGACCTGCGCGATCATCCAGGACTGGGTGGTGGGCGGGGGGCGTCCGGCCTCGCAGGCCCGGGGCACCGCACGGCGGCAGGGCCGACGCCGCGCCAGATTTTCGATGCCGTGTGCGACATCCGCCGCCGCAAACTGCCGGATCCGGCAGTGTTGGGCAACGCGGGCAGTTTTTTCAAGAACCCGGTGGTCGATGCCGGGCAGGCCGCGGTCTTGCAGCAGCGTTTCCCGGATCTGCGAGGCTATCCCCAGGCCGATGGGCGGGTCAAGCTGGCGGCGGGCTGGCTGATCGAGCAGGCCGGCTGGAAAGGGCGGCGTCTGGGGCCTGTGGGCATGCACAGGACCCAGGCCCTGGTGCTGGTGAATCACGGTGGCGCCCAGGCGGCGGATGTCCAGGCGCTGGCGCGGGCCGTGCGCGCCGACGTGCAGGAAAGGTTCGGTGTGGACCTGGAACAGGAGCCCGTGCTGCTGGATTGAGGCGATCGGTTCAGGTCGCCAGCACGTCCTGCATGTCGAACAGGCCGAATTCGCGGCGTGCCAGGTAGCGGGCGGCGCGCAGGCTGCCTTGGGCATAGGTGGCGCGGCTGCTGGATCGATGGGTGATTTCGATGCGCTCGCCCGCACCGCAGAAATAGACGGTGTGATCGCCGATGATGTCGCCGCCACGCAGCACGGAAAAGCCGATGCGACCGGTTTCCCGGGGGCCTGTTTCGCCATGGCGTGCCCAGTCGGCGATCTCGTCCAGCGGTTTGCCCCAGGCGTGCGCCACGGCTTCGCCCATGGCCAGGGCTGTGCCGGAGGGGGCATCGACCTTGTTGCGGTGGTGCGCCTCGAAGACCTCGACATCATAGCCGGTGTTCAACAGCCGGGCTGCCATGTCCAGCAGCTTGAGCGTTGCGTTGACCCCCACGCTCATGTTGGGGGCGAAGACAATGGCGATTTTTTGCGCGGCAGCGCGGATGGCCTGCTTGCCCTCGGTGTCGAAGCCTGTGGTGCCGATGACGCACTTGACGCCATGCGTGACGCACGCGTCCAGGTGGGCCAGCGTGCCTTCTGGGCGGGTGAAGTCGATCAGGCAGTCGGCTGCGGCCAGGGCGTTCAGATCGTCGGTGATGCGCACCCCTGTGGTGATGCCCAGGGGGGCGCCGGCGTCCTGGCCGATGGCGTCATTGCCGGGGCGGTCCAGCGCCACGGCCAAGGTGAGATCCTGGGATTCCAGAACGGCCTGGATCAGCATGCGCCCCATGCGGCCCGAGGCGCCCGCGATGGCGATGCGCATTATTCCTGCCCCTGCTGCGGTGTGGCGTGTTCCGCATCGGTTGGCTGGATGGCTTCCTTGCCGCTGTCAGCTCGTTGGAAAGGCTGGCGATTGGGTTGTTCGTCGCCGGTCCAGCGCGTCAGCTGATCGTTTTCGAACCAGACGGTGAATTTGCGCAGTTCGTCCTGGCCGTAGCCGGGCTGATTGTAGTAGGGGTAATCCCAGCGCTCGGCGTGGAAGATGTCCTGCAGTGTGGGCGTGCCCAGGATGAAGCGCACCTGGTCGCGGGTCATGCCGATTTCGAGTTGAGCAACCTGTTCGGATGTGATCCAGTTGCCCTGCTGGATGGTGGCCCTGTAGGGAAAGCCCCAGTTGGTCGAGCCGCAGCCCGCAAGGCCCAATGCCATGACGCCGGCGGCCAGGCAGAGGATCAGCCGGTGGGAATGAGCGCTGGATACGATGTGCACGAAAGCCCCCGTGATGGATTCGATAGTCGCATATGGCGACCGCTAAAACCGCTATCATAAAGGGAAATCGGATTTTCGCATGCGCGCGGCTGGATGCGGGGGCCGGCCGGCTTGCTTGCCTTTCGCCGCATTCAACGGGATACTTCAATCATGAAAGACCAGATCGAACTCAAGACCGTGGGCCTGAAGGCGACGTTTCCGCGCCTGAAGATTCTCGATGTATTCCGCAAGGCGGAAACCCGTCACCATAGTGCCGAAGACGTCTATCGCGCCTTGATCACCGAGGACGTGGACATTGGCCTGGCCACCGTGTATCGCGTGCTGACCCAGTTCGAGCAGGCCGGCATTCTGTTGCGCAGCCAGTTCGATGGCGGCAAGGCGGTATTCGAACTGAACGACGGCGATCATCACGATCACCTGATCTGCACCAACTGCGGCCGGGTGGTGGAATTTTCCGATGCGGAAATCGAAAAGCGCCAGCACCGGATTGCCAAGGAAAACGGCTTTGTTCTCGAAAGCCACAATATGATGCTCTACGGTATCTGCCCGCAGTGCAACGCCGCTAAAAAAGCCTGATTGCCGACGATCTGCCAGCTGGCGTGCCAGCCCCCCCGCCGCTGGCTTCAGCCTGTCTGCCCCGATGTCAGCATTTCCTGGGCATGGGTGCGCGTGGCCGCCGTCACTTTCAGCCCACCCAGCATGCGGGCGATTTCTTCCGTGCGGGATTCGGCGTCCAGCGCCTGGATGGCCGACAGCGTGCGGCCGGCGCGGGTGGTCTTGCTGACCTGGAAATGCCGGGTGGCGCAGGCCGCCACCTGGGGCAGATGCGTGACGCACAGGACCTGATGGCGGGTGCCCAGTTCTCGCAGCAGGCGGCCGACGACCTCGGCCACGGCACCGCCGATGCCGGCGTCCACTTCGTCGAAGATCAGGGTCGGGACTCGGGCGGCCTGGCTGGCGATGACCGACAGGGCCAGGGAAATGCGCGCCAGTTCACCCCCGGAAGCCACCCGCGATAATGGCCGGGGCGGGACGCCGGCATGGCCGGCCACCAGGAATTCGATGGTCTCCAGACCGTGCGCGGATGGCTTGCATGCGGACAGGGCGATTTCGAAGACGCCGCCATCCATGGACAAAGTCTGCATGGCGGACGTGACTTGTGCCGCAAGCTGCACGGCTGTTGCGCGCCGGGCGGCACCCAGTGCGCGAGCCTGTTCCATGTAGTGTGATTCGGCCTGGCGGCAGGCCTGTTCCAGCGATGCCAGGTCCTGGCCGGCCTCGGCCTGGCGCAGTTGGCCGCGCAGCGTTTCATGGAATTCGAACAGGGTGTCGGGTTCGATGTGGAAGCGGCGGGCTGCTTCGAACATGCGGCTCATGCGGGCGTCGGCCTGCGCCAGGGCATCGGGGTCTGGCTCCAGGCGGTCGGCATAGGCGTTCAGGCCGGAGACGGTTTCCGCACACAGGATGCGGGCCGATTCCAGGGCCTGGCAGTGTTCTTCCAGGGCGGGGTCGTGGCGCACCAGGGATTGCAATGCATGGATGGCGGTGTGCAGGGCCTGGGCTGCCGAGCCGGATTCGCCGTCCAGCGCTTCGACGGCCTGACCGGCGCCCGCCAGCAGGGCCTGCGCGTGCGCCAGGCGCGACTGGCGGGCGCACAGGTCCGGCCATTCGCCTGATTCGGGGGCCAGTTCGTCCAGCCAGGCGACATCGGCGGCCAGGCGGTCCAGCCGCGCCGCCTGGCCGGCGGCATCGTCGCGGGCGGATTCCAGGGCTGCCTGTGCCTGTCGCCAGTCGGTCCACGCCTGTTGCAAGCCGCGCACCTGATCGGTGTGTCCACCTTGGGTATCCAGCAAGTCCCGCTGGCTGGCAGGCTGCAGCAGGCTCTGGTGCGCATGCTGGCCGTGGATGTCCACCAGCAGGGCGCCCAGGTCGCGCAATTGGCCCAGGGTGGCCGGCACACCGTTGATCCAGGCCTTGCTGCGGCCTTGCGAGTCAATGACGCGGCGCAAGATCAGTTCCGGGCCGTCCAGGGCCTGTTCGGCCAACCAGTCGGCGGCGGTTTCTGGGATGTCGAAGACGGCACTGATATCGGCACGCGGGGCGTCCTGGCGGATCAGCGTGGCGTCACCCCGGCCGCCCAGGGCCAGTGCCAGGGCGTCGATCAGGATCGACTTGCCGGCCCCGGTCTCGCCCGAAAACACGGAAAAGCCGGCATCGAAGGCAATGTCGGCTTGATCGACGATGACGAAATCACGGATGTGCAGCGAACGCAGCATGGTGTGGGCAGGGGTTTCGGACCTATTGGTCGGGTTCGTCCCAGGGTTGCAGCATGCGATTCCAGTTCAGCTTGCTGCGCAGGGTGGAAAAATAGCTGTAGCCCTGGGGATGCAGGAAGCGGATTCGGTGCGGGCTGCGGCGCACGTCGATACGATCGCCTTCCTGGCAGTTGGACAGGGCCTGCATGTCGAAGTGGACGCTGGCGCCTGATTCCACGCGGCCCAGGGCACTGATGGTGATGCTCAGCACGCTGTCCTCGGGCAGGGTGATGGGGCGGTTCGACAGGGTCTGCGGCGCGACGGGGACCAGCACCAGCGCATTGACCTGGGGGTGCAGGATCGGCCCGCCTGCGGACAGGGCGTAGGCGGTCGACCCGGTCGGCGTGGCGATGATCAGGCCGTCGGCGCGCTGGCTGTGCATGAAGGCGCCGTTGCATTCAACGCGCAGTTCGATCATGCCGCCGCGCCCGGCGCGATTGATGATGACGTCGTTCAGGGCCAGGCCGGAAAAAATGGATGCGCCGTCGCGCATCACGCGGCCTTCGAGGAGAATGCGCTCGTCCTGGACAAAAGCGCCATTCAGGATGCGGGTGATGGCCTCGTCGGCGCTGCCCAGGGGGATGTCGGTGATGAAGCCCAGGCGGCCATGGTTGATGCCGATCATGGCCACGTCAGATGTGGCCAGCTGGCGTGCAGCCGCCAGCATGGTGCCGTCGCCGCCCATGATGATGGCCAGGTCGGCACGTGCGCCGATGTCCGCGTACGAGGCCAACGGGAAATCGGCCACCCCGGTATTGCGGCCCGTTTCGGCTTCGATCAGGATGTCGCACCCTGCCGCAGTCAGGACCTGGCCCAGCCGGCGCAGGGGCGCATCCATGCCACTGTCCTGGTGGCGGCCGATCAGGGCGACGGTCTTGAAATGCATGGGCGGGGAGCCTTTCGGAATTAATGGAATAATATGGATACGCCTATCGGCGCGTACCCGCCGATTATAGGGGGATGAGATCGGACATGAAATGGCGCACGTGGACCATTTCATGCCGGGCGAGTCCGGGCGCCGTGCAAGGCGCAAGGTCAAGAGATGCCGCAATTTGAAAATGGCCCCGGCCTGACGAATATGCGCCAAACAGGGCACCAAGCATGGATGATCGAGCCAAGTCATTGCTGAAGGCGCTGGTCGAACGCTACATCGCGGACGGCCAGCCTGTGGGGTCGCGCACCCTGTCCAAGGTCTTCGACCTGTCGCCGGCCACGATCCGCAACGTCATGGCCGACCTGGAGGACCTGGGACTGATCCACAGTCCGCATACATCAGCGGGCCGTGTGCCCACGCCGCGCGGCTACCGCATGTTCGTCGACAGCCTGCTGACCGCCCGGTCCTATGAACTCAGCCCCGACCTGCAGATCGAGGACTGTCTGCCGGCGGCCGAGCCCGGCCGCGCCGTGACTGCCGCCGCCACGCTGCTGTCGAATCTGTCGCAGTTCGCGGGCGTGGTGCTCACCCCCAAGCGCACCCAGGTATTCCGGCATATCGAATTCATTCGCCTGTCGGACCGGCGCGTGCTGCTGATCATCGTCACGCCCAATGGCGATGTGCAGAACCGCATCCTGTTTGTCTCGCGTGAATTCTCCGAAGCCGAACTGCTGGAGGCCTCCAATTTCTTCAACCGGCAGTTTTCCGGCAAATCCTTTCATGCGGTCCGCCAGGCCTTGGCTGATGAGCTCACCTCGCTGCGCACCGATATTTCCCGACTGATGCAGCAGGCGGTGGACGCCGGCCTGGATGCGCCGGACGCAGATGACGAAGCGGTTGTCATTTCCGGCGAGGGCAAGCTGCTGGGGGTGTCCGAAATGACGGCCGACATGGACCGGCTGCGCCGCCTGTTCCAGTTGTTCGAACAGAAAACCGATCTGCTGCATCTGCTGGATGTGTCCAGCCGTGCCCAGGGGGTGCAGATCTACATCGGTGGGGACTCCCGCTTGATGCCCCTGGAGGACGTCTCGGTCATCACTGCGCCCTACGGGGCCGATGGCCAGGTGATCGGCACGCTGGGCGTCATCGGCCCCAGCCGCATGGCCTATGATCGCGTCATCCCCATCGTCGACATCACCGCGCGCATGCTGTCCAATGCCCTGGGCCAGGCGGCTTTCTGATGTCGCTTTTCCCTGTATTCCGATCATGAGCCGTTTTCTTCCCGAGGCGCCCGATCCTCGGGCGCTGGATCCGCATGCCCCTGGCCCGGATCGCGGGCCCCTGGGGGTCCTGCTGATCAACCTGGGCACGCCGGATGCGCCCACGCCGGCGGCGGTGCGCCGCTATCTGGGCGAATTCCTGTCCGATCCCCGGGTGGTGGAATTGCCGGCGGTGCTGTGGCAGATCATCCTGCGCCTGTTCGTGCTGACGCGGCGGCCAGCGGCCATTGCGCCAAAGTACGCCCAGATCTGGCTCGATCGGGGTTCTCCCTTGCTGGTGTACAGCCAGGGCCTGGCCGACGGTGTGGCGGCATCCCTGCGGGACCGGGGGCTGGATGTGCGGGTCGGACTGGCGATGCGCTACGGCCGGCCGGCCCTGACGGATGCCCTGGACGCCTTGCGCGGGGCCGGTTGTCGCCGCATTCTGGTGGCGCCGATGTATCCCCAGTACGCCGCCAGCACCACGGCCACGGCGGTCGATGCCGTGACCGCGCATCTGACCCGGCTGCGCCATCAGCCCACATTGCGTTTCCTGGATCCTTTTCCCACGGCCGATGCTTATGTAGATGCACTGTACCGCTCGGTGTGCGCACATTGGGACCGGGTTGGCAAGCCGGATCGCTTGCTGCTCAGTTTTCATGGCCTGCCCCAGCAATCGGTGCGCCTGGGCGATCCCTATTTCCGCGACTGTCAACAGACTGTCCGGGCCTTGCGCGCACGCCTGGGTGCCGACGGCGATCGCCTGCATGTGGCCTTCCAGAGCCGTTTCGGGGCGGCGCCCTGGCTGCAGCCCTATACCCAGCCCACACTGGAATCCTGGGGGCGGGCAGGTGTCGGTACGGTCGATCTGATGTGTCCGGGCTTTCTGGCGGATTGCCTGGAAACCCTGGAGGAAATCAATGTGGGCTGTCGCGAGGCGTTCCTGGCGGCGGGCGGAAGGGTTTTCCGCTATATCCCCTGTCTGAACGCCGACCCGGACTGGGCCCGGGGCTTTGCCGGATTGATTGCCGACAATCTGGCTGGTTGGACATCGTCGTCCCGGGGCTGTCCAGTGGGGGGCTCAAGCCACCGCCCAGGGGCTTGAAGAACACACGCCCGTCCCCATTTACTCTTTCGTTCATCTATTTCAGTATTGGAGATTTCACCATGCCGGCACCCCAGGAAGACTTGGACCCACAAGCCGCGCCGAGCGCCGAAACCCAGGCCGAAGATTCCCAGCCGGCTGCGGAAGCACAGCCGGGTGAGGATCTGGCCACGCTGCTGGACGCCGCCCAGAAGCAGATTGCCGATTATCACGATCAGTTGCTGCGCGCGCACGCCGAAGTCGAGAACGTCCGCCGTCGCGCCCAGGAAGACGTCTCCAAGGCCCGCAAGTTCGGCACGGAATCCTTTGCCGAGAGCCTGATTCCGGTGCGTGACAGCCTGGAAGCCGCGCTGGCCCAGGAAAACCAGACCGCCGAGGACTGGAAGGCGGGGGTCGAGGCCACCTTGCGGCAATTGAACACGGCCTTCGAACGCAACCAGATGCGCGAGATCGCACCGGCCCCCGGCGATGTCTTCGATCCGCACCGCCATCAGGCGATTTCCAACGTGTCGTCGGAACACCCCCAGGGCACCATCGCCCAGACCCTGCAAAAGGGCTATCTGATCGCCGACCGCGTATTGCGTCCGGCGCTGGTCATGGTGTCGGCCGGAGCAGCCGCCTGATGCATCCCGGGGCTTGAAACCGGACTCGGCGGCCCCATATTCGAACCATTGGCGGGCATGATGCCCACCCACTCATTCAAACATCGACAGGATTCAACATGAGCAAGATCATCGGCATCGACCTGGGGACGACCAACAGCTGTGTCTCTGTGCTGGACGGCTCCAAGGTCAAGATCATCGAAAACGCCGAAGGCGCGCGCACCACGCCTTCGATCGTCGCCTACATGCAGGATGGCGAAATTTTGGTGGGCGCCCCGGCCAAGCGCCAGGCCGTCACCAACCCGAAGAACACCATCTTCGCAGTCAAGCGCCTGATCGGCCGCAAGTTCGATGAAAAGGCCGTGCAAAAGGACATCGACCTGATGCCCTATTCGATCATCAAGGCCGACAATGGCGACGCCTGGGTCGAAGCCCAGGATAAAAAGCTGGCCCCCCCGCAGGTGTCGGCCGATATCTTGCGCAAGATGAAAAAGACCGCCGAGGACTACCTGGGCGAGGAAGTCACCGAAGCCGTGATCACGGTGCCGGCCTATTTCAATGACAGCCAGCGCCAAGCCACCAAGGACGCGGGCCGCATCGCCGGCCTGGACGTCAAGCGCATCATCAACGAACCGACTGCGGCGGCCCTGGCCTTCGGCCTGGACAAATCCGAACGTGGCGACCGCAAGATCGTCGTCTATGACCTGGGCGGCGGCACCTTCGACGTGTCCATCATCGAAATTGCCGATGTGGATGGCGAAAAGCAGTTCGAGGTGCTGTCGACCAACGGCGATACGTTCCTGGGTGGCGAAGACTTCGACCAGCGCATCATCGAATACATCATCGCCGAATTCAAGAAGGAATCCGGCGCCGATCTGTCCAAGGACGTGCTGGCGCTGCAGCGTCTGAAAGAAGCCGCCGAAAAGGCCAAGATCGAACTGTCTTCCACGCAGCAGACCGAAATCAACCTGCCGTACATCACGGCGGACGCTTCCGGCCCGAAACACCTGAACCTGAAGATCACCCGCTCCAAGCTGGAAGCCCTGGTCGAGGAACTGATCGAACGCACGATCGAACCTTGCCGGGTGGCGATCAAGGACGCTGGCGTCAAGGTTTCCGACATCGATGACGTGATCCTGGTCGGTGGCATGACCCGCATGCCCAAGGTGCAGGAAAAGGTCAAGGAATTCTTCGGTCGCGATCCGCGCAAGGACGTGAATCCGGACGAGGCCGTGGCTGCGGGTGCCGCCATCCAGGGTTCCGTGCTGTCGGGCGATCGCAAGGACGTGCTGCTGCTGGACGTGACGCCGCTGTCGCTGGGGATCGAGACCCTGGGCGGGGTCATGACCAAGATGATCAAAAAGAACACCACCATTCCGACGCGTTTTTCGCAGGTGTTCTCCACGGCGGACGACAACCAGCCGGCCGTGACCATCAAGGTCTACCAGGGCGAGCGTGAAATCGCCGCAGGCAACAAGGCGCTGGGCGAATTCAACCTGGAAGGCATTCCGCCGGCTCCGCGTGGTCTGCCGCAGATCGAGGTCACTTTCGACATCGACGCCAACGGCATCCTGCATGTGTCGGCCAAGGACAAGGGCACCGGCAAGGAAAACAAGATCACGATCAAGGCCAGTTCCGGCCTGACCGAGGACGAGATCGAGCGCATGGTCAAGGACGCCGAGGCCAATGCCGAGGAAGACCACCGCATCGCCGAACTGGCGCAGACGCGCAATCAGGCCGATGGCCTGGTCCACGCCACGCGCAAGTCTCTGACGGAATACGGTGACAAACTCGAAGCTTCTGAAAAAGAAGCCATCGAGTCGGCGATCAAGGACCTGGAAGAAGCCATCAAGGGCGATGACAAGGCGGCCATCGATGCCAAGGTCGAGGCTTTGTCCACCGCTTCGCAGAAACTGGGCGAAAAGATGTACGCCGACATGCAGGCCAAGCAGGCGGCCGAAGGAGCGGCTGCGGCCGATGGCGCCAAGCCGGTCGAGGACGACATCGTCGATGCCGACTTCAAGGAAGTGAAGCGCGACTGAACCTGCGCCGGCCACGCGCCGGGGGCCCACGAGACCCCGGCGCGTGGCGGGCAGCCGCATGTTCCTGCCCGGAACCGACGCGCTCGTCGGGCCGGGCATCTGTCCTTCAATCAGCAGCGCATAGCACAGGCAACCCGAATCCATGGCAAAACGAGATTTTTACGACGTCCTGGGCGTAG
>NZ_JAVERO010000204.1:0-2866 GCF_034007085.1 Castellaniella sp. | reverse complement strand
AGAAAATCCGAGAATATTTCCCTGACTTTATCTTTGTGAATATTATCAAAAAAATCTTTTATATCAATGGATAATATGCTTTTCGACTCACAATGCTGTCTTGCGCAGTTGACATAATCTTTCTCTGCCGCAGGAGATATAGACAAATCATCATTCGGAATCGAACCAAATACATGATCAGGCCAAAGAATTACGTCAGGATTAGAGAAAATCCGCTTATTTATTCTACGTTGAATTTTTCTTATTAAATGATGCGGATTATGAACCGTGCGACATGAGCCATTTGGCTTGGGAACAGTATGCTCTTGGTAGCGTTCGCTTGCGGACAACGATAGCGCTTGGGTAACTTCGCTAGAAGTAATGTCAAGTGCATTACACAGTGCGCTGATCGTCGCGATTGAACCCACCGAGACCTTCTCCGGGTTCAGCCTTGGCGTATAAAGCACATCTGTCTCCGAACATACGATCAAAGTGGTTTGGCCAGCCCATGCAATAGGGCGCAGGAGGACATGATGCTTCCGCTGACGAGTCGTTGGCAACAGCCATGTCCACCATGACCAAACCCTGCGACTAACTCTCTTCTTGGAAGAGACGGACGGTAGTCGCCCTCTCCCCACATGCTGATCAGCTCGAAAAACCGATCAACGCCTGTTTCCAGACCTATCCAACAACTCTGATTCGTCAGTTGCGGCAAGTGAGCGATGCGCTCACGCTATACGTCATTGTATCAACTTGAAACGTATCGTCAATGGGATTGCTGTGCCCCCCGAATCTGCAGTCACAGCGGGCAACCCTGTAACCCGCTCCTCACCCAACAACCAGCACTAACGCGCCTCACGCCCCTGCTGGCTGATCTTTAACCATCCACCATCCCGGAGTCTCCATGATCTCGCACAGCCAGATCTATCGGGTCCGTGCGGCCCTCGCTACCCACTACTATGCCGACCAGGCCGATGACTACTACAGCCGCGACGGCAGTGCCGCGACCTGGCAGGGCGAAGGTGCCCGCCGCCTGGGCGCGGTCGGAGCCATTGACCCGGCCCGCTTCAAAACCATGCTCCAGGGCGATTTTGGGCATGGCATCACAGCGGTCCAGTCGGTGCGCAAGGATGCCAAGGCCCGCGCCGCGCTGGATTTGACCTTTGGTGCGCCCAAAAGCATCACCTTGCAGGCGCTGATCGGCGGTGACGACCGCCTGATCCAGGCCAATGACGATGCCGTCGCCACGGCACTGGCCTATGTGGAAAAGCACCTGGCGATGGGCAGACGCAAGGAAGGCGGCAAATCCCGTGTGGAACACACAGGCAATCTGATCATCGCCAAATTCCGCCATGAAACCGCACGGCCCACGGAAGGCGCAGCCCCCGATCCCCATCTGCATGTCCACGCCCTGCTGATGAACCTGACGCAGCGGGCCGATGGTCGATGGGTGGCGCTGTCCAATGAACAGATTTTCCAACTCCTGCGCGTCACGGATTCCATCTACCAGGCCACGTTGGAACGCAATGTCCGGGCGCTGGGTTACGTCGTGCGCCATGAGAAAAACCATATCGAACTGGCGCACATCAGCCGTCAGCAGATCGAGTTTTTCAGCAAGCGCAGCACCGGCATCACGGCGGAACTGTCCGCACGGGGTACCAGCCGCGACCAGGCCCCCCATGCGCTGCGCCAGGGCATCAATCTGGCCCACCGGCAAGCCAAGGCCCAGGACATGAGCCGCGCTGCATTGCATCAGACCTGGAAAGAGGCCGCTGTCGCCATCGGCATCCAGTTTGGGCAGGCAGGGCCACAGGCCCAGCCGCAGCACGAAACGGATCAATCTTCCCCACTGGTAGCCCAGGCATCGTTGACCTGGGCCATTTCACATCTGGCCGAACGCGAATCGGTCATGCCCTTGGCCGATCTGCTGCAACAGGCCGTGCGCCACGCCGGGGGTCATACCGATGTGTCCAGCATCCAGGCCGCCATCCAGGCACAGGTCCAGGCTGGCACCCTGATCCGCGAAGCGCCCCACTACCGTAGCACCCAGGACACCCAGGCGGCACCCATGACCCGTGAGGGCTGGGCCACAGAGGTCGTGCGCCTGAACGGATCGTCTCACGAGTCTGCCTTGCAGCTCGTAGACCAGGCCATTGCCCAGGGACGGCTGCTGATGGAAAGCCCGCGCTACGCCACCCGCCAGGCGCATGAAGCCGAATCCCGCATCCTGGCGGCGGAACAGACCGGGCGCGGCACCTGGCTGGCCGCCCTGCCCGCCCAGGCCATCGAAAACGGACTGGATACCCGTCTGACAGCTGGACAACGGGAGGCAGTCATGCTGATCACCACGGACGCCGACCAGATCAGCGGCATCCAGGGGCTGGCCGGTACGGGCAAATCCTTCGCCCTGCAAAACGCCCAGACCGTGCTGCAACAGCACAACCGGGCCTTGGTGGCGCTGGCTCCCTACGGCAACATGGTGCGCAATCTGCGCAACGATGGCGTCCAGGCCAATACCGTTGCCTCGGTGCTGGCCGCCCGTGACAAACGCAGCTTCACGGACCGCCTGGGGCCGCACTCCGTGGTGGTCATTGATGAGGCCGGGGTGGTGCCCGTGCGCCAGATGGACAAACTGCTGGCGCTGATCCAGCCGACCGGGGCCAAGGTGGTGCTACTGGGCGACACCGCACAGACCAAGGCCATCGAGGCGGGCCGCGCCTTTGCCATGATGCAGGAACACGGCATGAAAACCGTCCTCATGGGCGACATCCAGCGCCAGCGGTCCGAACGGCTGCGCCAAGCCGTGCAACTGGCCGCTACCGGCCAGGCCAGCCAGTCCCTGCCGCTGCTGGATCAGGTACTAACCATCCCCGATCAGTTCGGCGTA
>NZ_JAVERO010000202.1:0-2890 GCF_034007085.1 Castellaniella sp. | reverse complement strand
GGGCCAGATCCTCCCAAAAACGGTTATCGGCAGGAAGTACGATTAGTAATTCTGCCTTACCCATCGAGTTTGCCTTGAGTTGGATCTCGTTATCGTAATACTGGTAATTGGGAGTGATGAGTTGAATAGTGAGCTCCTGTGCCTTACCGTATGCTCTGTCATCCACCTTTCTGGAATAGGCAAAGTCCTGGTTGCTCTCATCATGGCGAATCTTGGTCTTAAAGAAGTCGTTGTAGCCAAACATCAGTTTATCGAGTTCATCCGCTATGGCGGAATCTTCTATCTGAGTATTCTTGATTTGCTGTTCTATCGTCTTTTCGTCACTGGTCAGGTAAGAGTACTCCTCCCCGTTACGTTCGATGTATGTCTCTCGCTCCAGCAGGTCCAGAGCTTGTTTGATCTGCTCATTCAAGCTTTCAGGATCAGTCTGCAGGTCTTCCAAGAGAAGAATGCGGATATTACGGATAGTGGCTTTGAAGTCCTTTACGTATTTGAGGATAAACAAGGTTTTCAAGATACGCAAGGCAAAGGTATCAGTTATTGAGGCCTCAGCTGTTTGTAGGGTGTGCAGCAGATGGGGCTTGACCATGGGCTTCAAACCTTCATACATCAGATCAAATCCGGCAATGCCTCCGATCTCTCTGGTTGCAGACTGGATCAAGACAAATTGGAATATTGAGAGCAAGCTGCGAGCTCCAACAGATGTGTATTTACCGGGGAAGGCGTCATGCTCCGAGAGCGATATAAAGGCAGATTGGAGGAGAAACGACTGATATGGTATGAATGGGTAGGACCCGACAAAATCCTCTGAATCACGAAAAGTTCTATAAGTCCTGGCACCATCGGTGAAGTGGAACAAAGTGCGCATGCTGTTTTCATGCTTATGATAGAGCTTGAGAAGCTCTGTTTCATGTTCTTTCTTTTTGAGTAAGAGCCTCTTTTGAATTACCTCTTCCACGTTGGCTCCCCCCAAATTGAGTTTGATGGGGAATCTTGCCGTGATTCTTCCATATTCTGTGCTCTGGGATTGCTTCAATTGCCCTACTACTGTTTCCAGATCAGATTGCGAGGTTACCATGATCCATGCCTTACCCTTGCATACCGAATAGAAGCTTTCTGAGATGGTCTGAAGATTTAGCATTAGTTTGGTATTGTCTGCTATGAATTGCCCGATCTCGTCCACGCAGAAAATCAGGCGAAAGTCCTTGCCCTTCTTAGCGATATATTCAGCAACATCGTTGGTAAAGTCCTCTATTGAAACCTTGTAATTATAGGACAAGTTACTCAGCAGAGAATTGAAGCTTCCCTCAGGGGCATTCTTGATCTTTGCATAGGCTTTGGATACATTGTGATCTTCCATTGTAGCCATCGCTCTTCCTACTTTCCAGTCTTTGCCAGAGATCTTTTGATACTCAGTCTTAAATGCCTCCAAGAGATCTTGTCGATCCAGATCACGTTCGAATTTGGCGATGTAGGCGTGCTTACCATAGTAGCCGCAGGCTTCATTAAAAACCTTCACAAACACGCTTAGGATGGCATCAGTCCCTTTTGGGGTTCCGGTATCTGCCTTTTGATCTATATTGAAGAGAATGCTCTGAGCGGAAATTGATTTCACTTTACCGATGTTTGCTTTCAGAATCTTGTCATCATCGCATTTTTGCATCATAACATCAGCTATATGAAAGTCATCATGATGCCAACCCTCCAAGAGCAGGGAAATCATCTTTAGCAAGTGAGACTTACCTGTACCAAAGAAACCGGATATCCATACTCCCGGCAGGCTATCATTATTGATGTATGATTCCAGCAGTTTATCCAGTTGTGATTTGATCTCACGGGTAAGCACATATTCGTCAATCTCGGTTTGGATGTTTCGGGCATCGTCCGCCATGATCACACCGGCGATCTTACGTTCGATATCTTTTTGGAACAATTCTTTGATTTGCATTAGATCTCCTGCTTCAAGGCTCGCAGTGATAGATATTGAAAGCCCGGTAGTATTTATCGTCGAGGATACCAAATAGGGTTAGGTTAGAACCCTTCACATTGTCGGTTTCATATTTACCCGGAAAGAAAAGAACCAAGGGTTTCTCAGTAAATTTGCTTTCCAGGGTAGATAGTATCTTGTGTGATCTTATGTAGGGATAGACTTCTCCAACGCCGGTGATAAAGATGATGTCGGGTATATCTCTGTTTATCTTCTCAATCATCAAGGGACAGATAAACTCCTCGGTATCAGTCAAACCTGAGATCGATTCAAAGAAAACATTCCTCGGCGTCCTGGTTTCATCAGCAATAAATCCATCCAGCACCCCAAGAGCGCTAAAGTGCTCAATGCAAAGCCGATACAGGTTAATGTCAAATACTTTGATTTGCTTTAGTTCCAGGGTATTTTTTAGCTGCCCAATGTGCTGGTATACCTGGCTGGTCTCTTCCACCCGAAAAGGGCAGATGTAATAGGGTATATCGTTCGAAGGTCCGGTCATCTCGAGGAACTTACTACTGCTCATGAGTGCCAGGAGGTGCTCAAAGCGCACGTGGGGATCGTGATACTCGTTGATGATAGCCATATTTAATATCCCATTACCACTGAGGGAAAGATTGCGGGTGAAAGAATCTCTTCTGCGATGATTAGCTCTCTTACCCTAGGGCTAACTATCAGCAGCCGCAGTTTCATCTCCGAGTCAGTGATTCCAGAGCTAACCAGCATTCTGAATAGATTGGTCTGGAGCTTTTTTCTGCTCCCTTCAGCGATGCCTGCCAATTTTTCGTGGAGTTCTGCCTTGGTGTTGTAATAGAGATTGAAGTCAGAGATTGTGACCTCAAACTCATGCCGTTTCACTTTCTCAGCCAACACCTCCAAAGCGAACTCTCTAACAAAATCGTATTT
>NZ_JAVERO010000203.1:0-2885 GCF_034007085.1 Castellaniella sp. | reverse complement strand
CTTTCCGGTCTTGGAGTTTTCCACCGGGATGTGCCATTCGCCTTCGTCCACATGCACATCCTTCCACTGCGCCAGCATCAGCTCGGATTTGCGCACCAGGGTCATCAGGGTCAGTTGGAAGGCGATCTTGAATTGGCGGCGGCGCGGTAGACGTGCCGCATCGGCAGGGCCATGACCGGGTTGGCCTGGATCAGGCCGCAGGTCAGTGCGTAGTCGAACATGCGCTTGAGCAGGCCGCGCACCTGGCCGGCAGCGGCGTCGAAGCCTTGCTCCTTCTTGCGCCAGATGACACCCCCGGTCGGGAAGACCTCCACATACAGCCCCCGGTCGTCGGTAACCGTATAGGTCTTGTCCCTGGGCTTGAGCGCCTTGAGCGCGGTATCGGTCAGTGGACGTCCCTGGACCCCACATCACTTGCCGATGCAGAAGCGGGAAAAAATCTCTCCCAGCAAATCATCGCTGGTGAATTCCCCCGTGATCCCGCACAGCGCCTCGTGCGCCAGGCGCAGTTCCTCGGCGAACAGATCCAGCACCTGATCACTGTGCGCGGCATGCCCGGCAGCCGCCTGCAAATGCCCGCGTGCCGCCTCCAGCGCCTGCACGTGCCGCTCACGCGCCAGCCAGGGGGATTCCGTGCCGGGGGTCCAGCCGGCAATGGCCAGCAACCGGGCACGCAAGACATCCAGTCCAGCGCCGGTATGGGCAGAGATGCGTATCGGGGCTTCGTCTGGCACGAAACGGTCCGCAGGGACCGTTATTGACACGGAAGATCCCTCCACCTCGCCGCTTGCAAGCGGCTCGGATTTGCTTGGCACGAAACGGTCCGCAGGGACCGTTATTGACACGGAAGATCCCTCCACCTCGCCGCTTGCAAGCGGCTCGGATTTGCTTGGCACGAAACGGTCCGCAGGGACCGTTTCGTGTCCCAGCAAATCCATCTTGTTCCACACGCGCAGCACCGGCACGTGCGCCGGCAGGCGCCGCACGATCGCCGCATCCAGCGGATCATCCGGGTGGCGCGCATCCTGCAGGTGCAGGATCACCTGGGCGCGGGCGATCTCGGCCCAGCTGCGTTCGATGCCGATGCGTTCAACCGTATCCTCGGTCTCACGCAGGCCCGCCGTATCCACGATGTGCAGGGGAATGCCGTCGATATGGATCTGCTGCACCACCCGGTCGCGCGTGGTGCCGGCAATGGGCGTGACAATGGCCACGTCCTCGCCCGCCAACGCATTCAGCAGACTGGACTTGCCCACGTTGGGCTGGCCTGCCAGCACCACATGCAGCCCCTCGCGCAGCACCAACCCCTGCCGGGCCGTGCGCAGGACACTGTCCAGCGTGGCCGTCACGGCCTCCAGACGTTCGGCAGCTTGGTATTTTTCCAGGAAATCGATTTCCTCTTCCGGGAAATCCAGGGTCGCCTCGACCAGCATGCGCAACTGGACGATGCGTTCGCTCAACGCCCCGATCTCGGCGGAAAAAGCTCCCGACAAGGATGCCATGGCGCTGCGCGCCGCCGCAGTGGAACTGGCCTCGATCAGATCGGCCACGGCCTCGGCCTGGGCCAGGTCCAGACGGTCGTTCAGGAAAGCGCGCTGGGTGAATTCACCCGGCTGCGCCAGGCGCAGGCCGATGTCCGCCCCCCGTGCCAGGCAATCTTCCAGCACGCGCCGCAACACGGCAGGCCCGCCGTGGCCCTGCAATTCCAGCACATCCTCGCCGGTATAGGAATGCGGGCCGGGAAAGAACAGCGCCAGGCCCTCGTCCATGATCTCGCCATGGCGGTCGCGAAACGGCAGATAGTGGGCATGGCGAGGGCGCAGGTCCACCGCGCACAGCCCATCGGCCCAGGGTTTCAGGCCGGGGCCGGAAACCCGGATCACACCGATCCCACCCCGGCCGGGCGCCGTGGCGATGGCGATGATGGGTTCAGTGGAAAAAGCGCTCATGTGGGTCACCCGGGTGCAGCCTGCATCATAGACACAAACTTGAGACGATATCACCCAAAAGGCGCGGGGCATCAGACTGCCCGGGCGCCCGGTCGGCCGGTGCCGAGGGCTGACGAAGGGGCACGGGGGAAGTCGGCGGGGGTGTCTGAGGCCGAAGGCCGAGTTCGCCCGCCGCCCGTGCGGACGAGGCAGACTCGGGACGTCCGGCCTACGGCCGGACCACCGGCTGGGGCGCCCGGGCAGTCTGATGCCCCGCGCCTCTCGCAGATCCTGGCATCAACTGGACGCCGAAGCCGCCTTTTCCCGGTCCAGACGCAGCATGATGACGCGCTGCTGGATGATGGACACGATATTGTTCACGCACCAGTACAGCACCAGGCCGGCCGGGAACATGAACATCATCCCGCCGAACACCAGCGGCATGATCATCATGATCTTCGCCTGGGTCGGATCAGGCGGCGTGGGATTCAGTTTGATCTGCAGGAACATCGTCGCCATCATGATGGCCGGCAGGATGAACCAGGGGTCGCGCACCGACAGGTCATGCACCCACAGGATCCAAGGCGCGCCGCGCATTTCCACACTGCCCAGCAGCACCCAGTACAGCGCGATGAACACCGGGATCTGCACCAGCATCGGCAGGCAGCCGCCCAGCGGGTTGATCTTCTCGGTGCGATACATTTCCATCATGGCGGCATTCAGCTTGGCCTTGTCGTCGCCGAATTTTTCCTTCAGGTGCTGCATGCGCGGAGCCACCTGCTTCATCTTCGCCATCGAACGATAACTGGCCGCCGACAGGGGATAGAACAACGCCTTGATCAGCAGCGTCAGCACCACGATGGTCCAGCCCCAGTTGCCCAGCAGCCCATGCAGCCAGGTCATGACATGGAACAAGGGCTTGGCGATGATGGTCACCCAACCGTAATCCACCACCAG
>NZ_JAVERO010000200.1:0-2995 GCF_034007085.1 Castellaniella sp. | reverse complement strand
TGGTTTTATTCCAATTTGATCCCATTTTGTATTGGTTCTGATGGGGTCTCCAGATACGATGGAATCTGGAAAGGAGTAGAATTATGGAAGACAGATGGCTTTCGGTTGACGAGATAAGCACTTATCTTGGGGTCACCAAGGATACTGTGTATAAATGGCTGAGTGAGAGAGATCTTCCGGCTCATAAGATCGGTAGGCTATGGAAGTTTAAAAAGGAGGATGTGGACCTGTGGGTAAAACAACAAGCCAAGTCAATCGGCAATCCCAAGAAGTGAAAGGCTACACCTTCGGGATCACTGCTGCAGCGCTGCTCTACCGCGATTCCGTACTGCTGGCTCAGTTGTATTTGGAACATAGAGACTGGAATGTGGTCAAGGATGCCGTAATCAAGGACAACCTCCTGCAGATAAGAACGCTGGTGGCGCAGAAGAGGATTTATTCTGAAGCCTATACCAGAATCAAGCAGCTATCTGAAGAAGCGATGGAGATTCTGGCAAACGGAACCAGGGAAGAGCAGTGTCAGATCATTTGGTATGCCATCTGCATGAAATACGATTTTGTTAGAGAGTTCGCGCTGGAGGTGTTGGCTGAGAAAGTGAAACGGCATGAATTTGAGGTCACTATCTCTGACTTCAATCTCTATTACAACACCAAGGCAGAACTCCACGAAAAATTGGCAGGCATCGCTGAGGGAAGCAGAAAAAAGCTTCAGACCAATCTATTCAGAATGCTGGTTAGCTCTGGGATCACTGATTCGGAGATGAAACTGCGGCTGTTGATCGTGAGTCCCAGAGTGCGAGAACTGATCATCAAGGAAGGGGTTCTTACTCCTGCTATCTTTCCTTCTGTGGTAATGGGTTACTGATATGGCTATCATCAACGAGAATCACGATCCCCACGTGCGTTTTGAGCATCTGCTCAAACTCATGTGCAGCAGAAAGTTCCTGGATATGACCGGACCTTCGAACGATATACCCTATTACATCTGCCCTTTTCGGGTAGAGGAAACCACTCAGATGTATCAGCATATCGGACAGCTTATAAATGCTCTGGAACTCAAGCAAATCAAAGTATTGGACATTAACCTGTATCGGCTTTGCATTGAGCACTTTAGCGCCCTTGGAGTACTGGATGGATTTATTGCTGATGAAACCAAGACACCCAGAAACACATTCTTCAATTCGATTTCAGGTTTAACTGATCTCAGGGAGTTCATAGCCCCATTGATAATAAATTTGATAAAAAGAGTGATGCCAGACATCATCTTTATCACTGGGGTTGGAGAAGTCTATCCCTATTTACGAACACATAAGTTACTTTCCACTCTGGAGAGCAAGTTTACTGAGAAGCCACTGGTTCTATTCTTTCCGGGCAAGTATGAAACCGACAACGTGAAGGGTTCTAACCTGACCTTATTCGGCATCCTAGACGATAGATATTACCGGGCTTTTAACATTTACCACTGCGAACCGTAGTTTTAAGGAGAGAGAATGCAGATCAAGAACTTATTTCAAAAGGATATAGAGCGCAAGATCGCCGGGGTCATCATGGCTAATGATGATCGCAATTTACAAACAGAGATAGACGAGTATGTACTAACAGGTGAAATAAAATCTGAACTTGATAAGTTGCTGCAGTCCTACATTAGTCTTGATAAGTTGCCCGGAGCCTGGATCTCTGGTTTTTTTGGAACCGGAAAATCCCACTTGCTAAAGATGATTTCTCTACTTTTAGAAGGCTGGCATCATGATGATTTTCATATTGCTGACGCTATGGCGCAAAAGTGCGAAGATGATCAAATCCTGAAAGCAAACATCGGTAAAGTTAGATCTATACCTGCCCAAAGTATCCTTTTCAACATAGACCAATTGGCTGATACAGGATCACCCAAGGATAATGATGCAGTAGTGAGTGTCTTCGTAAAGGTTTTCAATGAAGCCTGCGGCTACTATGGTAAGCACGCCTATATTGCCAAGTTTGAACGTGATTTGGATCGACAAGGGCTCTTAGCAGCATTCAAAACGGAGTATTATAAAGTATCTGGAAAAGACTGGACGATAGGACGGGCAATGGCCGAAATGGAGGACCATAACGTATCCAAGGCTTATACAAATATTACTGGGGCCGCAGAAGGAAGCATTAAATCTCTGTTGAGAGACTACTCCCATAATTACAAAGTATCTATAGCAGAGTTTGCCCAGGATGTTGCTACATACATCGAAAGCAAGGGAAAGGATTTTCGACTGATTTTTTGCGTGGATGAAGTTGGTCAATTCATAGCAGATAACACCAAATTGATGCTCAATCTGCAAACTATTTCTGAAAGCTTCGATAAATACTGCCAGAAAAAAGCTTGGATAATAGTCACATCTCAATCAGATCTTGAATCCGTACTTGGTCACTTGAAACAACTCCAAAGCACAGAGTATGGCAGAATTCTGGCAAGGTTTCCCATACCGATCAACCTCACGGAGAAAAACGTGGGGGAAGTTATCCAGAAAAGACTGCTCCAGAAGACAGCAGAGGGTGAGACTCCCTTATTGAAGCTATATCACAAACATGAGAACAACTTAGCTACTCTATTCCATTTCGCTGATGGATCAAAAAGCTACCCTAGGTATAGAGATTCCGAAGATTTTATCAAGTCTTATCCATTCATTCCTTACCAGTCGTATTTGTTACAGGCGGCATTCATCTCTCTTTCTGACCATGATGCATTCCCCGGCAAATACACATCTGTGGGCGCTCGAAGTCTGTTAACAATTTTCCAGCAAGTGCTTATCAAAATATCCGACAAAGAGATAGGTGGTTTGGCGAGCTTTGACCTCATGTATGAAGGCATAAAGCCAATGATAAAGACTTACTTGCTGAACACCATCCAACTCGCTGAAGCAGCATTGGATAACGACTTTGCCCTTCGAATCCTGAAAACCCTGTTTATCCTCAAATACGTAAAGGACTTCAAAGCTACCATCCGCAATATCCGCATCCTGCT
>NZ_JAVERO010000032.1:0-20547 GCF_034007085.1 Castellaniella sp. | reverse complement strand
CGACTGCGGCTGCGGCGCGGTTCGGCGGCATCGCCTTGGGTTTCGGCAGCGGCGTTGGCCTGGATGGTCGGCGGCATATTGTCGGCTGCCGGGCGTTCGCGGCGCGAAGACGGGCGGCCTTCCGGGCGTTCGGTGCGTTCCGGGCGGTCACCCTGTTCGCTGCGGCCGGTGCGTTCACCCCGGATCGCTTCCGGACGGCGTTCGCCTCGGCGGCCCCCATTGCGGCCGGAACCCCCCCGGCGGCGGCCATTGCCGGATTCACGCGTCGGCGTCTGCGCTGCCGATTCAGCGGCAGGGGCGGGGGCTGCCGCCGTCTGGCCGGAGAGCCAGCCCAACAGGCGCTTGATCAGGCCGCCTTGCGGGGCCACCAGCGACGCCTCGGCAGTGGGTTTCGCTGTGGCGCGGGGGGCGCGTTCGACGTGGGCCGGGGCCGGTTGGGCGGGCTGGATGCCTTTGACCAGGGCTTCGGGGCGGGTCTTGGATTCCTGGGCCTTGTTCGGCTGCCAGACGAGCTTGTCTTCGGGTTCTTGCGTGAGTTCGAAGCTGGTCTTGTGCTCGTCCAGACGCGGATCGTCGTGGCGCAGGCGCTCGATGTGGTGGTGCGGGGTTTCCAGCGACTTGTTCGGGATCAGGACCAGGTTGACCTTCAGGCGGGATTCGATCTGGCTGATGTCGCGGCGCTTTTCGTTGAGCAGGAAGGTGGCCACATCGACCGGTACCTGGGCGTGCAGGGCGGCCGTGCCTTCTTTCATGGCTTCTTCCTGGAGCAGGCGCAGCACGTGCAGGGCGCTGGATTCGGCATCGCGGATCACGCCGGTGCCGGTGCAGCGCGGGCAGGTGACGTGCGAGCCTTCGTTCAGGGCTGGACGCAGGCGCTGGCGGGACAGTTCCATCAGGCCGAAGCGGGAGATCTTGCCCATCTGGACGCGGGCACGGTCGAAATGCAGGGCATCGCGCAGGCGCTGTTCGACGGCGCGCTGGTTCTTGCTGTCCTCCATGTCGATGAAGTCGATCACGATCAGGCCGCCCAGGTCGCGCAAACGCAGCTGGCGGGCGACTTCGTCGGCGGCCTCTTGGTTGGTGCGCAGCGCGGTTTCTTCGATGTCGGCGCCGCGGGTCGAGCGTGCGGAGTTGACGTCCACCGCCACCAGGGCTTCCGTGTGATCGATCACGATGGCGCCGCCCGAGGGCAGGGTGACCGTGCGCGAGTAGGCGGTCTCGATCTGGTGTTCGATCTGGAAGCGGGAAAACAGGGGCACGTCGTCGCGATAGCGTTTCACGCGGTTGACGTTATCGGGCATGACCACGCTCATGAACGCGGTCGCCTGATCGTAGATGTCGTCCGTATCGATCAGGATTTCACCGATTTCCGGAGAGAAATAGTCGCGGATGGCGCGGATGACCAGGCTGGATTCCAGATAGATCAGGATCGGTGCCTTGTTGTCGCGCGCGGCGGCATCGATGGCGTTCCAGAGTTGCAGCAGGTAGTTCAGGTCCCATTGCAGTTCCTCGACGCTGCGGCCGATGCCGGCAGTGCGGGCGATCATGCTCATGCCGGATGGGATTTCCAGCTGGTCCATGGTCTCGCGCAGTTCCTGGCGGTCTTCGCCTTCGACCCGGCGCGATACGCCGCCGCCGCGCGGATTGTTGGGCATCAGGACCAGATAGCGGCCCGCCAGGGAAATGAAGGTGGTCAGGGCCGCGCCTTTGTTGCCGCGTTCTTCTTTTTCGACCTGGATGATGAGTTCCTGGCCTTCGGTCAGGGCGTCCTGGATGCGGGCGCTGCGCACGTCCACGCCTTCCTTGAAGTAGGATCGGGCGACTTCCTTGAAGGGCAGAAAGCCGTGGCGGTCTTCTCCGTAGTTGACGAAGCAGGCTTCCAGGCCGGGTTCGATCCGGGTGATGACCCCTTTGTAAATATTGCCTTTGCGCTGTTCGCGCCCGGCGGTTTCGATGTCCAGATCGATCAGCTTCTGGCCATCGACAATCGCGACGCGTAGTTCTTCTTGGTGCGTCGCATTGAACAACATGCGTTTCATGAGTGGGTTTCTCCGTAGTCAGGGCGCGCCGGATTCGGCGCACGGCCACGGGTCACTCGGTGTGCGATGCGGCAGTCTGCGAGGGGATCGGAGCGCTGACGAAGTCAGGCCGCGCCGGTCTCCTGGGGAGGGGGCACGGTGCGCCTGTCGGCGCAGGGTTCTGTCAGCAGGAGGGTCAAGGGCACGATGTGTGATTGACGAAACGATTGCTGGGAACGGCGGACGCGCATCATGGGGCGCGTCCGGTGCGGAAGAGCGAGCAGAATCTGCGGCGTCGCACGCGGCTTGACGTCGATTCCAGCGCCCGGCGACAGCGCGCGGGGGAGAGAACGGGGACGAGGCCGGCGACCAAGGACCTGGAGGCTGGAAACGAGGCAGTACAATGGAGTCCCTGCTGCCCGACGGAGATGCATCCATTGCGTCTCTACGTCCGGCGGTTCCCAGCCTCTATGGGCTGTTGCGATTATATGCCGCTTTTCCCCATGCGCAAAATAGTTGATTCCCCTGCTCAGCCGCCGGCCGTTCGCCAGGTGGTCGTGGGGGCCGAGCACGAAGGGCAGCGGCTGGACAATTTTCTGTTGCGGATTTGCAAGGGCGTCCCCAAAAGCCATCTCTACAAGGCGATCCGCGCCGGCCAGGTCCGGGTCAACAAGGGCCGCTGCCGGGCCGAGACCCGGCTGGTTGCCGGCGACATGGTGCGCGTGCCGCCGTTGCGTCTGCCGGCCCCCGGCACTACGCCGCCGGCCCCGCCGGCCACCTTTCCCGTGCTCTACGAGGATGCGCATCTGCTGGTGATCGACAAGCCTGCCGGTGTGGCCGTGCATGGCGGCAGCGGGGTGTCCTTTGGCGTGATCGAGCAGCTGCGCGCGGCGCGCCCGGAAGAACGCCTGCTGGAACTCGCGCACCGCCTGGACCGGGAAACGTCGGGCGTACTGATGGTGGCGCGCAGCCGCAAGGCGCTGGTGGCCCTGCACGACATGATGCGCGAGAGCCAGGGACGCAAGCACTACCTGGCGCTGGTCGTGGGCGACTGGGTCAATGATCGCCAGCATATCCGCCTGCCTTTGCTGAAATACCTGACCCCTGGTGGCGAGCGCCGGGTGCGTGTCGATGCCCAGGGCAAGGCCGCCCATACGATTGTCACCTTGCAGCGGCGCTACGGCGGCCGCTATTCCCTGGTCGGGGCCGAACTGCGCACGGGGCGTACCCATCAGATCCGGGTACACCTGGCGTCCCAGGGGCATCCGATCGCGGGCGACGAAAAATACGGACCGGATGCCGTGCGCGCTGCCCTGGCCGCCCTGGGGTTCCGGCGCATGTTCCTGCATGCGCATCGCCTGGAAATTCCCCATCCGGTGTCCGGCGCGCCCCTGGTCTTCGAATCCCCGCTGCCGCCTGCCTGTCGGGCGCTGCTGGATCAACTGGAGCCTGTCCAATCATGAATGCCCTGGATTCTGTCACGACTTCCGCCGCTACCCGAATTGCCGGCAGCGCGCCGGACAAGCACTACCGTGCCGTGATTTTTGATTGGGATGGCACTTTGCTGGATTCGACGTATCACATCGTCGAGGCGCTGCTGGGCGCCTGCCGCGACCTGGACCTGCGTGAACCATCCCGCGAAGAAGCCGGCTGGGTGATCGGGCTGTCGCTGCAGGCGGCCTTGTACCGCCTGGTGCCGGACCTGGGGGCCGATCGTGTGGACGCTTTTGTCGAACGCTATCGCGTGCATTTCATGGCCTTGCAGCACGAAATGCGCCTGTTCGAGGGGCAGGCCGGGCTGCTGCATGACCTGAGCGCGGGTGGCGTGGTGCTGGGGGTGGCCACGGGCAAGAGCCGCCGGGGCCTGGATGCGTCGATCGAACAGCTGGGCTTGCGCGATCTGTTCCGGGCCACGCGCACGGCGGACGAGGCGCGTGGCAAGCCCGATCCGGACATGCTGCTGCAATTGCTGGCCGAACTGGACCTGGTGCCGGACACCGTGCTGATGGTGGGTGATACCACGCATGACGTACTGATGGCGCAGGCGGCGGGGGTGGACAGCCTGGCAGTCGGCTATGGCGCGCATGCGCCGTCCCTGCTGGAATCCGCACGGCCGACGGCGCTGGTGGGCACGGTGCCTGACATGCAGGCCTGGATCCGGGCGCGGACGGGCTAGGGCCTGTTCACACGAATCAAGAAGGGGATCGCGTTGGGCCTGGGCGCTGTCGAGCGTAAGGCGCCCGCCGCAGCAAGACTCAATGCCTTGCGAGAATGGACAACGCAGTGGGTGGCAGCGCTCAGGCCCTAGCTTGCCAGATATAGGAACAGCGTCGGTTTGCGTTCGAAGTCCGGCTGTCCGGCCTTGCGCCATTGGGCGATGGTGCGTGTGGCGATGGTTTCGTCATCGCAGGTCAGCGAACTGGCAACGCACAGCCGGGTCGTGTCGCGCAGGGTGCGCAGCAATGCTTCGAACAGCGCGGCGTTGCGATAAGGGGTCTCGATCAGGATCTGGGTCTGTTGCAATTTGTGTGACGCCGATTCCCAGGCGCGCAGCTGGGCATCGCGTTCATGTGCCTTGACGGGTGCGTAGCCGTGGAAGGCAAAGCGCTGGCCCTGCAGCCCGCTGGCCATCAGGCCCAGCATGATCGACGAGGGGCCGACCCAGGGGATGACCCGGATGCCAGCCGCGTGCGCCTGGGCCACGACCAGTGCGCCGGGGTCGGCGACCGCCGGACAGCCGGCCTCGGACACCAGGCCGATGTCCTGGCCGGTCGGCGTGGCGGTCAGCCAGGCGCGGATTTCGCCGGCCTGTGTGTCCGGCCTCAGGGTGTGGATGGTGATTTCCTGCAGCGGGACGGCGGTTTCGATCTGCTTCAGAAAGGCGCGTGCCGTTTTGGCGTTTTCGGCAATGAAACAGCGCAGCGAGGCGGCGATTTCGCGGGCCGCCTGGGGCAGCCAGCGTTCCGGGTCTGCATGGCCCAGGCCGACGGGGATCAAGTGCAGGGTGGTCATGGCGAATGTGGGTGGGCCCTAGATTGCGGGATGCGGCGCGAGGGGTTCCAGGCCGAAGGCGCGCAGCATGCGGCACAGGGCGATCAGTGGCAGGCCGATCAGCGCGGTCGGGTCGTCGCTGCGCATGTGTTCCATCAGCGCAATGCCCAGTTGCTCGGCCTTGGCGCTGCCCGCTGTGTCAAAGGGTTGCTCGATGCGCAGATAGTGTTCGATGCGGGTATCGTCCAGGGGCAGGAAGCGGCAGGCAGTCGGCACGTTTTCCAGCAGGTGCCGCTGCCCGTCGGTGACGCACAGGGCGGTGTGGAACAGGACATCGCGCCCGCCGAAGCGGCGCAACTGGGCGCGGGCGGCCTCGAAAGATCCAGGCTTGCCGACGGGTTCGCCTTCGAATACGGCGACCTGATCCGATCCGATCACCAGGGCACCAGGGTGGCGCGCGGCGATCACGGCGGCTTTTTCTCGGGCCAGGCGCAAGGACAGGTCAAGTGGCGGCTCGCCAGGGCGCGGGCTTTCGTCGATGTCCGGGGATTCGACGGCAAAGGGCAGGCGCAGCCGCTGAAGCAGGGCGCGGCGGTAGGGCGAACTGGAGGCCAGTATGAGCAGCATGGGACAATCCTGATGAGCGCCCGCTAGTTTAGCGTGCACAGGCAGGTGGCGGGTCCATTGACTGGCGGCCTTGGAATCGAATATCATCTAGAGTTTTTCCGAGCAGCAAATTCCCATGGTCATCGATGCGAGCGGGTTTGCGCGCGCCGGGCAAACCCTGGATGGCAGGATTGAGACACAGCGATTGGTGCGCTTGTGCCAGGATCTTCCCGAATCGCAGTCAGGCGAAATCCGCTGGCAAGTGCAGGGACGGTTCGATGCGCCTTCCGGGCAGGCCTGGCTGGATATCGAGGCCCAGGGGGATGTGCAGGTCGTCTGCCAGCGCTGCCTGGAACCCTTTGGCCTGACGCTGCGGGTATCCCGCACGCTGGGACTGGTGGATACCCAGGCCCAGCTGGATGCCATGGATGCGCTTGAAACCGAAGGCCGGGGTCCCGAGATCGAATATCTCGTTGCCGAGCGGGATCTGGACGTCCTGGGCCTGGTCGAGGACGAATTGATTCTGGCGATGCCTTACGCCCCCCGTCACGATGTGTGTCCAGGGGACGGGAACCTGCCGGAACCATCCCGTCGGTCTTCGCCGTTCGCAGTGCTGAAGGATCTCGGGAAGAACTGAATTTTCGTTTCAACACACGGGCTCGTGCTTACCTTAAAATGAGCGGCCCCGATCACAGGAGTCATCATGGCTGTCCAGCAAAACAAAAAGAGCCCGTCCAAGCGCGGCATGCATCGTTCGCACGATTCTCTGACGGCGCCTGCCACGGCCATCGAGCCGACCACCGGCGAACTGCATCTGCGTCACCACATCAGCCCGAACGGCATTTACCGTGGCCGCAAGGTCCTGAAGACCAAGAACGACGAATAAGCCATCCGCGCCCCGGTTCTTCCACGCGCCGATGTCCCATTCCAATCCGACCATCGCCATCGATTGCATGGGCGGCGACCATGGCTTGCCGGTGACCATCCCGGCGGCGATGGCGTTCGCCCAGGCATGCCCGGACACCCGTTGCCTGCTGGTGGGCGATGAGGCCCTGATCCGCCAGGCCCTGCTGCAGAACGCCGCAGCGGCTGGTCGGTTCGAGATCCTGCACGCCTCCGAAGTCGTCACCATGCACGATTCGGTGGAAATCGCCCTGCGCCGCAAGAAAGACTCCTCGATGCGGGTGGCGGCCCAGGCCGTCAAGGACGGCCGCGCCGATGCGGCCGTGTCGGCTGGCAACACGGGCGCCTGGATGGCGATTTCCCGCTATGTGCTGAAAACACTGGACGGCATCGACCGTCCGGCCATCGCCACGGCGCTGCCGAATCAGCAAGGCGGGTCCACCACGGTGCTGGATCTGGGGGCCAATGTGGATTGCACGGCCGAACACCTGCTGCAGTTCGGTCTCATGGGGGCTGCCCTGGTGTCCGCTGTGGATCGCCGTGCGCAGCCGTCCGTCGGACTGCTGAACATCGGCGAGGAAGTCATCAAGGGCAACGAGGTCGTCAAGCAGGCGGCCGACCTGTTGCGCGGCAGCGGCCTGAATTTCTACGGCAACGTGGAAGGCGACGATATTTTCAAGGGCACGGTGGACGTGGTCGTCTGCGACGGCTTTGTCGGCAATGCGGTCCTGAAATCCATCGAGGGCCTGGCGCGCATGATCAGTGTCATGATGCGCGAAGAATTCCGCCGCACCCCTTTCACCATGGCAGCTGGGCTGGTGGCCATGCCTGTGCTGCAGCGCTTCCGCGCTCGTGTGGACAATCGTCGCTACAATGGGGCCGCTTTGCTGGGCCTGCGCGGCATTGTCATCAAGAGCCACGGTTCGGCGGACGCCTATGCCTTTGGGCAGGCGCTGCAGCGTGCCCGCGAGGCCGTACTCAACGGGCTGCTCGAAGGCACCATCCAGCGCCTTGATGCGTTGCGCAACCGTCCGCCGGCTCCGGCGGTCTAGCCTTTCTTCTTTCCGGAATCGATATGCCTTACGCCAGGATCACAGGAACGGGCGGCTGTCTGCCCCCACGTGTCGTCAGCAACGATGATCTGGCCGCCGATCTGGCCACGCGCGGCATCGAGACTTCCGATGCCTGGATCACAGAGCGCACCGGCATCCGCCAGCGCCATATCGCCGACCCAGGCACCAAGACCAGCACGCTGGCCACGGCAGCCGCACGTGCGGCGCTGGACAGCGCGGGCCTGACGGCCGATCAGATCGACTTGATCATCGTCGCCACGTCCACACCGGATTTCATCTTTCCCAGTACGGCTTGCCTGGTGCAGGCCAATCTGGGCGTGGGCGGCGCAGCGGCTTTTGACGTCCAGGCCGTGTGCAGTGGCTTTGTCTATGCACTGGCGACGGCGGATGCCTTCGTGCGCGCTGGCCGTGCGCATCATGCCTTGGTCATCGGTGCCGAGGTCTTTTCGGGCATCCTCGACTGGAATGACCGGCGCACCTGCGTATTGTTCGGCGACGGGGCCGGGGCCGTAGTGCTCAGTGCAGCCGATGAACCTGGTATCCTGGCCGCCCGTTTGAATGCCGATGGGCGCCAGCAGCATATCCTGTGCGCTGCCGGCAGCGTTGAGGGCGGGCAAGTCACCGGCGATCCGTTCTTGCGCATGGATGGCCAGGCCGTGTTCAAGCTGGCTGTCAATTCCCTGACACGTTCCGCGCAAGAGGTCTGCGCCGAGGCTGGCATCGATGTGTCCGATCTCGATTGGATGGTGCCGCACCAGGCCAATCTCCGCATCCTGAATTTCATCGGCCGCAAGCTTGACCTGCCCGAAGAAAAAATCATCGTCACCCTGGATCGCCATGCCAATACGTCGGCAGCCAGCGTGCCGCTGGCGCTGGACGTCGCCTGGCGCGATGGTCGCATCCGTGCCGGCCAGACCGTGCTGCTGCAGGGGGTGGGCGGCGGCTTCACCTGGGGTTCCGTCCTCGTGAAAATCTGAAGACACCACCATGAAGATTGCATTCGTATTTCCGGGCCAGGGCTCGCAGACCGTCGGCATGATGGACGCCTGGGCAGACGACGCCGGGGTCCAGGCGACATTGCGGGCTGGCGATGAGGCGCTGGGCGAGGATCTGTCCGGCCTGATTGCCCAGGGCCCGGCTGAAACACTGAACCTGACCACGCACACCCAGCCGGCCATGCTGCTGTGTTCCGTCGCGATGTACCGCGCCTGGAGACAGGCGGGTGGCGTTGCGCCCGCTTTGGTGGCCGGTCACAGCCTGGGTGAATATTCCGCCCTGGTGGCGGCCGATGCACTGGACCTGGCCGATGCCTTGCGCACCGTGCGCGTGCGGGCCCAGGCCATGCAATCGGCCGTGCCTGTGGGCGAGGGCGGCATGGCCGCCATCCTGGGGCTGGATGACGAGGCGGTGCGCCAGGCCTGTGCCCAGGCGGCCGAAGGCCAGATCGTCGAGGCCGTCAACTACAATGCTCCGGCCCAGGTCGTGATTGCAGGCCATACGGCAGCGGTCGAACGCGCCTGCGAACGGGCGCGCGCGGCCGGTGCCAAGCGCGCGGTAGCCCTGCCGGTGTCCGCACCCTTTCATTCACGTCTGCTGGAACCGGCGGCCGCCGTGCTCGCGCAGGCGCTGGACGGGGTGTCCCTGGTGTCCCCGGCCATTCCGCTGGTCAATAATGTCGATGTGGCCAGCCCGTCCGATCCGGCTGCCATCCGTGACGCGCTGGTGCGCCAGGCCTGGCACCCGGTCCGCTGGGTCGAGACCATCCAGGCCATGAAACGCGACGGCATCACCCACATCGTCGAATGTGGACCGGGCAAGGTTCTGTCGGGGCTGGTCAAGCGCATCGATCGCGAGATCAACACGTTCAACATCACCGATCCGGCGTCCCTGGAATCGACGCTGGAAGCTCTGGGAGGCTGATATGTCGGAACCCGTACTGACGGGCAAGATTGCCCTCGTGACGGGCGCATCGCGCGGGATTGGCCGCGCCATCGCCCTGGAACTGGCGGCTGCGGGCGCCACGGTCGTGGGGACGGCGACGTCCGAGGCCGGCGCCCAGGCCATCACCGAAACGCTGGCGCCGCAAGGCGGGCGCGGCGCGGTGCTCGAAGTCAACGATGCCGCGGCTTGCGATGCCCTGCTGGCCGAACTGGCCGGCGCGGGTGGGCCGCACATCCTGGTCAACAATGCGGGGATTACCCGCGACGGGCTCATCCTGCGCATGAAGGACGAGGACTGGAACGCCGTGCTGGGCACCAATCTGTCGTCCGTGTTCCGTCTGTCGCGCGGTGTGGCCAAGACCATGATGAAGGCCCGGTGGGGGCGCATCATCAATATCACGTCCGTGGTGGGTTACAGCGGCAATGCGGGTCAGGCCAACTATGCCGCCGCCAAGGCGGGCGTGGCCGGCCTGTCGCGCGCCCTGGCCATCGAACTCGGCAGCCGTGGCATCACGGTCAATTGCGTGGCGCCGGGCTTCATCGACACGGACATGACCCGCGCCCTGAACGAGAGTCAGACTGCGGCCATCCTGGGGCAGATTCCCCTGGGGCGCCTGGGCTCGGCTGCGGAAATCGCGCATGCGGTCGCCTATCTGGCCAGCCCCCTGGCCGGCTACGTAACAGGGACGACCCTGCACGTCAATGGTGGTATGTACATGTAGGCACCAGGAACGGATCCGACCGGTCTAAGGTAAAATCCGTTCAACCTCAGCAGGCAGGCCCGGGCGCGATCGTGCTTCCAGAACAGAAGCCATCCGCTGGCCGGGACTGTTTTTTTTGACACAAACCCGCAGCCTCGATGGTTTCATTTGGCTATAATTCGCGGGGTTTTTTCCTTACTGGAGATTTGCATGGAAAGCATCGAACAGCGCGTCAAGAAGATCGTCGCTGAGCAACTCGGCGTCAACGAAGCCGAGATCAAGAACGAATCTTCCTTCCTTGACGACCTCGGTGCCGACTCGCTCGATATGGTCGAGCTCGTGATGGCCCTCGAAGACGAATTCGAAACCGAAATCCCCGACGAGGAAGCCGAGAAGATCACGACGGTCCAACAGGCGGTCGACTACATCACCTCGCACAGCAAGCAGTAATCACCATCCCCCTGTTGCGGCTTGCCGCGCCAGGGCTCGACGACCTGTCGTACCGAGCCGGACAGGCTGTCGGGGCGGTTCGCGGCGGGTGCCATCGGCGGGCTGAAACAGCCCGTTCTGTCTGGCCCGCCCCGGGCCGCTTTTTTACTTTTAGTTTCAGCCTCAGGAGCCGATTCAGTGAAACGCCGTGTCGTCATAACCGGATTGGGCATCGTGTCGCCCGTGGGCAACGATGTCCAGACTGCCTGGGACAACCTCATCCATGGCCGCTCGGGCATTGGCCGGGTCACGCGTTTCGATGCCTCGGTGCTCAGCAGCCAGATCGCGGGCGAGGTCAAGGGCTTTGACGTGACCGAGTACATCGGTGCCAAAGAGGCCAAGCAGATGGATACCTTCATCCATTATGGCGTGGCTGCCGGCATCCAGGCCTGGCGCGATTCGGGCCTGGACATTTCTGCCGAAGACGCCGATCGCGTCGGCACCATCATCGGTTCGGGCATAGGCGGCCTGCCGCGCATCGAAGAAACCCAGATCGAATTCCTGCAGCGCGGCGCTCGGCGCATTTCGCCGTTTTTCGTGCCGGCCTCGCTGATCAACCTGATTTCGGGCCAACTGTCCATCATGCTGGGTCTCAAAGGCCCCAGCTACGCCGTGGTTTCCGCCTGCACGACTGGTTTGCATTGTATCGGCGACGCCGCACGCCTGATCGAATACGGTGATGCCGACGTGATGGTGGCGGGCGGGGCCGAAAGTTCCGTGTCTCCCCTGGGCATGGGCGGCTTTGCCGCCATGCGGGCGCTATCCACCCGCAATGACGATCCGGAAACGGCTTCGCGGCCCTGGGACCGCGACCGCGACGGCTTCGTCCTGGGCGAAGGCGCTGGCGTGCTGGTCCTGGAAGAATACGAACATGCCCGTCGTCGCGGCGCCCGTATTTATGGCGAATTCCTGGGCTTCGGGATGAGTTCCGATGCGCACCACATCACCAGCCCGGATCAGGATGGCCCGCGCCGGGGGATCCTGCATGCCTTGCGCAACAGCGGTGTGAATCCGGACCAGATCAGCTATGTCAATGCCCACGGCACCTCCACGCCCCTGGGCGACAAGAACGAAACCGAGGCGCTCAAGCTTGCGTTTGGCGACCATGCGCGCAAACTGGTGGTGAATTCCACCAAGTCCATGACTGGCCACCTGCTGGGTGCGGCCGGGGGCATCGAAGCCGTGTTCACGACCTTGGCGGTGCATCACCAGGTCTCGCCCCCGACCATCAATCTGTTCAACCAGGATCCCGAATGCGACCTGGATTATTGTGCCAATCAGGCCCGCGACCTGAAGATCGACGTGGCGCTGTCCAATTCCTTCGGTTTTGGCGGCACCAACGGTTCGATGCTGGTGGGGCGCCTCTGACCGCGCGCAGCGCCAAGGGGGGGCCATGACTGAGCGCGAAGTCGATCTCGCGCTGGTCGAGCGCGTCAGGCGCGGCGAACGCCACGCCTTCGATCTGCTGGTGATCAAATACCAGCGCAAGATCATGCGCCTGCTGTCGCGCATGATCCACGATCCTGCCGAGATCGAGGATGTTGCCCAGGAGGCCTTCATCAAGGCCTACCGGGCCTTGCCCCAGTTCCGGGGCGAAAGCGCTTTCTATACCTGGCTCTACCGGATCGCCCTGAACACGGCCCGCAACTGGCAGGCCGCCCACTACCGTCGGCCAGCCACTGTGGCACCCCTGGAAAACGAGGACGGTGAAACTTTTGACCGGATCGATGGCCTAAGCGATCACAGTACCCCGGAATCGTTGATGGCCAGTCGGCAGGTCGCCCAGGTCGTCAACGAGGCCATCGACGAACTGCCGGACGATCTGCGCACCGCGATCGTGCTGCGGGAAATCGAAGGGATGAGTTATGAAGAGATCGCCAGCACCATGCAATGTCCCATCGGGACTGTCCGTTCGCGCATCTACCGGGCCCGTGAAGCCATCGCGGCGCGCCTGCGGCCCGTCATGGAACACGATTCGGAACACCGCTGGTAAGGAGCCATCATGAATGCCAAACCTGATTCCGCTGTGGCAGAAAACACCTGGGAGGCCTCGGTCTCTGCCTGGGTGGACGGTGAGGCCGAGATCCGCGCCGAAGAACTGGACACGCCCTACGGGCGCCAGATCTGGGATACCTATCACCTGATCGGTGACGTCATGCGCAGCCCGGACCTGGCGATTCGGCCGTCCGATCGTTTCTATGTGCGCGTGTCGGCCGCCATCGAGGCCGAGCCGCCGATCGTCGCGCCATCGCCGCTGGTCCGGCGCCATCTGGTGCGCAATGGCCTGTCGGGGTTGGCGGTTGCCGCGGCTGTGGCGTCCGTTGTCTGGATGGCGCGTCCGTTTTTCGTTGCTCCGGACGCGCCGCCCGCCGCTGCTCCGGTCATGGCCCAGGCTGACGAATCCAACACTGCCGATCCGGGGCTGGCCGACTACATGGCTGCGCACCAGTCGATGGCGGGGGCCGGGGCGGTCCGCCAGGTCTCCTACGATGGGATGGGGGCACGCTGATGCCGACCTGGGCGCGGGCTGGATGCCGGGTGGGGTTGTGCCTGGTTTTTTCCTGGGCAGCCACCGTGGGTGCGGCCGAAACCGATCCGCTGGCATTTTTGCAACAGGTCCAGACCGCCGCGCGTGCCCTGGATTATGCCGGCGTGACCGTCTACCAGCAGGGGCACGTGCTGCGGGCCACGCATCTGGTGCATCTGGTCGATGGCACGGGCGAACGTGAACGCCAGGAGGTCCTGGACGGCCCTCCCCAGGAATGCCTGCGGCAGGACGGCATGGAACAATGCCTGCTGCCGGATCATCGAATCGTTGTGATGCGGCCGGCGCACAGTGCCCATTTTCCGGCGCTGCTGCTGGGCGATGGAACGGATATCACTCAGCATTATGATTGGCAGCCTCTGGATCGTATCTACCGGGTGGCCGGGCGCGCATGTTCGGTGTCCGAACTGAGGGCGCGCGACGCCCTGCGTTACAGCTACCGGATCTGCACCGACCAGCAAAACCACCTGCTGCTCAAGATCCAGACCCTGGATGCCCAGGGCCATCTGGTGGATCAGGTGGCTTTCAGTCGTGTCTCTTTCGGCGCCGAGATTCCCCCGGGGGCGCTGGCTTCGCGCTGGAACACACGCAACTGGCAGTTGCAGACCGAAACCAGCCAGCCGGTGAATCTGGCCGAGCAGGGCTGGCGAGTCCTGCCGCCTGCCGGATTCAAGCCGATCGCCGAACTGGCGCGCCAGCTGCGGGCCGGCCACAGGGTCGATCAGCTGGTCCTGTCCGATGGATTGGCAGCAATTTCGATCTTCATTGAAACCTTTGACCCGAAACGTGATCAAAGCATCAGACAGGGCGGCCTGACACAGGGCGCGATCAGCATCTATCGCATGCGATTGGCTTCCTACTGGCTGACCGCAGTGGGCGAGGTGCCTGCGCAGACCGTGCGCGATCTGGCGCATGCGGTCCAATATCTGCCTCAGGCTGCCCACTGACCGTACTATCCCTCCAAGGAGAACCTCATGGCTTTTCATCTGCCGTATACCGCTGTGGCGCGTGCGGCTGCGGGCGCCGCCGCCAGCCTGGTGCTGGCGACCGCCCTGCCCACAGGCGCGGCCCAGGCGCAGGCGGTGGCCACGCCCAGCGCGGCGCTGCCCGATTTCACCCAGGTGGTCGAGGCCACCGAGGGCTCGGTGGTCAATATCCGCACCACCGAAGCGGTGCCGGTGCGCCGTTCGCCCATCGGTCCGGGCAATGGCGATCCTTCCGAATTGTTCCGCTGGTTTTTCGGGCCTGATTTCATGCCGCCTGGTTTTGGCCAGCCGAACCCGCAGGGCCCGCGCGCCCGGCCCCAGCAGCCGCAGTCCCCATCGCAGGGCGAACGCACGGTGCCACGCGGCATTGGTTCGGGTTTCGTGATCTCTGCCGATGGCTATATCCTAACGAACAACCATGTCGTGGACAATTCCAATGGCATCTTCGTCACCATGACCAATGGCAAGGAATACAAGGCCAAGATCATTGGTACCGATGCGCGTACCGACATCGCTTTGATCAAGATTGATGCCTCTGGATTGCGGCCGATCCCCATCGGCGATTCGGACAAGCTGCGCAAGGGGCAGTGGGTGCTGGCGATCGGTTCACCCTTCGGGCTGGATTCGACCGTCACGGCCGGCATCGTCAGCGCCATCAACCGCGACACGGGCGATTACCTGCCGTTCATCCAGACTGACGTGGCCGTCAACCCCGGCAATTCTGGTGGTCCGCTGATCAATCTGCAAGGCCAGGTCGTGGGCATCAATTCCCAGATCGTTTCTCGCAGTGGCGGTTTCATGGGGATTTCCCTGGCCATCCCCATTGATGAGGTGATGCGTGTGGTCGAACAGCTCAAGGCCCACGGCAAGGTCACCCGTGGACGCATCGGTGTGCAGATCACCGAGGTCCAGGACGATGTCGCCAAGGCCCTGGGGCTGGACAAGGGGCAGGGCGCGCTGGTCAGCAGCGTCGAAGCCGGTGGGCCGGCAGCCAAGGCAGGAGTGCATCCGGGCGACGTGATCACGGGCTTCAATGGCCAGACGAT
Source organism: Castellaniella sp. (assembly GCF_034007085.1). Lineage (GTDB taxonomy): Bacteria > Pseudomonadota > Gammaproteobacteria > Burkholderiales > Burkholderiaceae_B > Castellaniella. Next base: position 5,249 of record NZ_JAVERO010000032.1, on the reverse strand, counting down.
CAAGCATATGACCGACTTGCCGCGCCTGGTGGGGGCGACTCGTCCGGGGACGAGCGCCACGATCCAGGTCTGGCGCAAGGGCAAGTCGCTGGAACTCAAGGCCACCGTCGCCGAACTGGACGACCAGGGGGCTGCCCGCAATGACGATGCGTCCTCTGCCAATGCAGAAACGGATCGCCTGGGCCTGAAGGTCAAGGCCCTGCCGGAAGACGCCGGCACCCAGGGGGTGCTCGTCGATCAGGCCGAAGGCGCAGCGGCGGAAGCCGGGATCGAGCCGGGGGACGTGGTCCTGCGGATCAACGACACCGATGTCTCCAGCCCGAAACAATACGCCCAGATCGTCAAGGGCCTGGACAAATCCCGCCCCGCCGTGTTGCTGGTCAGCCGCGACCAGCAGTCTCAGTGGGTGATCATCAAGCCGCAATAAGCGTTTCCGGGGCTGGGTGCGGCCCAGCCCGGTTCCCAGAAAGGGCCCAGCCAATCTGGCCTGGCAGGGCCTGGTGGGGCCACAGCCCGTATTCTGGGAAAAAGTTAAAATACGCCCTGAACGAGAAGGGGGCGCCCTGCGGCGTTCCCTTCTTTATTTTTTCTTTCTGGCTTTCCATGGACCATATCCGTAATTTTTCCATCATTGCGCACATCGATCACGGTAAATCGACCTTGGCCGACCGCCTGATCCAGCGTTGCGGGGGCCTGCAGGATCGCGAAATGGAGGCTCAGGTCCTGGATTCCATGGACATCGAGCGCGAGCGCGGCATCACCATCAAGGCCCAGACGGCTGCGCTGCGCTATACGGCGGCCGATGGCCGGGTCTATGCGCTGAACCTGATCGATACCCCAGGCCACGTGGACTTTTCCTACGAGGTCAGCCGTTCGCTGTCAGCCTGCGAAGGCGCGCTGCTGGTGGTGGACTCGACCCAGGGGGTCGAGGCCCAGACTGTTGCCAATTGCTACACGGCGATCGAACTGGGGGTCGAGGTCCTGCCAGTCCTGAACAAGATGGACCTGCCCTCGGCCGATCCGGATGCCGCTGCCGCTGAAATCGAAGACGTGATCGGCATCGACGCCACCGACGCCATCCTGGCCAGCGCCAAGACCGGCCTGGGCATCGACGAGATCCTGGAGGCCGTCGTGGCGCGGGTGCCGCCCCCCCAGGGCGATCCCGACGCCGCGCTGCAGGCCCTGATCATCGATTCCTGGTTCGACAACTATGTCGGCGTGGTGATGCTGGTGCGCGTGGTCAACGGCATTTTGCGGCCCAAGGACAAGATCCTGCTGATGGCCACCGGCGCCTCCCATCTGTGCGAACAGGTGGGGGTGTTCACGCCCAAATCCCAGGCACGCGACCAGCTTTCAGCCGGCGAGGTCGGCTTCATCATTGCCGGCATCAAGGAACTGGAACATGCCAAGGTCGGCGACACCCTGACGCTGGCTGGCAAGCCGGCCGCTGCGCCGCTGCCGGGCTTCAAGGAAGTCAAGCCCCAGGTGTTCGCCGGGGTCTATCCGGTCGAATCCAGCGAATACGACCAGCTGCGCGATTCCCTGGAAAAACTCAAGCTCAACGATTCCTCGCTGATGTTCGAACCCGAGGTCTCGCAGGCGCTGGGTTTTGGCTTTCGCTGCGGTTTTCTCGGCCTGCTGCACATGGATATCGTCCAGGAACGGCTGGAACGTGAATTCGACATGGACATCATCACCACCGCGCCATCGGTGGTCTACGAAGTCCTGCACCGGGATGGCACGCTGCTGATGGTGGACAGCCCCTCGCGCATGCCCGAAGTCGGCCACATCCAGGAAATCCGCGAACCCATCATGACGGTGACGCTGCTCATGCCGCAGGAATACGTGGGGCCGGTCATGTCGCTGTGCACGGCCAAGCGCGGCGTGCAACTGGACATGAGCTATCACGGGCGCCAGGTGCATCTGCGCTACGAAATCCCCCTGGCGGAAATCGTGCTGGATTTCTTCGATCGCCTGAAATCCGTGTCGCGAGGCTATGCCTCCATGGATTATGAATTCAAGGAATACCGCGTGGCTGATGTGGTGCGCGTGGACTTGCTGATCAACGGCGACCGGGTCGATGCGCTGTCCATGATCGTGCACCGCGCCAATGCCCGGGCCCGGGGGCGCGATGTGGTGACGCGCATGCGCGGCCTGATCCCGCGCCAGATGTTCGACATCGCCATCCAGGCCGCCATCGGCGCTGAGGTCGTCGCCCGCGAAAACGTCAAGGCCCTGCGCAAGAACGTGCTGGCCAAGTGCTATGGCGGCGACATTTCGCGTAAAAAGAAGCTGCTTGAAAAGCAGAAGGCCGGCAAGAAACGCATGAAGCAGGTCGGCAACGTGGAAATTCCGCAAGAAGCCTTCCTGGCCGTGCTGCAGGTCGAAGACAAATAAAAAAGGACACCGCATGAGCTGGGATTTCGCCTTGTTGCTGTTCGTCGCGCTGGTCGTGACGGGCCTGGTCTGGCTGCTGGACGTCTGCGTGCTGCGCGGCCGCCGCCGCGCCCGTGCCGAGGCGGCCGCGCAGGCCTGCCGCAACAACGCCGCCGGGCTGGATCCGGCCGCCCTGCAGGTCGAATGCGATCAGGCCTACGAGCGGGCCAACCACCCGTCCTGGTGGGTGGAATACTGCGTCAGTTTCTTTCCCGTGATTTTGTTCGTCTTCGTGCTGCGTTCCTTTGTGGTCGAGCCATTCCGGATTCCATCGGGATCCATGCTGCCGACCCTGGAAAATGGCGATCTGATCCTGGTGAACAAGTACGAATACGGTATCCGCCTGCCTGTGATCGATCGCAAGATTTTCGATGTGGGCACCCCCCGGCGTGGCGACGTGGTGGTTTTTCGCTACCCGGTCGATCCTTCGGTGGACTACATCAAGCGGGTGGTCGGCGTGCCGGGCGATGTGATCGAATATCGCAACAAGGTCCTGTCGATCAATGGCACGCCCGTGCCGCGCAGCCGTGATGGGGATTACTACGAACCTGACCGCGCCGTCTATGTGGAACAGTACCGGGAACAATTGGGCGATGTCTCGCATCGCATTCTGCTCAATACCCAGGCCCCGCAGGAACTGATGCCGATCACGCGCTTTCCCGATTTCCAGGCGTGTGCCTATTTGCTCGACGGCGTGCGCTGCACCGTGCCGGCCGGCCATTACTTCATGATGGGCGATAATCGCGACAATAGTCTGGACAGCCGCTATTGGGGCTTTGTCCCCGACAGCTACATCGTCGGGCGCGCTTTCTTCATCTGGATGAACTTCGGTTCACCCAGCCGGATCGGTGGGTTCAAGTAATGGCCTCTCTGGATTCCCTGCAGTCCGCCCTGGACTACCATTTTCGGGATGCAGCGCTGCTGGATCGCGCCCTGACCCATCGCAGCCACGGCATGCCGCACAACGAGCGGCTGGAATTCCTGGGGGATTCGGTCCTGAATTTCGTCGTCTCCACGCTGCTGTTCGCCGAACACACTGAAATGGACGAGGGCGATCTGTCCCGGGTGCGCTCGAACCTGGTCAAACAGTCCGCCCTGGCCGACATCGCCCAGACCCTGTCTCTGTCAACGCACCTGCGCCTGGGCGAAGGCGAACTCAAGAGCGGTGGTTTCCGCCGTCCATCGATTCTGGCGGATGCGCTGGAGGCGATCTTCGGTGCGATCTACCTGGATGGTGGCTATCCGGAAATCAGCCGCGTCATCGAACGCCTGTACCGCCCGATCCTGGCGCACATCGACTTGCGCACATTCGGCAAGGACGCCAAGACCCTGCTGCAGGAACTCGTCCAGGGGCGAGGCCATCCCCTGCCGCACTACGAGGTCGTCGCCACGCGTGGGGCGGCGCACGATCAGCTGTTCGACGTGGTTTGTGAAATTGCCCCGCTGGGTATCCGGGTGCAGGCCTGCGGCAGCAGCCGGCGTGCCGCCGAGCAGGCGGCGGCCAGCCAGGCGATCAGCGCCATCGAATCCCTGGGCCCGGCGCGCCGGGCCCCGCGCCGCCGCCGGCCGGCGCAGCTTTCCCTGCCCGTGGCTGTGGCGCAGGACAAGGCTCAAGGCCAGAAGGACCGGGACAAAAAATGAATGCTTCCAGCGTCAGTCGTTGCGGTTTCGTCGCCATTGTGGGGCGCCCCAATGTCGGCAAGTCCACCCTGGGCAATGCCCTGGTCGGGGCCAAGCTGTCCATCGTCTCACGCAAGGCCCAGACTACCCGCCATCGTATCCATGGCGTGTTGACGCGTGACCAGGATCAATTCGTCTTTGTCGATACGCCCGGCTTCCAGACACGGCATGGCGGCGCCATGAACCGCATGATGAACCGGGTGGTCACCCAGGCCCTGGCCGAGGTCGATGTCGTGATCCATGTGGTCGAGGCCGGGAAATGGTCGGCTGGCGATGCCGGGATAGTGCCGCTGCTGCCCCGGAATCGCCCGGTGATTCTGGCGGTCAACAAGGTCGATGCGGTCAAGGACAAGAATTCCCTGTTCGCCTATGTGTCGCGCCTGATGGAACAGTTCCCCTACGCCGCCGTGGTGCCGGTCAGCGCGCTGCGGGACGTGCAACTGGATGTCCTGATCCAGGAAGTCGCCCGCCACCTGCCCGAGGGCGAACACCTGTTCGAGGCCGATACCCTGACGGACCGGCCATTGCGTTTTCTGGCGGCCGAACTGATCCGGGAAAAGATCTTCCGCCTGGTCGGCGACGAACTGCCCTATGGCTGCACCGTGGTCATCGAGCAGTGGGAAGAAAACGACGATGGCGCGCGCATTGCGGCCTGCATCGTGATCGAGCGCGACAGTCACCGGCCCATTCTGCTGGGAGCGGGCGGGCAGCACATGAAACGTATCGCGACCGAGGCCCGTCAGGACATCGTCAAGCTGCTCGAAAAACCGGTCTTTCTGGATATCTACATCAAGGTCCGCAAGGGCTGGTCGGATCGCGAGGCGGCCCTGCGGGAACTGGGCTATGAGTAGACGCGGCCAGCGCATCCTGAATGCGCGTGGCTACGTGCTGCACGCCAGCCCCTGGCGCGAGACCTCGCTCATCGTCCAGGCCTTTACCCGTGATCACGGATGCGTCGCGCTGGTGGCCAAGGGGGCCAAGCGTCCCTATTCAGCCTTGCGCCCGGTATTGGTGGGCTTTCAGCCGCTGTGGCTGTCCTGGTCCGGCGCGGCCGAAATCCATACCCTGACCCGCGCCGAATCCGGCCCGGTGCGGCTGCTGGACGGACGGGCAATGATGTCGGGTTGGTACAT
>NZ_JAVERO010000058.1:0-12863 GCF_034007085.1 Castellaniella sp. | reverse complement strand
CCGGTGATCGCCATTGATTATTGTCCGCCGCAGGCGCATGCGCTGGCGCGGGATACACGGGCGCGGATCCGCCGCCACGGGCTGGTCGCCTGCATCGAGGAGGCCTATTTGCAGGCATCCGATCCTGATCAGCCGTGCTGAACAGTCGTTCCGGGTGGCCAGCCGCGCTGGGCGGCTGGGTTCGGCCAGGCGGAATGTGCCGCTGCCCGGACCCTGTCTGCAGGGCCGGGCAGGCTGGCTTCAGGTCGTCTCGCCGGCTTCCTGCTGGGCGTCCACCACGGCCAGGGCCGTCATGTTGACGATGCGGCGCACCGTGGAACTGGTGGTCAGGATGTGGACCGGGCGTGCAGCGCCCAGCAGCACCGGGCCCATGGCCACGCCGTGGCTGCCGGTCATCTTCAGCATGTTGTAGGTGATGTTGCCGGCATCCAGGTTGGGCATGATCAGCAGATTGGCCGGCCCTTTCAGTGTCGTGTCGGGGTAGGCCTTGACGCGGATGGCTTCCGACAGGGCCGAGTCCGCGTGCATTTCGCCATCGATGTCCAATTCGGGCGCGCGCTGCACGATCAGGCGCCGGGCTTCGGCCATCTTGCGCGAGGATGCCGTGGGGCGGCTGCCGAAATTGGAATGCGAAAGCAGGGCGATCTTGGGCACGATGCCGAAACGGCGAACTTCCTCGGCGGCCAGGATCGTCATGTCGGCGATCTGTTCGGCGGTCGGGTCTTCGTTGACGTGCGTGTCGCAGATGAACAGGGTCTGGGTCGGCAGCATCAGCACGTTCATGGCGGCGTAGGTGCGGGCCGTGGGCTTGAGGCCGATGATTTCCTCGATGTAGCGCAACTGGTTGTCGAATCGGCTGGCCACCCCGCAGATCATTGCGTCGGCATCGCCGCGTTGCAGCAGCATCACCCCGATCAGAGAATTGTGCTTGCGCACCATGGCCTTGGCGATGTCGGGCGTGACGCCGTGGCGGCCGCGCTGCTTGTAGTAGGCGCTCCAGGTTTCATTGAAGCGCGCATCGTCTTCGGGGTCGACGATCTCGACGTTTGTCCCCGGTTGCAGGCGCAGGCCGAATTTCTGGATGCGCATATTGATGACCGACGGCCGGCCGACCAGGATCGGGAAGGCGATATTTTCGTCCAGCGCCGTCTGCGCGGCACGCAGCACGCGTTCGTCTTCGCCGTCGGCGTAGATCACGCGCTTGGGCGCGGACTTGGCCTGGTGGAACAGCGGGCGCATCAATTGGCCGGAGTGGTAGACGATGCTGAGCAGGGACTGACGGTAGGCGTCCATGTCCTCGATCGGGCGGCGAGCCACGCCGGAATCCGCTGCGGCCTGGGCGATGGCCGGGGCGATCTTGATGATCAGTCGTGGATCGAAAGGCTTGGGAATGATGTATTCCGGCCCGAAGGACAGGTCCTGGTCGGCGTAGGCGCCCGCGACCTCGGCGTCGCTTTCGGCCTGGGCCAGTTCGGCGATGGCCTTGACGCAGGCCAGCTTCATCTCTTCATTGATGACCGTGGCGCCGCAGTCCATCGCGCCCCGGAAAATGAAGGGGAAGCACAGCACATTGTTGACCTGGTTCGGATAGTCCGAACGGCCGGTGGCCACGATGCAGTCGGGTCGGGCGGCCTTGGCGTCTTCGGGGCGGATTTCGGGGTCGGGGTTGGCCAGGGCCAGGATCAGCGGGCGGTCGGCCATGGTGCGCACCATGGCCTGGGTCAGCACGCCAGGGGCCGAGCAGCCCAGGAACACGTCGGCGCCCTGGCAGACATCGGCCAGGGTGCGGGCGTCGGTCTTCTGGGCGTAGCGGGCCTTGTTGGGTTCCATCTGTTCATCGCGGCCTTCCCAGATCACGCCGCGCGAATCGACCACGTAGATGTTCTGCCGCGAGACGCCGAGTTTGACCATCAGGTCCAGGCAGGCGATGGCGGCGGCGCCTGCGCCCGAGCACACCAGCTTGACCTGGCCGATGTCCTTGCCGACGACCTTCAGGCCGTTCAGGACGGCGGCCGAGGAGATGATGGCGGTACCATGCTGGTCGTCGTGGAAGACAGGGATTTTCATGCGTTCGCGCAGCTTCTTTTCGATGTAGAAGCATTCCGGCGCCTTGATGTCTTCCAGGTTGATTCCGCCCAGCGTCGGCTCCAGCGCGGCAATGATGTCGACCAGTTTGTCCGGGTCGTGTTCGTTGAGCTCGATGTCAAAGACGTCGATGCCGGCGAATTTCTTGAACAGGCAGCCCTTGCCTTCCATGACGGGTTTGGCGGCCAGGGGGCCGATGTTGCCCAGCCCGAGCACGGCCGTGCCGTTGGTGACCACCCCCACCAGATTGGCGCGCGAGGTGTATTTGGCCGCAGCGGATTCGCCTTCGGCGTGGATGGACATGCTGGCGGTTGCCACCCCCGGGGAATACGCCAGGGTCAGATCGTCCTGATTGGCCAGGGGCTTGGTCGGAACCACGGAAATCTTCCCGGGGGTGGGAAACGCGTGGTAATCGAGCGCCATTTTAGCGCGGTCGTCTTTCAGGTCCATGGCTGCCTGTGCTCCTGCGGGTTTTGTATCGTTCGGGTTTGCGGCTGAAGTGTTTGTTAATCCCAACGCCAGTCAGGCGAAAAGTGGCCTGAAATGGGCGTTTTGGGCCGATCAGTTTAAACCCATGCCGTTGGGCAGGTATACTTTGTCCTTAATACGGCATATGCAAGGCGTCGTACCGCTGCCTTCTGCCCCCTGCTATCCGCCCATCGGTCTGGCCGAGTCGCGGAAGGTTTCTCAATCTGCATCGTTCGGGTGAAGCACCCGTCAGGTGAAGCGCACAATGTCCACGGAATCAGAACTCCAGTCCAACTCCTATTTGTTCGGGGCCAATGCGCCCTATGTAGAAGATCTCTACGAAGCCTATCTAGACAACCCGGGTTCCATTCCGGACCAGTGGCGCGCCTACTTCGACCAGTTGCAGCACCAGCCCGCGGCAGACGGTCGTGAAGCCACCCGCGACCAGGCCCACGCGCCGATCATCGCATCCTTTGCCCAGCGCGCCCGCGAGAACGCCTTCCAGGTTCGTCCCGCACAAGCCTCCGACCAGTCCCTGGCCATCGCCAGCAAGCAGGTCTACGTCCAGTCCATCATCGCCGCCTACCGTTCGCTGGGTTCCCGCATCGCTCAGCTCGATCCCCTGAAGCGCCGCGATCGTCCGGAAATCCCGGAACTGGATCCGGCCTTCTATGGTTTGACCGAGGCGGATCTCGATCAGATCTATTCGGCCACGAACACGTATTTCACCAAGGCCGATACGATGACCATGCGGGACATCCTCAAGGCCCTGCGCGATACGTACTGCCATCACATCGGCGCCGAATTCATGCACATTTCGGATCCGGCGGTCAAACGCTGGATCCAGGAACGCCTGGAATCCACGCTGGGCATTCCCGATTTCACCGTGGACGAAAAGCGCAACATTCTGCGCCAGGTGACCGAGGCCGAGGGGCTGGAGCGATTCCTGCACACCAAATACGTAGGCCAGAAGCGCTTTTCCCTGGAAGGCGGTGAAAGCTTCATCGCCGCCATGGACGAGGTCGTGAACCATGCCGGTGAAAACGGCGTCCAGGAAATCGTCGTCGGCATGGCCCACCGCGGCCGCCTGAACATGCTGGTCAATATCATGGGCAAAATGCCCGGCGATCTGTTTGCCGAATTCGAGGGCAAGCACGCCCAGGGGCTCAGCGACGGCGACGTCAAATACCACAACGGCTTTTCCAGCGATCTGGCCACGCGCGGCGGGCCGGTCCACCTGTCGCTGGCGTTCAACCCCTCGCACCTGGAAATCGTCAACCCCGTGGTCGAAGGCAGCGTGCGCGCCCGCCAGGATCGCCGCGACGACGAAGCCGGCGATCAGGTCCTGCCGGTGCTGGTGCATGGCGACGCGGCCTTTGCCGGCCAGGGCGTGGTGATGGAAACCCTGAACCTGGCCCAGACGCGCGGCTACGGCACGGGCGGCACCCTGCACATCGTCATCAACAACCAGATCGGCTTCACGACGTCCGATCCGCGCGACACACGTTCCACGCTGTATTGCACGGACGTGGTCAAGATGATCGAGGCCCCGGTCTTTCACGTCAACGGCGACGACCCCGAGGCCGTGGTCTTCGTCACCCGCCTGGCCCTGGATTACCGCCAGCAGTTCAAGCACGACGTGGTCGTGGACATCGTCTGCTTCCGCAAGCTGGGCCACAACGAACAGGACACGCCGTCCCTGACCCAGCCGCTGATGTACAAGAGCATCGGCACGCACCCTGGTACGCGCAAGCTCTATGGCGATCGCCTGGTGGCCCAGGGGGTGCTGGCCCAGGACGAACCCGACCAGATGGTCAAGGACTACCGTCAGCTGATGGAAGACGGCCAACGCACGGTCGAGCCCGTCCTGACCGACTACAAGAACAAGTACGCCACCGACTGGTCGCCGTTCCTGGGTGCCAAGTGGACCGATCATGCGGATACCGGGGTGCCTCTGGCAGAACTGACCCGGATCGGCGAACGGCTGACCCAGATCCCCGATGGCTTTACCGTGCACCCGCTGGTCAAGAAACTGCTGGGTGACCGCCTGGCCATGGCGCGCGGCGAGCATCCCGTGGATTGGGGCATGGGCGAACACCTGGCCTTTGCGACCCTGGTGGCCAATGGCTATGCGATCCGCATCACCGGCCAGGATTCCGGGCGCGGCACCTTTACCCACCGCCATGCCGTGCTGCACGACCAGAAACGCGAGCGCTGGGACGATGGGACCTATGTGCCGCTGCAGAACGTGTCCGAGGGTCAGGCGCCGTTTACCGTGATCGACTCCGTGCTGTCCGAAGCCGCCGTGCTGGGTTTCGAATATGGCTATGCCACGGCCGAACCCAACGTGCTGACCATCTGGGAAGCGCAGTTCGGCGATTTCGCCAATGGCGCCCAGGTCGTGATCGACCAGTTCATTTCGTCGGGCGAGGCCAAGTGGGGCCGCCAATGCGGCCTGGTGCTGATGCTGCCGCATGGCTACGAAGGCCAGGGGCCGGAACACTCCTCGGGCCGCATCGAACGCTTCCTGCAGCTGTGCGCCGACAACAACATGCAGGTCGTGCAGCCGACCAATGGCGCGCAGATCTTTCACGTCCTGCGCCGCCAGATGATCCGGCCTTTCCGCAAGCCGCTGATCATCTTCACGCCCAAGTCGCTGCTGCGCAACAAGAACGCTACTTCGCCTCTGGAAGATCTGGCGACGGGTTCTTTCCTGCCGGTGATCGGCGAAACCCATGCAGACATCGCTCCCGAAGCCGTCAAGCGGGTGTTGATCTGCTCCGGCAAGGTCTACTACGACCTGGTGAATGCCCGGCAGGAACAGGACCGCAAGGACGTCGCCGTCCTGCGCATCGAACAGCTCTATCCGTTTGCGCACAAGTCCTTCCAGGCCGAACTGCAGAAATACACCAACGCCAAGGAACTGGTCTGGGTCCAGGACGAACCACAGAACCAGGGGCCCTGGTTCTACGTGCAGCATCATCTGTACGAAAATATGAGCGACGGTCAAAAGCTGGGCTACGCCGGCCGCCCGGCCTCGGCCTCGCCTGCCGTCGGCTACCTGGCCAAGCACCAGGAACAGCAGCGTGCCCTGATCGAGCAGGCTTTCGCACCCAAGCTGAAAAGCTTCTCTCTGATCAAATAATCCGACCTCCCTCAAATATAGACATAGACAATACGGAAAAAACATCATGGCCATTACCGAAGTCCTCGTTCCGCAGCTTTCAGAATCAGTGTCGGAAGCCACGCTGCTCAACTGGAAAAAGCAACCCGGCGAAGCCGTGCAGGCCGACGAAATCCTGATCGAGGTCGAAACCGACAAGGTGGTGCTGGAAGTCCCGGCCCCGGTCGCGGGCGTGCTTTCTGAAATCGTCAAGGGCGACGGCAGTACCGTCACTTCGGGCGAAGTCCTGGCCCGCATCGACACCGATGCCAAGGCGGCCGCCCCGGCTGCGGCCGCTGCCGCACCAGCGCCAGCGCCTGCACAGGCCGCCGTTGCTGCGCCTGCGCCGGTGGCCACCAAGTCTGCCGTGGCTTCGCCCGCCGCAGGCAAGATCCTGTCCGAAAAAGGCATCGACCCGGCCTCGGTCGAGGGCACGGGCCGTGCCGGCCGCGTCACCAAGGGCGATGCGCTGAATGCCGCGCCGGCGTCGGCTGCGCCTGCTGCCCCGGTCGCTCCGGTGCCGGTGGGCCTGGACGGCCGCCCCGAACAGCGCGTGCCCATGAGCCGCCTGCGTGCCCGCGTGGCGGAACGTCTGATCCAGTCCCAGACGGAAAATGCCATCCTGACGACCTTCAACGAGGTCAACATGCAGGCGGTGATCGATCTGCGCAAGAAATACAAGGAATCCTTCGAAAAGGAACATGGCGTCAAGCTTGGCTTCATGTCCTTCTTCGTCAAGGCGGCCGTGGCTGCGCTCAAGCGTTATCCGATCGTCAATGCTTCGGTGGATGGCAAGGACATCATCTACCATGGGTATTTCGACATTGGTATCGCCGTGGGCAGCCCGCGTGGCCTGGTCGTGCCCATCCTGCGCAATGCCGACCAGCTCAGCATCGCGGAAATCGAAAAGCAGATCGCTGATTTTGGCCAGCGCGCCCAGGCGGGTAAACTGGGCCTGGATGAACTGACTGGCGGCACTTTTTCGATCTCCAATGGTGGTGTGTTTGGCTCGATGCTCTCGACCCCGATCATCAACCCGCCCCAATCGGCCATCCTCGGCATCCATGCCACCAAGGATCGTCCGGTCGTGGAAAACGGCCAGATCGTGATCCGTCCGATCAACTACCTGGCGCTGTCCTACGACCACCGGATCATCGATGGCCGCGAAGCCGTCCTGGCCCTGGTGGCCATGAAGGAAGCCCTGGAAGATCCCCAACGCCTGCTGCTGGGCGTCTGATCCAGGGCGTACCGCCATTTCGGGCGCGCCTTCCACGGAGCGTCCAGTGGGCATGCGCCTGGTGCATGCCCACGTACCCATTCGAGAACTCATCATGGCAAAACAATTCGATGTGATCGTGATCGGCGCTGGCCCAGGGGGCTATATCGCCGCCATCCGCGCCGCCCAGCTGGGCCTGGCCGTGGCCTGCGTGGACGCCTGGAGCAATGCGGCGGGCAAGCCGGCCCCCGGCGGCACCTGCACCAACGTCGGCTGCATTCCGTCCAAGGCGCTGCTGCAGTCGTCCGAGCACTACGAGCAGATCAACCACCACTTCGCCGACCATGGCATCACGGCCAAGGGCGTCAGCCTGGATCTGGCCAAGCTGATCGGCCGCAAGGATACGGTGGTCAAGCAGAACAACGAAGGCATTCTGTACCTGTTCAAGAAAAACAAAGTGTCCTTCTTCCATGGCACCGGGTCGCTGGCCGCCAAGACGGACTTTGGCTGGTCGGTCAAGGTCTCCGGCAAGACGGAAGAGGACCTGGAAGGCCGGCACGTGATCGTCGCCACGGGTTCCAGCCCGCGCGCGCTGCCGGGCGTGCCCTTTGACGAAACGCAGATCCTGTCGAACGATGGGGCGCTGCGGATTCCTGCCGTGCCCAAGAAACTGGGCATCATTGGCGCGGGCGTCATCGGCCTGGAAATGGGCAGCGTCTGGCGGCGCCTGGGCGCCGAGGTCACCATCCTGGAAGCCATGCCCGATTTTCTGGGGGCGGTGGATCGCGATGTGGCCAAGGAAGCCCAGAAAGCCCTCGTCAAGCAGGGGCTGGACATCCAGACCGGGGTGCGCATCGGCGAGGTCAAAACGTCGGCCAAGGGCGTCAATGTGCAATACACGGACGCGGCTGGCGCCGAGCAGAAACTGTCGGTCAACCACTTGATCGTCTCCATCGGCCGTGTGCCCAACACGCAGGGACTGGGTGCCGATGTGGTGGGCCTGAAACTGGATGAGCGCGGATTCGTGGTGGTCGACGAGGACTGCCGCAGCAATCTGAGCAACGTCTGGGCCGTGGGCGATGTGGTGCGTGGGCCGATGCTGGCGCACAAGGCCGAGGAAGAAGGCGTGGCGGTGGCCGAACGGATCGCTGGCCAGCATGGGCATGTCAATTTCGATACCATCCCCTGGGTCATCTATACCTCGCCCGAAGTCGCCTGGGTCGGCAAGACCGAGCAGGCCCTGAAGGCCGAGGGGCGCGACTACAAGGTAGGCAGTTTCCCCTTCATGGCCAATGGCCGTGCTCGCGCATTGGGCGACACCACGGGGTTCGTCAAGATCCTGGCCGATGCCAAGACCGACGAGGTCCTGGGGGTCCACATCGTCGGGCCGATGGCCTCCGAACTGATCGCCGAGGCCGTGACCATCATGGAATTCCGCGGCGCAGCCGAGGACATCGCGCGCATCTGCCATGCGCATCCGACCCTGTCCGAAGCCGTCAAGGAAGCCGCTCTGGCCGTCGACAAGCGCACGCTGAACCTGTAAGCCACTGGCGATGGATGTCAGCGCGTATTATGCGCAAGCCCTGCGCGAACGGGGCTTCGTCGCCGACGAGGCCCAGCGCGCAGCGGTCGAGCGCCTGCAGCGATACTATGACGACTGGATCGCATTCAAGCACCAGCGCTCGAACAGCCTGAAAAAACTGTTTCGACGTCCGGACGTGCCGCGTGGCGTCTACCTGTGGGGCGGTGTCGGGCGCGGCAAGAGCTTTCTGATGGACGCGTTCTACCTGACCGTGCCCGTCAAGCGCAAGGTGCGCCTGCATTTTCATGAATTCATGCGCGGGGTTCACCGGGAAATCCGTGCCGTCAGCGGCGAGGTCGATCCGCTGGACCACGTGGCGCGCAAGATCGCTGCGCGCTACCGCCTGATCTGTTTCGACGAATTTCACGTCTCGGACGTGGCCGATGCCATGATCCTGTACCGGCTGCTGCTGCGCCTGTTCGAACGGGGCACGTCTTTTGTCATGACTTCGAACTACGAGCCGTCCACGCTGTACCCGGACGGCCTGCATCGCGACCGCATTCTGCCGGCCATCGCCCTGATCCAGGAAAAGATGGACGTGATGAATGTCGATGCCGGGGTGGACTATCGGCGGCGCACTCTGGCGCAGTTGCGCACTTACATCACGCCCATCGCAGCCACGACCCACGATGAGCTGCGTTCGGCGTTCGAGCGTCTGGCCGACACGGCCGAGCAGTCCCCTGTCCTGCACATCGAAAACCGCGAGATCCAGGCCGTGGCACTGGCCGGGAATGTGGTCTGGTTCAGCTTCCAGGCCCTGTGCGGCACGCCGCGTTCACAGAACGATTATCTGGAACTGGCCGACCGCTTCCAGACGGTGATCGTGTCCGACGTGCCGCGCATGAGTCCGCGCCAGGCGTCCGAGGCCCGTCGGTTTACCTGGCTGGTGGATGTGCTGTACGACCACAAGGTCAAGCTGATCCTGTCGGCCCAGTGTCCGGCCGATGAGCTTTATACTCAAGGCCCGATGTCCAATGAATTCCCTCGCACCGTGTCGCGCCTGATGGAAATGCAGTCGCGCGAATACCTGGCCGAAACACGCCGGGCTTCGGTCGTCCTGTAGGGACGGATACGTCTCAACCGCCTGGAAAACCCCATGAGCACACCTGCCACCCGCGTCCTGACTGGCATCACCACGTCGGGGACTCCCCATTTGGGCAATTATGCTGGCGCCATCCGCCCGGCGATCCAGGCCAGCACCGAACCCGGTGTGGATGCCTTCTTCTTCCTGGCCGACTATCACGCGCTGATCAAGTGCGACGATCCCGCGCGCATTGCGCGCTCACGGCTGGAGATTGCCGCCACCTGGGTTGCCGCAGGGCTGGACACGGAACGCACTACCTTCTACCGGCAGTCGGATGTCCCGGAAATCCCGGAACTGTGCTGGATGTTGAGTTGCGTCACGGCCAAGGGCCTGATGAACCGGGCGCATGCCTACAAGGCGTCCGTGGATGTCAATACCGCCAAGGGCGTGGAACCGGACGATGGCGTCACCATGGGGCTGTTTTCCTACCCGGTGCTGATGGCGGCCGATATCCTGATGTTCAATGCCCATCGCGTGCCGGTGGGGCGCGATCAGATCCAGCACCTGGAAATGGCGCGTGACATCGCCCAGCGATTCAATCACCTGTATGGTCGGGGCGAGGACTTGTTCGTGCTGCCGGAAGTCCAGATCGACGAAGCCGTTGCGACCCTGCCGGGCCTGGATGGGCGCAAGATGTCCAAGAGCTACGACAACACCATTCCCCTGTTCGAGGGCGGGTCCAAGGCGCTGAAATCGGCCGTGGCGCGCATCGTCACCGATTCGCGCCTGCCGGGTGAACCCAAGGACGCCGAGGGTTCGCATCTGTTCACCTTGTACCAGGCCTTTGCCACGCACGAGCAGTCGGCGGATTTCCGCGCCGCCCTGGAAGGGGGCCTGGGCTGGGGCGAGGCCAAGCAGGCGCTGTGCGAGCAGATCGAAGCCCAGATCGGCCCGATGCGCGATCGCTATGCGGATCTGGTGGCCCACCCCGAGCGGATCGAGGACATCCTGCGGGATGGCGCGGCCAAGGCGCGGCGCATCGCGATCCCCATGATGGCGCGTCTGCGCGAGGCCGTGGGCTTGCGCATGGTATCGAAAACCGCTGCAGCGGGCAGTGCCGGAACGTCTGGCGCGGCACGTGCGGGCCGTGCCCGGATGGTGTCTTTCCGAGACGAGGATGGCCGCTTCCGCCAGCGCCTGTTTGCTGCCGATGGGACTGAACTGCTGCTGTCCGAACCCTTTGGCGACCCCAAGGTCCTGAATGCTCTGGGCCGATCCTTTGCCGCGCGGGATCTTTCGGATCTGGTGCCGGGATCCGATGGGCACGTCGAACTGGCAGCGGACGGGCTGTGCTGGGCGCGTGTCCCGGCGGACCGTCTGGATGCGGTCCGCGAGGCCCTGGCGCAGGTCTGATCGCCTGCGCGGCGGGTCGTTCAGCCGTCCAGCCGCACGGTCTTGGCCTCGACGCGGCCACGCAGCCATTCCAGGGCCAGCAGCAGCGCCGTCGAAAACAGGATCAGGATGGTCGCCACCGCAGCGATCACCGGGCTGATGTTCTCGCGGATGCCGGTGAACATCTGGCGTGGCAGGGTGACTTGTTCGGGCCCGGCCAGGAACAGGGTGATCACGATTTCGTCGAAGGCGGTGGCAAAGGCGAACAGCGCACCGGCGATGACGCCGGGGGCGATGATGGGCAGTGTGACGCGAAAGAAGGTCAGGAACGGGCCGGCGCCCAGGCTGTAGCTGGCGCGCAGCAGGTTGGGATCGAAACCTTGCAACGTGGCCGATACCGTGGTGACCACGAAGGGCGCGCCGATGGCGGCCAGGGCCAGGATCAGGCCGCCGTAGCTGTTGACCAGGCCGTAGGGCGCGAAAAACAGATAGATGCCCAGGCCGGTCACCACCAGGGGCACGATCATCGGCGAGATCAAAACCGCCATCAACAGGCTCTTGCCACGGAATTCGACACGGTGCAGCCCGGCTGCGGCCAGGGTGCCCAGCACCGTGGCCAGCAGGGTGGCGGCGGGCGCGACGATGAAACTGTTGGTCGTGGCCCGGGCCCAGTCGTCCGATTGGAACAGGGTCTCGTACCAGCGCAGGGAAAACGACTCGATGGGGTAGAGCAGCATCGAGCTCTGGTTGAATGACAGCGGCACGATCACCAGGATCGGCAGCAGCAGGAACACCAGCACCAGTGCGCACAGGATGCGCAGCGCGTAATGCCAGGTGCGCTCGGTCAGGGACAGGTAGGGCGGGAATTCGGTCTTGAACATGTCGGATCCTTTCAGTTCAGGGCCAGTTCCTTGCCGGAGATCCGGCGGTACAGGGCGTAGAGCAGCAGGGTGGCCGCCAGCAGGATCAGGCCCAGCGCGCTGGCCATGCCCCAGTTGATGGTCTGGTTGGTGAAGTAAGCGACGTAATAGCTGATCATCTGGTCGCCGGCGCCCCCCAGCAGGGCAGGGGTGATGTAGTAGCCGATGGCGATGATGAATACCAGCAACGAGCCGGCCGCGATGCCGGGATAGGTTTGCGGCACGTACACGCGCCAGAAGGCGGCAAAGGGGTGGCTGCCCAGGGAAATCGCGGCACGCTGGTAGCTGGGCGGCACGGACCGCATCACGCTGTACAGGGGCAGCACCATGAAAGGCAGCAGGATATGCACCATGGCGATGTACACGCCCAGGCGGTTGAACAGCAGGGGCAGGGGTTCGGCAATCAGGCCCAGGCCGCCCAGGGCGCTGTTGATCAGGCCTTCGCGCTGCAGCAGCACCACCCAGGCGGCGATGCGCACCAGCACCGAGGTCCAGAAGGGGATCAGGATGCAGATCAGCGCAAGGTTGGCCTGCCGCTTGTTCAGGCGTGTGATCCAGTACGCCAGGGGGTAGCCCAGCGCGAGCGTGATCAGGGTGACCACCAGGCTGATGACGAAGGTGCGGGAAAAGATTTCCTGGAAGGCCGAGGTATTGGGGGGCACGGCCACGATACTGCCGTTGGTATCGAGCTTCAGGTCCAGCGAGGCCAGCAGGTAGTACGGGGTCCAGGTCCGGTCATTGCTGGCGATGACGGCCCAATAGGCGGGGTCGGCCCAGCGCTTGTCCAGGCGGGTCAGCTGCGCGCGGGCCTCGGTGGCGTCCGCCGCTTCGATCGGCATGCGCCGCAGGGTCTTGAAGATCAGCGAGCGATAGCCGGGGATTTCGTAATTGAGCCGGCGGGCGAGTTCGCCGGATGCCGGGGTGTTCTTGGCGTTTGCCAGGTCATCGGCCAGCGCCTGGAAGGCGGCATCGGGTGGCGTGTCGCGGCCATCCCAGCCGGCCAGCGCCTGCAA